>CACDDC010000011.1 GCA_902551455.1 uncultured Pelagibacteraceae bacterium | reverse complement strand
TGTATCTTAAAAATTCTAAAACAATTGTAATAAAAATAGGCTCTTCCTTAATAATCAATGATAAGGGTATTTTACGGAAAAAATGGTTATCTGAATTTATAAAAGATATTAAAAAATTAAAAAATGAAAAAAAAAATATAGTAATAGTTAGTTCTGGAGCAATTGCTCTTGGATGTAAAAAATTAGGTTTAAATAAAAAAAATTTAAAATTAGACAAGAGTCAGGCAGTTGCATCTATAGGTCAAATAGAGTTAATGAACTTATTTAAAAAAAAATTTAATTCAAAAAAAATCAATTTATCTCAAATACTAATTACTCTTGAAGATACTGAACAACGAAGAAGGGCCATTAATGCAAAAAGAACTCTTGATAATTTATTTGAATTAGGATTTGTGCCAATTGTTAATGAAAATGACAGTATTGCAACTAGCGAAATAAAATATGGTGATAATGATAGACTAGCATCTAGGGTTGCTCAAATTTCAAGTGCTGACTGCTTACTTTTATTATCCGATGTAGATGGTTTGTACACAAAAAACCCAAAATTATATAAAGAGGGAAGATTGATTAAAGAAATAAAAAATATAGATAAAAACATTGAGAATGTAGCAAGTAAAAGTACAGGAATTTATGGAACAGGAGGAATGAAAACTAAAATTGATGCAGCCAAAGTTTGCCAGTTGTCAGGCTGCTATATGGCTATTGCAAATGGTTTATCCGATAGACCAATTAGTAATATTTATAAAAAAAATAATTGCACATGGTTCTTGCCTAAAATTTCCAAGTTAGATGCAAGAAAAAAATGGATAATTGGATCTATTGCTCCAAAAGGAAAATTAATTATTGATGATGGAGCAATAAATGCCCTAAAAAAAGGAAAAAGTTTACTAGCTGCAGGAATTATAAATATTGAAGGGAAATTTAATAAAGGAGATCATATTAAAATTACTGATAAAAATATGAATGAATTTGCTAGAGGTCTTAGCTCTTTTAATTCAGAAGAAATATCTAAAATTAAGGGCCAACATTCAAATAGAATAAATGAGCTATTAGGATACGTTACTAAATCTGAAGTAGTTCATAAAGATGATATGGTTGAAATATAGATGAATAATTATTTAAAAAATGTTGGTATAAATGCTAAAAAAGCATTTGAAAAAAAAATAGATACTAAAATCAAAAATAAGGTTTTAGATAAATTTGCTTACTTAATTAATAAAAATAAGTTTAAAATAGTTAATCAAAATAAAAAAGATATTAAATTTGCTAAGAAAAAAGGTTTAAAAGAAAACTTACTTAAAAGATTAATTTTAGATATTAATAAAATTAATCAAATAATTAAATCAATAAAAATTATTAGAAAATTGAAAGATCCTGTTGATGTAACATTATCTCAATCTATAAGACCTAATGGTTTAAAAATCAAAAAAGTTACTATTCCACTTGGTGTTATAGGTATTATTTATGAGAGTAGGCCAAACGTTACTTCGGATGTATCTAGTTTATGTTTTAAATCAGGAAATTCTGTAATTTTAAGAGGAGGATCAGAGGCATATTTCACTAATAAGATTCTTGCTAATTTATTTCGTAAAGCACTTAAAGATAACAAAGTTGATCCAAATTATGTTCAGATTATTGGTAGTAGAAATAGAAAATTGGTAGATACTCTGTTATCAAAAATGGAAAAATATATAGATCTAATAATTCCTAGAGGTGGAAAAAATCTAGTAAAAAAAGTTCAAAACCTTTCTTCAGTACCAATAATTGGGCATCTTGAAGGAATTTGTCATACCTACATCGATAAAGAGGCAAATTTAAATTCAGCCATAAAAATAGTTCACAATGCTAAACTTAGAAATACAAGTATATGCGGTGCAACAGAAACAATTTTAATTCATGAAAAAAAATTAAAAAAATTTGTAAATCCTATTTTAAAAAAACTGATTTCTAACGGCTGTATTGTATACGCTGATAAAAAAATAAAGAAAGTATTTAAAGGCTTTTCTAAAATTGCAAAAGAAAATAATTGGTCTACTGAATATTTATCATCAAAGGTTTCAGTAAAATCTGTTAAAAATTTAGGAGATGCAGTTATTCATATTAATAAATATGGTACAATGCATACAGACGCAATCATTACAAAAAACAAGAAATCTGCAATATACTTTTTGAAAAATGTAAAAAGTTCTATAGCTATGCACAATACTTCAACACAATTTGCAGATGGTGGAGAATTTGGATTTGGTGGAGAAGTAGGAATATCAACTAACAAATTACCTCCAAGAGGTCCTGTAGGATTAAATCAATTGGTAAGTTACAAATACGAAGTATATGGATCTGGTCAAATTAGAAAATAAATTGGAAAAAAAAATTAAAAAAAAAATTGGTTTATTGGGTGGAACTTTTGATCCTCCTCATAAAGGCCATTTAAAAATTTGTCTAGAAGCAAAAAAAAGATATAAATTAAATAGTATAATTTGGTTAATTACCAAAAAAAATCCTTTTAAAAATAAAAGTTTATTTTCTTTAAAAAAAAGGATCCAACTCTCAAAAAAAATAATTAGAAAAAATCAATTTATAAAAGTAAAATATTTAGAAGATAGAGTGCGATCAAATAAGACTATTGATTTAATAAATTATTTAAAAAATAAAAATAAAAATCAAGATATTTTTTTTATTATGGGTGCTGATAATCTTATAAATCTTCATAAGTGGCATAAGTGGCAAAAAATTTTACAAAATTGTAGTATTTTAGTTTTTGATAGAAATAAATATAAGTCAAAATCTTTAAAATCAATCGCATATAAAAAATTTGGAAAAAGAGGATTAGATTATATTAATTTTAAAAAAATAAATATTTCTTCTTCTAAAATAAGAAAAATTTGGTAATCTCAATCTAATTAATGGATAAAATTTCCAACCTCAAATCAATAATCCTTGAAACTTTAGATTCTAATAAAGCCTTAGATATAGTAACAATAGATCTTGAAGGAAAATCTACAATTGCTGATTATATGATAATTGCCAGCGGTACTTCATCTAGACATATACAGGCACTTTCTGAGCAAGTTTTTGATCAATTTGTTAAAAATGGAATATTTAATTGCAAAATAGAGGGTAAAGATAGTAAAGATTGGAAATTAGTAGATGGAATTGATTTAATAGTTCATATTTTTAATCCAGAAAAAAGAAAATTTTATGAATTAGAAAAAATGTGGTCAGAACTAATACCCAAAGAAAAAATTATGATATGAAAAACAAATTTAAATTTTATCTAATTTTCACTCTTACAATTTTAAGTTTAATTAGAACCTCTGCTTTTTCAAGTGATGAAAACATTTATAATAAAATTGATTTATTCAGTGAAGTTTTGGATAAAATTAATAAAGAATATGTAGAGGATGTTAACCAAAGCGATGTTATGGATTCAGCTATTAATGGTGTGCTACAATCATTGGATCCATATTCTTCATATATGTCTCCAGAAATATTAAAGGAAATGCAAACAGAAACAAGTGGTGAGTTTGGTGGTTTAGGTATCGAAGTAGGAATGGAAGCAGGTGTTGTAAAAGTAATTTCGCCAATTGATAATTCTCCAGCTTATAAAGCAGGGGTAAAAGCAGGAGACTACATTGTAAAAATTAATGATATTCAAGTCCAAGGAAAATCTTTAACTGAAGCTGTAGATCTAATGAGAGGTCCTGTAGGTTCTGAGATTAAAATTACAGTTAGAAGAATTGGAATTAAAAAATCATTCATCTTCAATATTACGAGAGAAATTATTAAAGTTGCGTCAGTTAAATCAAAATTATTTGATGATAATATTGGTTATTTGAGATTAACTTCATTTAATGAAAATAGCAGTAAACAAGTAAAAGAAAAAATAAATAAATTGAAAAATGACAATAAAGTTAAATATTTTATTCTTGATATGAGAAATAACCCTGGTGGACTTTTATCTCAGGCAATTAAAATTACGGATTTTTTTTTAGACAATGGTGAAATTGTTTCAACAAAAAGTAGAAAGAGTAATGAAAATAGAAAATGGTTTGCTAAAAAAGGAGATATTATAAATGGAGGCACTCTTATTGTTTTAATTAATTATGGATCAGCCTCAGCTTCGGAAATTGTAGCTGGTGCGTTAAAAGATCATAAAAGAGCAATTCTAATCGGAGAAAATACTTATGGAAAGGGTTCTGTACAATCAATTATTCCTTTAAATAATAAAGGAGCAATCAGATTAACAGTATCAAAATATTATTTACCCTCGGGAAAATCTATTTCTGAAGTTGGAGTTGTTCCAGATATAGTAGTTGAGGAAGAAAATGATAAATTCAGAATTAATACAGAAACTGACAATCAACTAAAATTTGCACTAAAACTTATTAATGGTTAGATAGTTATATGGAGGAGCGATACAAAAATTTACCACTAAGGAGTGGGGTAGGAATCATATTGCTCAATAGAGATAACAAAGTTTTTGTTGCTAAAAGAATTGATAATCCTAAAAATTTTTGGCAAATGCCTCAAGGTGGTGTAGATAATAACGAAGATCTTTTAACCGCAGCTTTGAGGGAGCTTAAAGAAGAAACAAGTATTGAAAGCGTAGAATTAATTCAAGAAATTGATGAGACTACTACTTATGAATTGCCTAAAAATCTTTTAGGGATTATTTGGAAAGGAAAATATAAAGGACAAATACAAAAATGGTTTCTCATGAGATTTAATGGAAAAGAAAGCGAAATAAATTTAAGAACAAAACATCCAGAATTCTTAGAATATAAGTGGATTGAGTTAGACAAAATCACTGATGTTGTAGTTAAATTTAAATTAGATGTTTATGAAATAATTAAAAAAAAAGTAAAAAATATAATAAATTAGTTTAATGAAAGTGATTTCAAAACATTAATTTTTTGATCAATTAAATATCTTTTTTGATCATCAATTTTTTCCTGATTACTATCTTTTTCAGCTTCTTGAAGAAGTTGATCAATTTTACTTTTATCTAAATCAGACAAACTAAAAATTGAACTTGTTAAAATAGACAAATTATTATCTTTAAATTCAACTATTCCGTCTTCAACATAATAATTTTCCTCACCTGACTTTAAATTAACTTTAACAATCCCTGGCTTTAAGAAAGAAATAAGCGGTATATGATCTTTTAATATTCCCATTTCTCCTTCAAATGCTGGTATTACAACTTCAATTACATCTTCTCGTTGTAAAAAAGACTTTTCTGGATTTACTATCTCAATTTTATATTCTTCACTCATTAAGCTGCAGCTTCCTTGGCCATTTTTTCAGCTTTTTCTATAGCCTCTTCTATAGTTCCTACCATATAGAAAGCAGCTTCAGGTAGATGATCGTATTCACCTTTACAGATTGCGTCAAAACTTTTTATTGTAGACTCTAAATCTACTAATTTTCCAGGAGATCCAGTAAAAACTTCAGCAACAAAAAATGGTTGAGATAAAAATCTTTGAATTTTTCTAGCTCTTGCAACAGTTAATTTATCCTCTTCTGATAATTCATCCATTCCTAATATTGCAATAATATCTTGTAGAGATTTATACGTTTGAAGAATTTTTTGTACTTCTCTTGCTACTCTATAATGTTCATCACCAACAATTCTTGGATCTAAAATTCTTGATGTTGAGTCTAGTGGATCAACAGCTGGGTAAATACCAAGTTCCGCAATTTGTCTAGATAAAACTGTTGTTGCATCTAGATGTGAAAAAGATGTTGCTGGAGCAGGGTCGGTTAAATCATCTGCAGGTACATAGATAGCTTGTACAGATGTAATCGATCCTTTATTAGTTGTTGTAATTCTTTCTTGCAAATTTCCCATGTCAGTTGCTAAAGTAGGTTGGTATCCTACTGCAGAAGGAATTCTACCTAGTAAAGCAGAAACTTCAGATCCAGCTTGGGTAAATCTAAAAATGTTATCCACAAAAAATAATACATCTTGACCTTCTTGATCCCTAAAATATTCAGCAACAGTTAATCCAGTTAAAGCAACTCTAGCTCTAGCTCCTGGTGGTTCATTCATTTGTCCGTAAACTAGTGCTGCTTTTGATCCAGGTCCTTCAGGTTTTATTACACCGGACTCTATCATTTCATGATAAAGATCGTTTCCTTCTCTTGTTCTTTCACCAACGCCAGCAAAAACTGAAAATCCACCGTGTGCCTTCGCAATGTTGTTAATCAGCTCCATAATGATAACTGTTTTTCCTACTCCAGCTCCACCAAATAAGCCTATTTTACCACCTTTAGCATATGGTGCTAGTAAATCAATTACCTTAATACCAGTAACTAAAATTTCTGTTTCAGTTGATTGATCATTAAATTCAGGTGCTGCTCTATGTATAGGCCAATTTTCCTTTGTTTTAACTTGACCTTTTTCATCAATTGGTTCACCAACTACATTTACAATTCTTCCTAATGTTTCAGGTCCGACAGGAACTTTTATGGGTGCGCCAGTATCCATTACATCGTCACCTCTTTTTAAACCTTCTGTAGCATCCATGGCAATAGTTCTAACACTTGACTCTCCTAAATGCTGAGCAACTTCTAAAACTAATCTGTTTTCTCCATTTTTACATTCAAGTGCTGTGAGAATTTCTGGTAATTCTCCATCAAATTTTACATCCACTACTGCTCCAATAACTTGTGTAATTTTTCCTTTTTTCATATTTATAAACTTTCTGCTCCTGATATAATTTCTATAAGTTCTTTAGTAATTGCGGCTTGACGACTTCTATTGTACTGAATTGTAAGTTTATCAACCATTTCTCCAGCATTTCGTGTAGCATTGTCCATTGCAGTCATTCTAGATCCTTGTTCACTAGCTGAATTTTCTAACATTGCTTTAAAAATCTGAGTAGAAATATTTTTTGGTAATAAATTACTTAATATCTCATCTTCTTCTGGTTCAAATTCGTAAATATTATCAGATAAAGACTCTTGTTTTTTATTATCAGATGTTTTTAAAGGAATTATTTGTTGCTCTTGAGGTATTTGAGTAATTACATTTTTAAATTGATTATAAAAAATAGTACATACATCAAATTCATTTTTTTCAAATCTATCAATTATTATTTTTCCAACTTTGTTTGCATCAAAATAATTAATATTTTTTGACTCTTTAAATGAAATTTTTTCTATTATATTATTTTTATAAAGTCTCTTCAATTGATCATAACCTTTGGAGCCTACAGTTATGATTTTTAAAGTCTTATCGTCATTTAATATTTTTTGAAAATATAATTTAGCTTTTTTAATTATATTGGAGTTAAATCCGCCACAAAGGCCCCTATCAGAGGTAAGAACTATACATAGGTGTATTTTTTCCTCTCCAGTTCCTTTGAGTAACTTGGGGGCATTTTCTTTATCTGAGATTCCATTAGATAAATTAAAAATAATATTATTCATTTTTTCAGAATATGGTCTTCCTTTTTCAGCGTTCTCTTGTGCTTTTCTAAGTTTTGCTGCTGCAACCATTTTCATTGCTTTGGTAATTTTTTGAGTAGACTTAACACTCGATATCCTTTTTTTTAAATCGTCTAAACTTGCCATTTTCTATGATTTGTTGCTTTGTTTTAAGCTTTTAATAGTTTCTATTAATATTTTTTCAGAATCTTCCTCAAGTTTTCCTGAGCTTGTAATAGAATCTATGATTTCAGGTTTTTCAGTTTTACATTTTTGAATAATTTTATTCTCAAACTCTGCAATATTTTTAAGTTCAACATCATCTAAATATCCTCTAACTCCACAGAAAACTGAAATTACTTGTTCGGCAACTGTCATGGGTGAATACTGTTTTTGCTTTAAAAGCTCTGTTAACTTTGAGCCCCTATTTAAGAGTTTCTGAGTAGAAGCATCTAGGTCAGAACCAAATTGTGCAAATGCTGCCATCTCTCTATATTGTGCTAATTCAAGTTTCATAGATCCAGAAACTTTCTTCATTGCTTTTGTTTGTGCTGAGGATCCAACTCTTGATACTGATAACCCCACATTTATTGCAGGTCTAATTCCTTGATTAAACAAATTTGTTTCAAGGAATATTTGTCCATCTGTTATTGAAATAACATTAGTAGGAATAAATGCAGAAACGTCTCCTCCTTGAGTTTCAATTATTGGAAGTGCTGTGAGCGAACCTCCGCCATGCTCATCACTAAGTTTAGCTGCCCTTTCAAGCAATCTACTGTGTAAATAAAATACGTCACCTGGATAAGCCTCTCTTCCAGGTGGTCTTCTCAATAATAAAGACATCTGCCTATAGGCTACAGCTTGTTTAGAGAGGTCATCATAAATTATTAGTGCATGCATTCCATTATCTCTAAAATATTCTCCCATTGCACAACCAGTATAGGGTGCTAAAAATTGAAGTGGCGCTGCATCAGAAGCGGTAGCAGCAACTATTGTGGTATACTCCATAGCACCCGCTTCTTCTAAAGTTTTTTCAATTTGTCTAACGGTAGATCTTTTTTGTCCAATTGCTACGTAAATACAATACAATTTTAACTTTTCATCATTAGACTCATTAATTTTTTTTTGATTAATAATTGTATCTATTGCAACTGCTGTTTTTCCTGTTTGTCTATCTCCGATAATTAATTCTCTTTGTCCTCTACCAATTGGGACTAAACTATCTACAGACTTAAGTCCTGATTGCATTGGCTCACTAACTGACTTTCTAGGAATTATTCCAGGAGCTTTTACTTCTACTCTTGATCTTTTTACTCCTTTGTCTAGCTCACCTTTTCCATCTATAGGGTTTCCTAATCCGTCAACAACTCTTCCAAGCAATTCTTTTCCTACTGGTGTATCAACAATTGCACCTGTTCTTTTTACTGTATCTCCCTCTTTAACAGCTCTATCATCTCCAAAAATTACCACACCGACATTATCGCTTTCTAAATTTAGAGCCATACCCTTAGATCCATCAGAAAATTCTACCATTTCTCCAGCTTGGACATTGTCCAATCCATAAATTCTGGCAATACCATCGCCTACCGAT
This sequence comes from uncultured Pelagibacteraceae bacterium, assembly GCA_902551455.1. Classification (GTDB taxonomy): domain Bacteria; phylum Pseudomonadota; class Alphaproteobacteria; order Pelagibacterales; family Pelagibacteraceae; genus Pelagibacter. The sequence goes on along the minus strand of CACDDC010000011.1, from coordinate 26,158 downwards.
AAAACTTGACCGACTTCTGTTACTTCGGCTTTATCTCCAAATTTTTTTATTTGTTCTTTTAATATTTTAGTTACTTCGGAAGGATTTATTTCCATTTAAGCCTCAATCATTCTGTTTTCGATCTGTTGTAATTTATTTTTGATAGAAGTATCTACCATCACGCTGCCAATTTGTACAGTTAAACCTCCAATTAAACTCACATCATGTTTGTATTTTAATTTTATTTTTGAACTAAAATTTTTTGCTAAATTTTCTTTTATATCATTAATTTCATTATCTGAGAGTTTTTTAGCTGAGATTAATTCAGCTTTAACTTCACCTCTTTTTATTGAGCAAGTATTGACAAAATTATTTAGTATTTTTTCGAGATAAAAAAATCTTCTCTTTGAAATTAAAAAACTTAAAAATTTTATAAGTAAATTATTTAAATTATATTTTTGAGATATTTTTGATAATACCAAAAGTTGATCTTTTTGGCTATTAGTTGGATCTTTAATTAAAGAATTAAAGTCTTCACTTTCTGAAATTAATTTAATAATAGCAATCGAGTGACCCTCAACTTCTTCAATCACTTTAGACTCCTCAGCTAATTCATAAAGCGCTAAAGAATATCTGCCTGCAGATGTATCTGAAAAAATTTTTGTAAGGCTCAATTTTATCTCCTTAATATAATTGAAGATTATATAAATTTGGAATTAGTTAGCATATGACTTAAATGTCTTCAAGTAGCACATTGTCAAATAGTGCTATTTTTTTCCAATTAATTAAAGTTTATTGGATCAACATCAACTGTCAGTTTTATTCCTGAACTAAAATTAAAATTTTTTAGTGCTCTGGCTAATGAATGTTGAATTTCTATAGATTTGTTTGATCTAATTAAAAGTCTATTTCTGAATTTCTGTTTAATTTTATAAATTGGCGCGTTAACTGGACCTAAAATTTTTCCATTTATTTTTTTTTCTAGAAATTTTTTAAGTTTATTTGATTCTTCATCTAATTTTTTATTATTTTTTGAAGACAAAATTAATGAAATAAATCTTTCAAATGGCGGCAAATTATTAATTTTTCTCATTTTTAATTCTTCTTCTAAAAATTTAAATGGATCTTTATTTGTTAATTGGGAAATTATTTCTTTATTTATATTATATGTTTGAAAATATACTGTTGACGAACTGCCAGTTCTGCCAGCTCTGCCAGATAATTGATGGTATAATTGTAGATTTTTCTCGTTACTTCTTAAATCATGTCCTTGGGAAGATAAATCAATATCTAACACAACAATACAATTTAACTTTGGAAAGTGAAAACCTTTAGAAATTAATTGTGTACCTACTAAAATATTAATTTCATTATTATGAATTTTATTTAGTATATCTGATGAAGATTTTTTGTTCATAGTGTCGCTTGAAAAAATATATGATTTATAATTAGGAAACAAAAAACTAACTTCTTCATAGATTTTTTCTACACCAGGTCCACTAAATATAAATTGACAAACTCCACTAATATTTCTTTTACAATCTCTTTTTAAATCAGATTTGTAATCACAGTAATGACATAAAAGTTTTTTTGAATATTTATGGTAAACTAAATTAATAGAACAATTTGGGCACGTATAAACTTTGTAGCAATTTTTACATAAAACATAAGGTGAAAAACCTCTTCTATTAATAAAAAAAAGTATTTGATCTCCTTTTTCTAAATGATATTTAACTCTTTCAATTGTTTTAAATGAAATCCACGAATTATTATTTAATTTATATTTTTTTAAATCAATTATTTCATGGGTAGGTAAATTTGCATCTTTATACCGACTAAGAATTCTAGAAAAATTATATTTTTTTTTCTTTAAATTTTCAAATGTTTCAATAGATGGTACAGAACTTATAAGATTTATAGGTATGTTTTCAAAAGATGCTCTAGATATTGCCATATCTCTAGCATTATAAATCACACCTTCATCTTGCTTGAAAGACTGATCATGTTCTTCATCTACAATAATTATTCCTAGATTTTTAAATGGAAGAAATAAAGCTGATCTAGCACCAATAACTAATTTAATTTTGCCATTTAATAATCCACTCCAAATTATTTTTTTTCTTTTTTTTGATATTCCTGAATGCCATATTGCAGGATTAAATCCAAAATATTGTTTAAATTTTTTTTCAAACTCACTGGTTAATCCTATCTCGGGCAGTAAAATTAATCCTTGATATCCTTTATCGATTTTTTTTTTTATTGATTCAAAGTAAACTATTGTTTTTCCAGAACCAGTAGCACCCTGGAGAAGATGTACTCTAAACTTTTTATTATTTTTATTTAAATCATTTAAAGCTATTTTTTGTTCTTTGGAAAGAATAAATTTTTTTTTTTTACTTATTATTTGAAATTTTTCATAATCAACATTTTTTTGATCCTCTATAGCTTCGTTACTTAAAAGATGAAGTTTTAAAGCCATTCCTCTTGGTACTAAATTGTATTCGGAAAACCAATTTAAAAATCTTATTGTATTATTTTTTAAAGGTTTTACATTTATTTTTTTTATAATTTTTTTTATTTGAAATTTTTTATTATTATTTTTTTCAAAATGATCCCAAACAATACCTGTTATCTTAGACTTTCCAAATGGAACAACAACATAGTCGCCAGCATTTAAATTTGAATCTGAACTGTATGTAAATGGATGATTAAATACGTTAGGAATTAAAACTGGAATTTTCATAATTTATTATGAAAATATATTATGAGTGTATTGTCCGTTTATCCACTGATAATGCTGCCTCTTTAATAGCTTCAGAAAACGTTGGATGTGCATGACAAGTTCTAGCAATATCCTCTGAACTTGCACCAAATTCCATAGCTATTGCCATTTCTGCAATCATTTCACCGGCATGAGGCCCTATTATATGTACACCCAAAACTTTATCCGTTTTGCTGTCTGCAAGTATTTTTACAAAGCCCTCGGGTTGGTCGATTGCTTTTGCTCTCGAATTTGCCATAAAAGGAAATTTTCCAATCTTATATTCGTTATTTTTTTCTTTTAATTGTTCCTCAGTTTTCCCTATCGATGCAACTTCAGGGAATGTATAAATTACACTTGGTATTACATCATAATTTACATGTCCTGATTGTCCAGCAATTATCTCTGCCACAGCTATACCTTCTTCTTCAGCTTTATGTGCTAACATTGGTCCACTTATTAAATCTCCTATAGCATAAATATTGGAAATATTTGTTTGAAATTTATTATTAACTTTTATTGTTCCTTTTTTATCTTTTTCTATACCTAGTCCTTCTAAATTCAAATTTTTTGTATATGGTTTTCTACCAACAGATATTAGTACAACATCGCACTCGTAACTCTTTTTAATTTTATTTAAGTCTTCTACATTAACAATTACTGAATTATTTGTTGTTTTAATAGAATTAACTTTTGTTTGTAGACTAAATTTAATTCCCTGTTTTTTTAAAATTTTCATAAATTCATTTGAAATTTCTTTATCCATACCAGGAGTAATATGATCTAAATATTCAATTACATGAACTTCAGATCCAAGCCTTGCCCATACAGATCCCATTTCCAAACCTATATATCCACCTCCTACCACTACCATCTTAGATGGGACTTTGCTTAAAGAAAGGGCACCAGTGGATGATACAATCTTGTGTTCATCAAATTTAATTCCTGGCAAAGATGTAGGTTCTGATCCGGTACATAATATTATATTTTTAGACTCAATTGATGTTTGTTTATTTTTTTCATCAAGAATTGATATTAAATTTTTTGATTTAAGACTACCTAGACCCTTAAAATATGATATATTGTTTTTTTTAAATAGAAATTCTACACCTTTAGTTAGTGTAGTTACTGATTTTTGTTTACTTTTCATCATTTTGTCTAAATTTAATTTTAGACCCTCAATTTCTATTCCTAATTTTTGAAAGTTTTTGGCTTTTTGGAAGTTTTCAGACAAATTAAGTAAACTTTTTGATGGAATACAGCCAACATTTAAACATGTACCTCCTAGTGCACCTCTAGACTCTATACAAGCAGTTTTAAATCCTAGTTGTGATAATCTAATTGCACATACATAACCTGCTGGGCCACCACCAATAACTGTAACATCAAATTTATCTGCCATCTAAATATCTAAAAATAATCTTCTTGGATCTTCTAAATTCTCTTTAACTGTTTTAAGGAATGAAACAGCCTCTTTACCATCTATTATTCTATGATCATAAGAAAGAGCTAAATACATTATTGGACGCACTTTCACCTCACCTTCTACTACTATTGGTCTTTCAACAATATTATGCATTCCTAAAACTCCAGATTGAGGAGGATTTAATATTGGAGTTGATAACATTGATCCATAAACTCCTCCATTACTGATTGTAAAAGTCCCACCCTGTAAATCATCAATTATTAATTTTCCATTTTTTGCTTTTTCTGAAAGTTCTTTAATATTTTTTTCTATCTTATCAAAAGATAATTCGTCAGCATTTTTTAAAACTGGAACCACTAATCCTTTTTCTGTTCCAACTGCAAAACTAATATTATAGTAATTTTTATAAATTATTTGGTCATCTTCTGTTTCTGCATTTATTGAAGGAAAAAGTTTTAAACCAACAATGCAGGCTTTAACAAAAAATGACATAAAGCCAAGTTTTATTTTATACCTATTTTGAAAATCTTCTTGATTCTCGTTCCTCATAGATATTATTGAAGACATATCTACCTCATTAAATGTGGTTAGCATTGCTGCATTTTCCTGCGCTTGTTTTAATCTTCTTGCAATTGTTTGTCTTAATTTACTCATTTTAATTTTTTCCTCTTGGCCATACTGAATTTTTCTTTCATTTGGCTTAGGAACTTCACCCATTAGATTTAGTAGATCTTCTTTTAGTACTCTTCCACCTTTGCCAGTTCCTTTTACTTTATCGATGTTAATTTTTTTTTCTGAAACCATTTTTCTAACTGAAGGAGATAAATTTTTGTTTAAATTCTCTTTTTTTTTATTACTCACTTCATTAGTAAGTATTAAAGGTTGTGGCTCAGACTCTTGATCTTCAAATATTCTAGGCTCAGGTCTTTTTTCAACTTTTAATTTTACAATATTGTCATCTTTTTTTTCAGTTAAAGGTTTTGATACTTTAATTTTGTCTATAGTTTTAGTTTCTTCACTAGTTTCAGAAATAATTCCTAAAACTGCTCCAACTTCAACAGTTGTACCATCAATTGAATTTATTTTTGAAAGTTTTCCATTAACGGGTGATGGAACTTCTAAATTAACTTTATCTGTTTCTAATTCTACAATTGGCTCATCTGCAGCTACCACCTCTCCTTCATTTTTTAACCATTTAGCGACTGTTGCCTCATTTATACTTTCACCTAAAGTTGGAACTAATATTTTTTCACTCATAGTTATTTTAAAACCTTTTCAATAATTTCTTTTTGTTGGCTTAAATGCCTTTTTGCATAGCCTGTAGCAGGAGATGCTGCAGGGTTTCTTCCAATATAAGAAATTTTGTTATTTTTAGCTCCAATATAATCTAATGTCCATTGAATATAATCTCTCACAGAAAACCATGCGCCCATATTTTTAGGTTCCTCTTGGCACCAATAAAATTTTGAGTTTTTAGCGTATTTTTTAATTTCTTTCACAAGTGATTTTACTGGAAAAGGGTATAATTGCTCAATTCTAAAGATAACAATATCATCTTTTTTAATTTTTTCACGTGCTTCAAGTAAGTCAAAATATATTTTTCCAGAACACAAAATTACTTTATTAATTTTTTCACTCTTTTTAAGTTCTATAAATTTATTATTCTCCTCTAAAGCATGATCCCAGAGAACCCTGTGAAATGAATTTTTTTTTCCAAAATCATCTAAATTAGAAACGCAAAACTTATGTCTAAGAAGTGATTTTGGAGTCATAATTACTAGGGGTTTTCTAAAATCTCTATGAATCTGTCTTCTTAGCGCATGAAAATAGTTTGCTGGTGTAGTACAATTCATAACTTGAAGATTGTCTTGAGCACACATTTGTAGAAATCTTTCTAGTCTTGCAGATGAATGTTCGGGTCCTTGGCCTTCATAACCGTGGGGCAAAAGCATTACAAGTCCACTTGCTCGAGACCACTTTCTCTCTCCAGAAGAAATAAATTGATCTATAACTACTTGAGCACCATTTGCAAAATCCCCAAATTGTGCTTCCCAGATTGTTAGAGTCTCTGGAGAAACTAGACTATAACCATACTCGAAACCTAAGACTGCAAGCTCTGAAAGAAAGCTATCAACAACTTCAATTTTCTTCTGATTACTTGAAATATTATTTAAAGGTATATACCTCGAGTTATCTATTTGGTTTCGTAATACTGAATGTCTTTGACTGAAAGTTCCTCTCCCAGTGTCCTGACCAACTAGTCTTACTGGATATCCTTCTTCTAGCAAACTGCCAAAAGCTAATGTTTCTGCAGTAGACCAATCAATCCCTTTTTTATTTTGTATAGTTTTTTTTCTTAAATCTAAAATTTTAGATATTGTTTTATGTATATTTAGATTTAAGGGAATATTATGAACTTTTTCAGATATTTTATCTAGTTTTTTAATATCGACCCCACTTTTTCCTCTTCTATCTTTACCTTTCTCTGGTTTATATCTTGACCAAGTTCCTTCGTACCATTCAATTTTTGGTTTATAATTTTTTGCTGTTCTAAATTGTTCATCAAGAAGATTCTTAAACTCTTTTTTCATATTGCCAAAATCTTCTTCAGAAATAATTTTTTCATTTATAAGTTTTTTTCCATATACATTAACAGTTGTTGGATGTTGTTTTATTTTTTTATACATAAGCGGTTGTGTAAATGATGGTTCATCTCCCTCGTTATGACCAAATCTTCGATAACAAATCATATCTATAACAACATCTTTTTTAAATTTTTGTCTAAATTCAATTGCAATTTTTGCACAATGAACTACTGCCTCTGGATCATCACCATTACAATGTAAAATAGGAGACTCAACCACTTTTCCTAGGTCAGAAGGATATGGGCTAGATCTTGCAAATCTTGGGCTAGTTGTAAATCCAATTTGATTATTTACTATAATATGAATTGTTCCACCTGTGTTGTGTCCAGGAAGTCCTGACATCGCAAAGCATTCAGCTACTACTCCCTGTCCTGCAAAGGCAGCATCTCCGTGAATTAATATTGGTATTACTTTTTCTCTTTTTAAATCTTCATGAAAATATTGTTTCGCTCTTGTTTGTCCTAATACAACAGGATCAACAGCTTCTAAATGTGAAGGATTATCTGTAAGACTTATATGAACTGAATTACTATCAAAAACTCTATTTGATGATGCACCTAAATGGTATTTTACATCACCAGCAGAGTCAGATGGCGTACTATGAAACTCTCCTGCAAATTCATTAAATATTCTTTTGTAAGATTTTTGCAATACATTTGCTAATACATTTAGTCTACCTCTATGAGGCATACCTATTTTAACTTCTTTAACTCCTAGTTGACCACCTCTTTTTATTATTTGTTCTAAAGCTGGAATAAGCGACTCTGCTCCGTCAAGACCAAACCTTTTTGTACCAACAAATTTAAGAGCTAGAAATTTTTCAAAACCTTCAGCCTGTATCAATTTATTTAGTATTGCTTTTTTTCCATTCAAAGTAAATTTTATTTGATTTTCTTCTTTTTCCATTCGATCTCTAAACCACTTTTTTTCTATTGGGTCAGAAATATGCATGTATTCAACACCTACACTTGAACAATATATTTTTTTAAGAAAACTGATTATTTCATTTATAGATGCGTATCCTTTGTCTAAATAAGAATATAAATATATTTTTTTATCATATTCTTCCTTTTTAAAACCATGATCTGCTGGATGTAACTCATGCAAATATTTTCTTTCCATCATTTCGAGTGGATCTAGTTTAGCTATTAAATGGCCTCTAATTCTGTATGCTCTAATTAATGCTACGACTTTAATTGTATCTGATTTTGCTTTCTCAGAATCTTCCTGTTTGATAGATAGTTTATTTTCATTTTTTTCAAAAGTACTTTTTTCTTCAGAGATTTGAACGTTAATTTTCTTTTTTTGAGGTTTCCAAGTTGGTCCTTCAATTTCTTTCACTATTGTATCTAGTTCTTCTCCTAGAGTTTCAAAATAATCTTTCCAGCTCGATGGTAGACTATTATCGTTTTCAATATATCTAAGATACATTTCTTCAATAAATGCACTATTTGATTTACTCAAAAATGAAGTTTTTGCGATTTCTAAATTTTTAGATGAAGACATTTATTTTAAATACTTATTATAATATTTAAAAGTAAATTTTAAAGTGACAATTTGTTTAAGAGTGTTTTGCCTAATTCAGCAGGTGATTCTGCAACTGTTATCCCTGCTTCTTCCATAATTTTAATTTTTTGTTCTGCTCCACCTTTTCCCTTTGATATTATAGCCCCAGCATGACCCATTCTTCTTCCAGGAGGAGCGGTAAGTCCAGCTACAAATCCCACAGTAGGTTTTTTTAATTTATGATTTTTAAGAAACTCAGATGCTTCTTCCTCTGCAGAGCCTCCTATTTCTCCTATCATTAAAATTGATTTAGTTTCAGGGTCTTTTAAAAATAAATCTAAACAATCAATAAAACTTGTTCCATTGATTGGGTCCCCGCCAATACCTACACAAGTAGATTGTCCTAGTCCATTTTCTGTCGTTTGAGCTACTGCTTCATAAGTTAAAGTTCCTGACCTAGAAACAATACCAACAGATCCTCTTTTATGTATGTTGCCAGGCATGATTCCAATTTTACATTCGTCTGGTGTAATAATTCCAGGACAATTTGGTCCTATTAATCTTGAATTTGATTTAAGTAATTTCTGTTTAACTTTTAACATATCTAAAATTGGAATTCCTTCAGTGATACAAACAATTAATTCCATTGAAGCATCAATTGCCTCTATTATGGCTGCCGCAGCAAATTTAGCAGGAACATAGATCATAGTTGCATTAGCACCTGTTTCATTCTTAGCATCTTGAACAGTATTAAATACAGGTCTTTCTAAATGAACTTGTCCTCCTTTTTTGGGAGTAACGCCGCCTACAAGATTAGTACCATATTTAATTGACTGTTCAGAGTGAAAAGTTCCATGTGATCCTGTAAATCCTTGGCAGATAACTTTGGTATCTTTATTTACTAAAACTGACATTTACTTAATTTCCTTTACAATTTTTTGAGCAGCATCAGATAAATCAGAAGCTGAAATAATATCTAAACTAGAATTATCTAAAATTTTTTTTCCTTTTTCAAAATTCGTTCCAGCTAATCTGACAACTAAGGGAATATTAATTTTAAATTCTTTTGCAGCATCAACAACTCCTTGAGCAAGAACATCACATCTCATAATTCCACCAAATATATTTATTAGAATTCCTTTTACATTTTTATCTGAAAGAATAATTTTGAATGCAGCAGATACTTTTTCTTTTGAGGCTCCACCACCGACATCTAGAAAATTTGCGGGTTCTTCTCCATATAATTTTATTATGTCCATTGTAGCCATTGCTAAACCTGCTCCATTAACCATACAACCAATGCTTCCACCTAATTTAATATATGCCAAATCATATTTACTTGCCTCAATTTCTGTAGGATCTTCCTCATTTAAATCTCTCAATTCTAAAATTTCTGGATTTCTAAAAATTGCATTATCATCAAAATTCATTTTTGCATCTAAGCAAAGTAAATTATTTTCACTGGTTAAAATTAAAGGATTTATTTCTACTAGATTTGCATCAGTAGAAATAAACATTTTATAAATTGATTTTATAAGTTTAATTCCTTGAGATGATGTATGACCATCTAGATTAAATATTTGAATTATTTTTTTACAGTCTTCTTCACTAATTTCTTTAAGAAAATCTACTTTTGTAGTAACAATTTTTTCTGGATCAGATTTTGCAACTTCTTCAATATCCATTCCTCCTTGATCACTTGATATAAATGCTATTTTAGAACTTACACGATCGACTAAACATGAAAGATAAAACTCTTTTTTTATTTTAGATGATTCTTCAACGTATAATCTCTTTACTTCTTTTCCACTTGGTCCAGTTTGATTAGTTACCAAAATTTTACCAAGCATTTCTTTTGAAGCTTTAGTTAAATCATCTATATTATCTAATATTTTGATGCCTCCAGCTTTTCCTCGTCCACCAGCATGAATTTGGGCCTTTAATACATATTTTTGAGTGTTTAATTTCTTTACTTTTTCAACAATTTCATCGACTGAAAAGCCCATCACTCCATTTGGTACTGACGCACCATATTTTTTTAAAATTTCTTTAGCTTGATGCTCGTGAATATTCATTTACTTTAGATCTGGGTCAATAGTGATTGCTACATCCCAAAGTTTTTTTACAGCTTCAACAGAATTATTAAATTCTTTTTTTTCTTTTTCATTAAGATCAATTTCTTGAATTTTTTCTACACCATTTTTACCTATAACTACTGGCACTCCAGCATATATATCTTTAAATCCATATTGACCATTCAAATAAACTGCACATGGTAATACTTGTTTTATATTTTTTAGGTAAGCTTCTGCCATTTGAACACCAGAAGCTGCTGGTGCATAAAATGCTGAACCTTTTTCAAGATATTTTACAATCTCAGCACCACCATCTCTGGTTCTTTTATTAATACTTTCTAATTTTTCTTCTGAAATTTTCTCTTCTTTAACTAAATCTAATAAAGGTTTTCCTGAAACTTTTGTAAAACTTGGTAAAGGAACCATTGTATCTCCATGGCCTCCCATAACCATAGCTTCTATGTCTTTAACTGGAACGCCAAGCTCTAAAGATAAAAATAATTTAAATCTGGAGCTATCTAATATACCTGCCATACCAACTACTTTATTTGCTGGTAATCCTGAATACTTTTGTAAAGCCATAACCATTACATCTAATGGATTTGTGATACAAATCACAAACGCATTTGGTGAGTGCTGTTTAATACCTTGTGCAACTTGTTTAATAATTTTCAAATTTATTCCCAATAAATCATCTCTACTCATGCCTGGTTTTCTAGGCACACCTGCGGTAATTATAATTACATCAGAGTTTTTAATATCTTCATAATTATCTGTTCCGCTCAGTTTCACATTAAATCCATCTACTGAGGAAGATTGAGCTATATCTAAAGCTTTACCTTTTGCTATACCACTTGCGACATCAAATAGAACGAGCTCATCTACTAGGTCTTTTATTCCTATTAAATGAGCTAAAGTTCCACCTATTTGTCCAGCACCTATTAAAGATATTTTGCTCATTAATTTTCCTTACCTTGGAATTTATTTCATAGTTGGCATTATAAATTCTGGATTTGATCTTACACCTGAAGGCCATCTTGAAGTTATCGTTTTTAATTTTGTATAAAATCTTACTCCTTCTGGACCATGCATATGCTGATCTCCAAATAATGACCTTTTCCAACCGCCAAAACTGTGAAATGCGACTGGTACTGGAATTGGAATATTAATTCCAACCATACCAATTTTAATTTTACTTGCAAAAGTTCTACCTACATCACCATCTCTAGTATAAATGCTTGTACCATTTCCAAATTCATGGTCATTGATTATTTGTGTGGCTTCATCAAAATCTTTAGCTCTTACTACTGACAATACGGGTCCGAATATTTCCTCTTTATAAATTCTCATATCTTTTTTTACATGGTCAAAAAGACAGCCTCCTATATAAAATCCTTTATCATAACCTTGAAGTTTAATTTTTCTTCCATCTACAATTAACTTAGCCCCTTCTTTTACTCCTAAATCTACATAACCTTTAACTTTTTCTAAATGTTCCTTTGTTACTAAAGGGCCCATTTCTGAATTTTTATCCATTCCTGGTCCAACTTTTAAAGATTCAACCTTTTTTGCTAGTTCGCTAACAAGTCTGTCTCCTACATTTCCAACAGCGACAGCAACTGATTGTGCCATACATCTTTCCCCAGCAGAGCCATAAGCTGCCCCCATTAGACCATTTACTGCTTGATCTAAATCACAATCTGGCATTACAACACAGTGGTTTTTAGCTCCACCCAATGCTTGCACTCTTTTTTCATTTTTTGCAGCATTTTCATAAATATATTTTGCAATAGGAGTTGATCCAACAAAACTGACTGCTTGAATATCTTTATTTGTTAATATTGCATCTACTACTTCTTTATCTCCATGAACTACATTTAAGACTCCTTCAGGTAAACCAGCTTCTGTAAATAATTCGGCTAATTTTATTGAACAAGATGGATCTTTTTCAGAAGGTTTTAAAACAAAAGTATTGCCGCAGGCTATAGCCATTGGAAACATCCACATCGGTACCATCGCAGGAAAATTAAATGGGGTTATTCCTGCACAAACTCCTAACGGTTGTCTAATTGACCAGCTATCTATATCAGTTCCTACATTTTCAGTAAATTCACCTTTTAACATTTGAGGAATTCCGCACGCAAATTCTACTACCTCTAAGCCTCTTGTCAGTGACCCTTTTGCATCCTCATAAACTTTTCCATGCTCTGACACAATTAATTTAGTAAGTTCATCTGAATTTTTTTCTATTAATTCTTTGTATTTAAAAATTATTCTTGCTCTCTGTATTGGTGGTTTCGCTGACCAAGTAAAAAAAGCTTTCTTTGCATGCTCGACTGCTTTATCTAAATCTGATTTCATTCCTAATATTACTTCAGATTCTTGGGCTCCAGTGGCTGGATTAAATACTTTACCTTTTCTGCTAGATTCTCCAGAAACAATTTTGCCATTGATGTAATGCTGTATTAAATTCATCGAAATTATTTAAATATATAATTAGCTAGTTGCAAGCATTTTTTTAATAGATGCAATAGCTTTTGCAGGATTTAAACCTTTTGGGCATGCATTAGTACAGTTCATAATTGTATGGCATCTATAAAGCTTCAATTCATCAGCAACTTTCTTCAATCTTTCTTTCCTATCTTCATCTCTACTGTCTACTATCCACCTGTAAGCTTGTAATAAAACAGCAGGTCCTAAATATTTCTCTCCATTCCACCAATAACTTGGGCATGCAGTTGAACAACACGCGCACATTATACATTCATAAAGTCCATCTAATTTTGATCTATCTTCCATTGATTGAATATTTTCTTTTTCACTTTTTTTTGAAGTTTTAAGCCACGGTTCAACCGACTCATATTGTTTATAAAGAATGCTTAAATCTCCAATTAAATCTTTTAATACTTTTAAGTGTGGCAATGGATAAATATTAATATCTCCTTTAATTTCAGAATGTGATTTTGTACATGCCAAACCATTTTTTCCATCCATATTCATTGCGCAAGACCCACAAACGCCATGTGAACATGACCTTCTATAAGCTAAAGATGGATCAATTTCATTTTTGATTTTATTTAATATATCTAGAACTTTTGATGGACAATTATTCATATCCACTTCGTAGGTATCTATTCTAGGATTTTCTTCATTTGAAGGATCCCATCTATAAACATTTACTTTTCTAATATTATTTGAACCGGTATTATCTTTATAATATTTTCCTTTTTGGATTTTAGAATTTTTGGGTAAATTTATTTGTACCATTAATATACTCTTTCTTGAGGTGGAAAATATTGCACATCATTCGTTAAAGTTGATTTATTAACTGGTCTATAATCAATTTTAGTTTTACTACCATTGCACCAAGATAAAGTGTGTTGCATAAATTTTTCATCATTTCTTTTAGGATAATCTTCTCTTGCATGTGCTCCTCTACTTTCTTTTCTATAATAAGCGGAGTCCATTGTCGTGATCGCTTGTCTTATTAAATTATCAAATTCTAAAGTTTCAACCAAATCAGTATTAAATATTAATGATTTATCTTTAACTGATATAGAACTCATTCCATCATATGATTTTCGAATTTCTTCAATACCTTCTTTAAGTGTTTTCTCAGTTCTAAAAACAGCACATTTTGATTGCATAGTTTTTTGCATTGATAATCTTAAATCAGCTGTTCGATTTTCTCCACTACCATTTCTTAACTTATCAAATCTATCAATACACTTATCCGTCTCAGATTTTGGTATTTCTTGATGAGGAGTTCCTGATTTAATTATTTCAGATGCTCTTTTTGCAGCAGATCTTCCAAAAACAACTAAATCTATTAAAGAATTGGAGCCTAATCTATTTGCGCCATGAACAGAAACACAAGCGGCCTCTCCTATTGCCATTAAACCTGGAACTATTTTTTCAGAGCCATTCATAGTTAAGACTTCAGCTTTAAAGTTTGTAGGAATACCTCCCATATTATAATGAACAGTGGGAACAACTGGAATTGGTTCTTTTGTAACATCTACATTTGCAAACAACTTTGAAGACTCAGATATTCCAGGAAGTCTTTGTTCTATTACTTTTGGATCAAGATGGTTTAAATGAAGATGAACATGATCTTTTTGTTGACCTACGCCTCTTCCTTCATTTATTTCTATAGCTATTGATCTACTAACTACATCTCTTGATGCTAAATCTTTTGCTTTTGGAGCATAGCGTTCCATAAATCTTTCCCCTTTTGAGTTGAGTAAGTAACCACCTTCTCCTCTGACACCTTCCGAGATTAAAGTTCCATGTCCATAAATTCCTGTTGGATGAAATTGAACAAATTCCATATCTTGTAATGGTAAGCCTGCTCTAAGCACCATTGCATTACCATCACCAGTGCAAGTATGAGCAGAAGTTGCTGAATAATAAATTTTTCCATATCCTCCAGTAGCAATAATTGTTATATGGGATCTAAATCTGTGAATTGTTCCATCGTTTAAATTCCAAGCAATTAATCCCTTACACTCTCCATCTTTCATTAACAAATCTAAAGCAAAATATTCAATAAAAAATTCTGTATTATGTTTCAAAGCTTGCCCATAAAGCGTATGAAGAATTGCGTGACCAGTTCTATCTGCGGCTGCACAAGTTCTTTGAACAGGTTCATTTCCATAATTTTTTGTCATCCCTCCAAAAGGTCTTTGATAAATTTTACCTTCTTTAGTTCTACTAAAAGGAACACCATATTTTTCAAGTTCTAAAACAGCTTTTGGAGCTTCTTTACACAAGTATTCAATGCAATCTTGATCTCCTAACCAATCTGATCCTTTGACTGTATCATACATATGCCATCGCCAATCATCTTCACCCATATTTCCTAGTGCTGCTGAAATACCACCTTGTGCAGCGGATGTATGACTTCTAGTAGGAAAAACTTTTGAAATACATGCAGTTTTCAATCCTGCTTCACTCAATCCTACTGCCGCTCTTAATCCTGAACCACCTGCTCCAAGAACAACGACATCATATTGATGATCTATAATTTTATATGAACTCATAAACCTAATTTGTACAATATTATTAATACTAATATAGGTATTATAATAGCAAATAAAAAGAGCAATTTGTTTGCGACATTTTTTAAACTTTCATCTTGAATATAATCCTCAAAAACTTCACTAATACTTAAAGCAGAATAAAAGTATGCAAAAATTATAAATAATGAAAATAAAAATTTCGAAGGCTGGCTTATAAAAAATGATAATACATCGTTGTAAGATTTGTCATAAATAGATACTAAATTAAACAAGAACCACAACATTAAAGGAACAAGTATTGCTGAGCTCAGTTTTAAAAATAACCACTTCTTAGTTGCATTAATCATAAAAGAGAATTCTTAATTAAAATAAAAAAAATTGTTAAAATAAAAGAACCAAAAATAACTAATACTCCAGTTATATTTGAAGTTTTAATCTCAAATCCAAAACCCAAATCCCAAAATAAATGTCTGATTTCACTTAAAGCTTGAAAAGAAAATGACCATACTGAACCAACAATTAAAAATTTACCAATATATGTTCCAAAAAAATTAAATATAATTTCATAATTTTTACTTCCTAAAAGTAAATATGCTAACCAACAACATACTAAAGTTATAATAAATATATTTATAATACCTGTAATTCTGTGGCTAATTGAGACTAGAGAAGATATATGCCAACTATAAATTTGTATATGTGGTGATAAAGGATTTTTATCTTTCATTATTTATTTTTAATATATGCTTCAGCAATTTCTACTGCATTTAAAGCCGCGCCTCTCAATAAATTATCAGACACACACCAAAGGTTAAGTGTATTTTTGTTACTGTTATCTTTTCTAATTCTAGAAATAAAGGTTTCATTTTTTCCTTCTGCTTCAACTGGTGTTATGTAGCCGCCATCTTTTCTTTCATCAATAACTTTGCATCCATCAGCGTTTTCAAGAACTTCTCGAACTTTTTCTATACTAAATTGTTTTTCAAATTCTATATTTATTGATTCTGCGTGAGAAACCATGACAGGAATTCTTACACATGTAGCTGTTAATTCTATTTTATTGCTAATTATTTTTTTTGTTTCATTAATCATTTTTGTTTCTTCCTTTGTATATCCGCCTTCTATAAATGTATCGATATGAGGAATTGCATTAAATGCAATTTGTTTAGTAAAATTTTTTGAGATAATTTTTTTATTTTCTAATGAAAGTTTAGTTTGTTCTACTAGTTCATCCATTGGTGCTTTACCGGCACCAGAGGTTGATTGATAAGTTGAAATAACCACTCTTTTAATATTAAACAAATCGTGTAAAGGTTTTAAAATTATAACAAGTTGAGCTGTTGAACAATTCGGGTTAGCAATTATATTTTTTTTAATATTTTTTAAATCTTTTGAATTAACCTGAGGAACAATTAAAGGCACATCTGGATCCATTCTAAAATAACTAGAGTTATCAATAACAACTGAGTGTTTTGCAGCAAGTGGAACGTATTTTTCTGAAATTTTTCCTCCTGCTGAGAAAAAAGTAATTTTAGCCTTTGAAAAATCAAAAGTTTCTAAATTTTCAACTTCAATTTCTTTGCTGTTAAATTTTAATTTTAATCCAGCGCTTTTTGGGGATGCAACTAAATATAAATTATTTATGGAAAAATTTTTTTTTTCTAAAACTTCAATAATTTTCCTTCCAACATTTCCTGTTGCTCCTACTATTGCTATATTCATAAAGATTTAGTTATACTAAATGAAAGGTAAATCGCAAACTTTTCCCTCAAAAATACTATCATTTATTGATATTTTAAATGTTTGAGAAACTTTAAAATGAGGCTTATTTAACATTGCTATTCCTATAACTTTTTTAAAATATGGTGAATAAACTCCTGATCTTAGTTCACCTATTTTTAAATTTTTTTCATCAATAAGATTAATGGATTTTGAGACGTTGATATCTTTTGCATCAATAATTACTCCCATTAATTTTTTTGTAACACCATTTTTTTTTATTTCTTTAAGTTTTTCTTTACCAAGAAAATTTACATTTGTGTCTAAATTAACATATTTATCTAGTCCACATTCAAGCGGATTATCATTATTATCTATATCATTCCCATAAGATAAAAGTGCACTCTCAATTCTTTCAATTAAATTTGGACATCCAGGCTTCACATTAAATTCTTTTCCGGATTCAAATAACTCATCATATAAAGCAAGTCCAGATTTTTTATTTTCTACATAGATTTCATAACCACCTTGTTTTGACCAGCCTGATCTCGCGATTAAATGTTTAGCATTAGCAAACTCAAAATAGTCAAAACCAAAAAATTTCATTTCAGTAATCTTGTTTCCAAATATTTTTTCCATAAGTTGAAAAGATTTAGGTCCTTGAACTGCTAGTATATCTACATTTGGTTCAAATATTTTAACATTAAATTTATTTCCAATTGCTAAACCTTTGGCAAATAAAATTACATCTGAGTCCGCTATTGAAATCCACCAACGATTTTCATCAAGTTTTAATATAACTGGATCATTAATTAAACCAGCATTATCATCTATTATTGGACAATAATAACATCTTCCTACTTTTGATTTTGAAAGGTCTCTACACGTCATTAATTGAACTAATTTTGCAGAATCTTTTCCTGAAATTTCAACTTGTCTTTCAGCCGCTACATCCCAAACTTGAACATTTTTCTTTAAATGATTATAAGAATCTTCTAATGAGCCAAATGCTATTGGCAAAAGCATATGGTTGTAAGTTGTATAAGCAGTTACACCTTGTTTTTCAATTCTTGAAGTATACGGGGTACTTCTAATTCTTCGAGATTTAGCTATAGAATAAGTTTTCATAAATTTAAAAATTATTATTCTTTAGCCTTTTTTCTTAGCTCAAATTTTTGAATTTTTCCTGTTGATGTTTTTGGAAGTTCACAAAAATCAATTTTTTTTGGTACTTTAAAACCTGCTAAGGTTTCTTTGCAAAAATCTATTAACTCTTTTTCTGTAACATTTTTATCTTTAACTTTTTCAATAAATGCACAAGGTACTTCTCCCCATTTTTCATCTGGTTTTGCTACTACTGCAGCTATTGATACTGATGGATGTTTTGCTAAAGTATTTTCTATTTCAATTGAAGATATATTTTCTCCACCAGAAATAATTATATCTTTGGACCTATCTTGAATTTTAACATATCCATCAGGATACATAACTGCTAGATCTCCAGTATGAAACCATCCGCCTTTCATTGCTTTATTAGTAGCATCTTTATCTTTAAAGTAACCTTTCATTACCACATTTCCTCTTATCATTATTTCTCCAATTGTTTTGCCATCTCTTGGAACTTCTTTCATAGTTTCTGGATCCATAATTGTTACACCCTCTGTATTGGGATATCTTACACCTTGTCTTGCTTTAATCTCATTTTGTTTTTCTTCTTCTAAATTGTTCCACTCATCATTCCAAGCACATTGAGTTACATGTCCATAGGTCTCAGTTAATCCATAAACATGCATTACTTCAAAACCAAGACTTTTCATTTTTTTAAAAATTATACTTGGTGGTGGAGCCCCAGCAGTTAATACATAAACTTTTTGATTCAATTTTTTACGATCAGTTTCAGCTGCTCCTGTAATCATATTAAGAACTATTGGCGCACCTCCAAAATGGGTTACTTCATATTTATCTATTAATTCAAAAATTTTTTTAATATCAATGTTTCTAAGACAGATTGTTTTTCCGTTAAGCATAGGTATGGTCCAAGGATAACACCAACCATTACAATGAAACATAGGTACAACAGTTAAAAAATTTAATCTATTTGGCATATTCCAAGCTGCTGCACTACCTGTTGACATCAAATATGATCCTCGATGATGATAAACAACTCCTTTTGGATTTCCTGTTGTTCCTGATGTATAACTTAATGAAATAGCCTGCCACTCATCTTCTGGCATTTTCCAAAGATAGTTTTCATCACCTGTGTTTAGAAATTCTTCATATTCTAAATCACCAATTTTTTCTAATTTTGATTGGTCCGCTAATTTATCATTTATATCTATGACAATAATTTTTCTTTTTATTTTACTTAGTGCCTTTTTAACCTCAGAATGAAGTTGTCTATCAACAACCAGCACCTTGGCATCACTATGATCTAAAATGTACGCTATAGTTTTAGCATCTAATCTAATATTAATCGTATTCAATACTCCTCCGGTCATAGGAACAGAATAATGAGCTTCAAAAATTTCTGGTGTATTAAATGCTAGGAAAGAAACTGTGTCTCCTTTTCCAATACCAATTTTCTCTAATGCGCTTGCAAATTTAATACATCTTTTATAAACCTCGCTCCATGTGTATTTTCTATTTTCATAAACTACTGCTTCATAATTTGGATAAATGTCTTTTGCTCTCTGTAAAAATGACAATGGAGTTAATGGAACGAAATTAGCTTTATTCTTATCTAAATTATTATCGTAATGGTTCATATTAGTTAAATTTAAAATTCATTATATATTCACTTCCAGTAATTGCAGATAAATAATGACTTTCTATTCTAGGCAATACTCTATTAAAATAGAAATTAGCTGTTTGTATTTTATCTTCATAAAATTCTTTATTACTTTCATAATCTTCATAACTTACTTCCAGCACTTTTATCCATGAATGAGCAACAGCAACTAATCCGAGCACCTTTAAATAATCGTTACAAGCTGCATTTGCATCATCTTTTGAAGTATTTATTTTTTCTTTAATCCAATTTGAAAAATCATTCAGTTTATCAATATAAATATTTAATTTTTGACTGAATGGCTTTATTTTGTCATTTTTTATATTATTTAAGTCTGATTTTATTAATTTAATATATTTACTAATTATATCACCGTTTTTGTTTACTAATTTCCTGAATACCAAATCTATAGCCTGTACTGAATTTGTACCCTCATATATTGGAGTTATTCTATTATCTCTATATAGCTGCTCTATTCCTTGGTCTTTTGTATAACCGTAGCCTCCATAAATTTGCATAGCATCACTAGTAATTTCCATTCCCATATCAGAAAATAAAGATTTTACTACAGGAGTCATTAGGGATACTAAATCAGATGCTTCTTGTTTAATTTTTATATCGTTATGATTTAAACTAACTTCAGTTTGTTGAGATAACCAAAAACATAAGGCTCTCTCTCCTTCAATAATTGATTTCATATTTAATAAAGATTTTCTTATGTCTGCGTGTTCGATGATAAAATCTGCATTTCCGTTTTGTGAATTATTTTTATTACTTTTTCCTTGCTTTCTCTCTTTTGCATAATTTAAAGAATTCTGATAAGCAATTTCAGACAATCCTAAACCTTGAATTCCCACAACAATTCTCTCTAGATTCATCATTGTAAACATTGAACTTAACCCTTTATTTTTTGGACCAATCATATACCCAGTTGCTTCATCAAAATTTAATACACAAGTTGCGGATCCTTTAATACCCATCTTTGTTTCAATAGACCCGGTAGATATGCCATTTCTTGGTCCTATTGAACCATCATCATTGACAATAAATTTTGGAACTAAAAATAAACTTATACCCTTAGTTCCTTTTGGAGAGTCTGATGCTCTAGCAATTACTAAATGTATTATATTTTCAGTTAAATCGTGATCTCCTGAAGTTATAAATATCTTTTGACCAGTTAATTTAAATGTACCATCTTGTTGTTCAATAGCTTTTGTTTTTAACAAACCTAAATCTGTTCCACATACTGGTTCAGTTAAACACATAGTACCACTCCACTTTCCTTCGACCATTTTAGGAAGAAATTTATTTTTAATTACATCAGATCCATGATGATTTATGCAATTATATGCGCCTAAACTTAGCTCACTATATAATTTAAATGAAAGACTGGCAGAAGATATCATTTCATCAAAAAAAGCACTGACTGTTCTTGGCATGCCTTGTCCTCCATATTTTGTGTCGCAAGAAAGGGAAGTCCATCCATCTTCTATAAATTTTTTGTAAGCTTCTTTATATCCTGGAGGTGTCCTAACTATTCCGTTTTCAAATTTTGTTGGATTTTCATCACCAGATTTTGCTAGTGGCAATATTATATTTTGGTTAATCTTTGCCGCTTCTTCTAAAATATTTTTTACAAGATCACTCGTAACCTCTTTATATTTTTCTAACTCATTATAGTTTTTGTTATTTCTAAGCTTTTCATATAGGAAAAGCATGTCATCTAGTGGAGCATTATAAGTTGGCATATTCTTATTTTAGGTGAATTAAATAATTATTTCAATTTTGAAATAATCGCATCTCCCATTTTAGTTGTTGATACTTCTTTTGTTCCTTTTGATACTATATCTTTAGTTCTTAGCCCTTCATTTAGCACTTCTTGTACAGCATTTTCCAAAGCTTTAGCTTCTTTGTCTAAATTTAATGAATATTTTAATGCCATAGCAAAACTCAAAATACTAGCGATAGGATTTGCGATTCCTTTTCCAGCTATATCTGGTGCAGAACCATGAATGGGTTCATACATTGATCTCATTTTACCATCTTTATTTTTGGCTCCTAAAGAAGCTGAAGGTAACAAGCCTAAAGACCCGGTAAGCATTGAAGCTTGATCTGATAACATATCTCCAAATAAATTGTCTGTAACTATAACATCGAATTGTTTTGGATTTCTTAACAATTGCATAGCACAATTATCTGCCAACATATGATTCAGCTCAACTTCTTTGTACTCTTTTTCGTGAAGAGATTGGACTTCTTCTTTCCAAAGTTGACCTGCTTCCATTACATTTGATTTTTCACATGAAGTAACTTTATTTGATCTTTTTTTTGCCAAGTCAAAAGCTACTCTTGCTACTCTAATAATTTCATTACTTGTATATGTATGCGTATTTATTCCTTTTCTCTCTCCATTGTCTATCGGCTTAATACCTCTAGGTTCTCCAAAATAAATACCACCTGTAAGTTCTCTTACAATCATTATATCTAGTCCAGAAACAATTTCTGGTTTCAAAGTTGATGCATCAACTAATTGTTTAAAACATATAGCAGGTCTTAGATTTGCAAATAATTTTAATTCTTTTCTTAATTTTAATAATGCTCTCTCAGGCTTTTTCGAAAACTCTAAGTTATCCCATTTTGGTCCTCCAACAGCACCAAGGATAACAGCTTCAGATTCTAGTGCTTTATAAAAAACTTCGTCAGTTATTGGAGTTCCATGTTTATCATATGAAGCACCACCTGCTAAACCTTCTTCAATTTCAAAATCTAAAGACTTGTTTGTATTAAACCAGTAAATAATTTTTTTTACCTCTTCTATAACTTCTGGGCCAATACCATCACCTGGTAATAATAAAAATTTTCTCTTTTTTACTTTAATCATTTAAAATCCAAGGTTTATTTTTTATTAATTCATTTTCAAACATTTTAATTTTATCTGATTTTTCTAATGATAAATCAATATCGTCAAGACCTTCCATTAGACACTTTTTTTTAAATTGATCGATTTTGAATTTAATTTCTTTATTTCCAAAAATAATTTTTTGTTCAGGCAAGTCTATAGATATTTGTTCTTTTCTTTTTGAATACTCAGATATTTCTTTTATTTCTTCATCAGAAATTTTAATTGGTAAAATTCCATTTTTAAAACAATTATTATAAAAAATATCAGCATAGCTTGAACTAATTACACATGTAATTCCAAAATCTAATAAAGCCCAAGGTGCATGTTCTCTAGAAGAACCACAACCAAAATTTTTACCTGTTATTAATATTTGAGATTTTGTAAATGGATCTTTGTTTAAAATAAAATCCTTAATTTTGTTTCCATCGTTATCATATCTCATTTCAAAAAAAAGACTTTTTCCTAGTCCAGTTCTTTTTATTGTTTTTAAAAATTGTTTTGGAATAATCATATCTGTATCAATATTAACAATTGGCAAATATGCTGGTATACTTTTTAATTTATTAAATTTATTCATTTAACTCCGATATTTTCTTACATCATCTAAATTTCCAGAAATAGCAGCTGCAGCTGCCATAGCGGGACTTACGAGATGTGTTCGCCCGCCTCTTCCCTGTCTACCTTCGAAATTTCTATTTGATGTTGATGCACACCTCTCTTTGGGCTTTAATTTATCTGCATTCATTGCTAAGCACATAGAACATCCAGGTTCTCTCCATTCAAAACCTGAGCTTTTAAATATTTTATCCAATCCTTCTTGTTCGGCTTGCTCTTTAACTAAACCAGAACCTGGAACAACCATAGCATTAATATGTTTCGCTATTTTTTTATCTTTAAGTATTTTTGCAGCCTCTCTTAAATCTTCTATTCTTCCATTTGTGCAGCTTCCTATGAATACTTTATCTATTTTAATATCTTTAATTGGAGTATCAGCTTTTAATCCCATATAATTTAAAGATCTTTCAATAGAATTTTTTTTATCTAGATCTTTTTCTTTTTCTGGATTTGGCACTCTTCCATCAATTGTAATAACATCCTGAGGAGAAGTCCCCCAAGTTACCATAGGTTTAATATCTTCTCCTTCTAAATTAATCTGCTTATCAAATTCAGCATCTTTGTCAGATTTTAGTTTGTCCCAATATTCGACAGCTTTCTCCCATTTATCATTCTTTGGAGACATTGGTCTATTTTTTAAGTAATCATAAATTTTTTCGTCTGGTTGAATTAGTCCAGCTCTAGCTCCTCCTTCTATTGTCATATTACAAATCGTCATTCTTTGTTCTACGCTTAAAGAGGAAATTAAATTCCCAGAGTACTCGATAACGTAACCAGTTCCACCAGCTGTTCCTATTTTTCCAATAATCTGCAATATTACATCTTTTGAAGTCACACCAACGGATAATTTGCCATTAACATTTATTCTAAAGTTTTTTGATTTTTTTTGGACTAAAGTTTGTGTGGCTAATACATGTTCAACTTCTGAAGTACCAATACCAAAAGCTAAAGCACCAAATGCTCCATGAGTTGCTGTATGACTATCACCACATACAATTATTGTTCCAGGTTGAGTAAATCCTTGCTCTGGGCCAATTATATGAACGATTCCTTGTCTAATATCATTCATGCCAAATAATTTTATTCCAAACTCTTTACAATTAGACTCTAGTGTATCTACTTGTATTTTTGACTCTTTATCTGAAATACCTTTAGACCTATCTGTAGTTGGAACATTATGATCTGCCACTGCCAAAGTTAATTTTGGCTGTCTTACTTTTCTTTTAGAATTTCTTAGACCTTCAAAAGCTTGAGGGCTTGTAACTTCGTGGATCAAATGTCTATCAACAAACAAAAGAGATGTTCCATCTTCTTGTTGATGAACTAGATGTTCATTCCAAATCTTATCATAAATTGTATATGGCATTTAGAAAAAAATTATTTTTTCTTTTTAGAGCTTTCTTTATTAGACACTTCTTTTTTTAAATTAGTTTTTAAAGAGCTTTCTAGATTTTTAACTTTTTTATCATCATCTTTTGAGGTTTTTGTCTCAACTTTTTTTGGCTCATCAAGTTCTTTATCTTTTTGAACATCTAAATTCTCCTCAATAACTTGTTCAGGTTTAATATCTAAATCAATACCAATTTTTTTTTTAATTTTTTCTGCTATTCTTGCTGATTTTCCTGTTCTGTCTCTTAGGTAATAAAGCTTAGCTCTTCTTACTTTTCCAGATCTAATTACTTTAATTGAATCTACAATGGGACTAAATAATGCGAAAGTTCTCTCAACACCTTCTCCAAATGAAATCTTTCTTACTGTAAATGATGAATTAATATCTCTATTTTTTTTAGCAATACATACTCCTTCAAAATATTGAATTCTATCTCTTTTCCCTTCAGTTATTTTAACGCCAACCTTAACGATATCTCCTGGAAAAAAATTAGGTAATTTTTTTTCAGCTGAAATTTTTTTAACTATAGCCTGGTTTATTTCCTCAATATTTTTCATGCTTAGACTTATCAAGTTAATCCTTTTTATATTTTTGCCACAAATCTGGTCTTCGGTCGCGTGTTATAGCCTCAGATTGAGATAAACGCCAGTGTTTAATTTTAGCGTGATCTCCTGATAATAGTACATCAGGTACACTTTTTTCCTCCCATATTTGAGGTTTTGTATACTGTGGATATTCCAAAAGACCATTTTCAAAAGTTTCTTCATCAATAGAAGAATTATTTCCAAGAACTCCCGGAATTAATCTTAAAATTGAGTCTAATAAAATAAACGCCGCTGTTTCTCCTCCAGATAATATAAAATCTCCTACACTAATTTCCACTATGCCTCTAGAATCAATTATTCTCTGATCTATTCCCTCAAAACTTCCACAAATTAAATTAACAACTGGTGTATTTGACAATTTTTTTGCTAGAGATTGATTAAATAACTTCCCCTTAGGAGTAAGATAAATAATTGTTTCTTTAGAATGAACATTTTGATCTATTGACGATGCAAGCACATCTGGTCTTATTAACATTCCAGACCCACCACCATAGGGAGTATCATCTACTGTTTTATGCTTATCATTTGCAAATTCTCTAATATTAACTGTTTTTAAATCCCAAATTTTTTCTGTCATTGCTTTACCATACAATCCTTTGCTTAAAGGTCCTGGAAAAATTTCTGGGTATAAAGTGAACACTCTAGCTAAAAACATTACTTTTTATTTTCTTCCTTTTTCTCTTCTGCTTTTGGAGCTTCTTTTGGTGCTTCAGCTTTTTTCTCTTC
>CACDDC010000010.1 GCA_902551455.1 uncultured Pelagibacteraceae bacterium | reverse complement strand
T
This sequence comes from uncultured Pelagibacteraceae bacterium, assembly GCA_902551455.1. Classification (GTDB taxonomy): domain Bacteria; phylum Pseudomonadota; class Alphaproteobacteria; order Pelagibacterales; family Pelagibacteraceae; genus Pelagibacter. The sequence goes on along the minus strand of CACDDC010000010.1, from coordinate 35,974 downwards.
ATCAATCATACTTACATTGTACGAATTATGTGATTTAAATATTAAATTATGTTCAAGATATAAATTGTAGGAATAAATAAAAAAAGGCAAAGCCAATATTAAATTTAAAAATATACAATTTACAAATAAACTTAAATTTTTCTCTTTTATTAATTCATAAATATAAATAATTATAAAAATACCAAAATACTGTTTTATATAAGCTGAAAGAGATAAAAATATAAAACTTAAATAATAATTTTTTGCAATAGAGTCTTTTTTATTTTTGATATCTAAAAAATATTTTAATGATAAACAAAAAAATATCATTGCAAAGTTATCATTTGTCAGCCAGCTTGCAGATGATCTAAAGTAAGGAGATAAAAAAATTAATAACGATAAAAAAAATAAATAATTTTTATCAGCATTAATAAATTTTTTTTTTAATAAATCATAAAATAAAAAAGGAAGAGTTGAAGAAATAATGATATAAATCACAGCACTAATTTGATTCCCAAATAATGATTTTATCTTTGCAATAATTATATAAAAAATCGGTGAATGTACTTGAGCAGATTCGATAAAATAATTAATACCTTCTAGAAGTCCAATTTGAAAGTATTCAATAAAATGATTGGTCAATATACTATCTAATTTAGATCCACCACTGGAATTCTCCTTAAAATATAAGGAAACCAATAGACTTAGGAAAAATATGAAGTATAAAATATTTTGTTTTTTCTTTAAGGGCATTTATTTACTTTCTACAATACAAAATATAATTTAACAAAAATTACTTTAAATAAAAAATATATTATTACAATGAAGTTTTCAGTTTTAATCTCATCTTATAACAAGTCTAGGTATTTAGAGGAATGCATAGTTTCTTGCTTGAGTCAAACGTTTGAATTGGTGGAAATAGTTTTATTAGATAACTATTCTAATGATGGCACAAAAGAAATCCTTGATAAATATAAGAATAAAATAAAAATAATTTATAAAAAAAAAATAAGTAAATTTTCTCCTTTAAATCAGATTGATTTGGTTAAAGAAGGTATGCATTCATGCTCTGGAGATATTATTTGTTTACTTGATGCCGACGATTATTTTTTACCAGAAAAAATTTACAGATTAAATGAAATATATAAAAACAATAGTGTAGAAGTAGTTTTTGATATTCCATTTATAAAATTTAATGAAAAATATAATAAGTTAAAATTAAAAAATAAAATACAATCAAATATCTGGCCTACTATAATTAATACAAGCGCGATATCTTTAAAAAAAAGTTATTTAAAAAGCTGTATAGAATCAAAACTATTTGAAAATTATAATCTACTTGAAATTGATTTTAGATTAAATGCTATTTCAAGATGTATAGATAATAATTTTGTCATTTTCAATGAGCCACTTTCAGTTTATAGAGTTGTACCAAATTCAATAATGTCAAACGCTAGAAAATTCTCGAAAAATTGGTGGCTTAGAAGAAAGCAAGCCCACGATTATATGAAAATGATATATAAATTAAATAATAAAGTTTATTCAAATTTTGTTGACTCTAAAATAACTGGCTTGATTACAAAATTTTATAATTAAATATTAATGAGTATTACAATATATACTTTAGCATTTTTATTAATTTCATTTTCAATTATTGGTTATGGATATATTTTTGATAACTATATATTAAAAATAAAAAATTTTGATTTAGGTTACCTAGGATTATTGGGTATTTTTATATTAACTTCATTAGCTTATCTATCAAATATAATAATTCCAATAACGACATTTTTTAATTTAATTATCCATTTTTTTGGAATAATTTTTTTTTTATTTTATTTAAAAAAAAATTTTGAAATAAAAAAAACTCAATTTAAACTGTTAATTTTTCTTTTAGTATTTTCTTTATTTTTTATTTTTACAGCTAAGACACATGATGATTTTGAGTATTATCATTTCGCATATATTTATTTAATAAATAATGAGGTTACACAAATTGGTATAGGAAATTTTAATAATGGTTTTAGAGTTCCTTCTTCAATATTTTATTTTTCATCTTTACTATATTTGCCCCATCTAAAACACGATATAGTTCATCTGGGTTCTATATATTTTACTTTATTTATTAATTTAATTTTATTAATTAAAATATTAAATTTTAAAAATAATATTAACTATAGATTTTTAATTTACTTATGCTTACTAGGTTTAATTATTTCTAATATATTTTTCTATAGATTGGGCGAACATGGAACAGATAGATCTGCGCAAATATTAGTTATTTTACTTTTTATAGAGGTTTTTTTCTTAGTAAATTATAAAGAAAATAAAAAATATATACTTTCTATAATAGTAATTTTAATATCTTTAATAATTTCCTTAAAAGCTTTTTATTTAATTTACATATCTTTAATAATTCCAATTCTTATTTATCAAAAAGAAAAATTTATTTTATTAAAAAATATTTTTCTTTTAAGAATAACATACTTTGCATTTTTATTTTTTATATTAGTAATATTTACATATTTCATAAATTCTGGGTGTTTTATATATCCTCTAAGTTTAAGTTGTGTGAATGTTTTATGGTCCATACCAATTAATGAAGTACTTGATTGGAATCAATATTATCAACTTTGGTCAAAAGCTGGAGCAACTCCAAATTTTAGAGTATCAAATCCAGAGGAATATATTGAAGGTTTCAATTGGTTTTCTAATTGGATGAATTTTTATTTTTTTAATAAAGTCTCAGATTACTTATTAAGTATGTTTTTAATTGCATTGATTTTATTTTTTTACTTTTATAATAAAAAAAAACAAAAAATAAAAAAAATAAAATTTAAAATATTTTATTTATTTATTATACTTTTGTTTTTTGAGTGGTTTTACAATCATCCCGCTCTAAGATATGGCGGGTACCATTTAATTGCACTGATTATATTTATTCCTTTATTTATTTATTTACAAAATAATTACTTTAAAAAAGAAGCCTTTAACAAGAAATTATTTGTATTGATTTCAATAATTCTATTAATTTCATTATCTAGAAATGTTGGAAGAATAGCAAAAGAAAGAGCAGTTTATAATTATGATTTTTTAACCCAACCTTCGTACAACAGAAACTTTCAAAATATAAAGATTTACCATCAAATCAAGGAACTAATAAATTGTAAATCAGATTGCGTTAAAAATTCCATTAACGTTAAAAAAATATTTAATAGAAATATTTTTTATAGATAAATTTTAATACATTAATTAAATTTGTTTACTAATTATTTATACTATATTAGAAGTAAGTAGTAATACTGATGAAAAAAGTTGCTTTAATATTTGGTGTAACGGGGCAAGATGGATCATATCTATCAGAATTTTTATTAAAAAAAAAATATATAGTTCATGGAGTTAAGAGAAGATCTTCATCACTAAACACAGGAAGAATAGATCATATTTATCAGGACCCTCACCAAAAAAAAAGAAATTTTATTTTACATTATGGAGATGTTACAGACTCAATATCAGTATCAAGTATAATTCAAAAAGTTAAACCAGACGAAATATATAATCTTGCAGCTCAATCTCATGTTGCCGTATCTTTTGAAGTACCCGAATATACTGCAAATGCAGATGCAATTGGTGCGCTGAGAATACTTGAAGCAATTAAATTTCATAGATTAGAAAAAAAAACTAAGTTTTATCAAGCGGGAACTTCTGAAATGTATGGAAAAGTTCGTCAAGTTCCGCAAAATGAAAAAACTGGATTTTATCCAAGAAGTCCCTATGGAGTTGCAAAAGTCTATGCTCATTGGATAACTGTAAATTATCGAGAGGCTTATAAAATATTTGCTTGTAACGGTATTTTGTTTAATCACGAGAGTCCAGTAAGAGGCGAGACATTTGTTACAAGAAAAATTGTAATGGGACTTTGCAGAGTAAAATTTGGAATGCAAAAAAAAATTTTTTTAGGAAATCTTGATGCGAAAAGAGACTGGGGTCATGCAAGTGATTATGTAGAAGCTATGTGGAAAATGTTACAACAAAAAAAACCTCAAGATTATGTTATAGCGACAGGTAAACAACATTCAGTCAAACAATTCGTGGAAATGGTTTTAAATGAATTAAAAATACAATTTAAATGGAAAGGAAAAGGAAAAAATACAAAGTGTATAGACTCAAACGGCAATATAATTGTTGAATGTGATAAATCTTACTACCGACCACTTGAAGTAGATACTTTATTGGGAGATCCAAGAAAAGCTAAAAAAGAATTAAAATGGAAAAGCAAGATAGATATTAAAACACTTGTTAAAGATATGATTACTTCTGAAATGAGAAAAATTTCGAATGATCAACTATAATTCTAAAATTTATATTGCGGGACATACAGGTTTAGTAGGAAGTGCTATTTATCGTAAATTGATATCTAAAGGTTATAAGAATATATTTGTTAAAAAACGCACAGATCTAGATTTAAATAATCAAACAAAGGTTCTAAATTTTTTAAAAAAAATAAAACCAAAATTTATTTTTATTGCAGCTGCGAAAGTTGGTGGTGTATATGCAAATAATACTTATAAAGCTGAATTTATTTATGAGAATTTAAACATACAAAATAATCTTATTCATTCAGCATATTTAGCAGGTATAAAAAATTTAATTTTTTTGGGATCAAGCTGTATTTATTCTTTAAATGCTAAACAGCCTATGAAAGAAAAAGATATTTTATGTGGACCTTTAGAAAAAACTAATGAACCCTATGCAATAGCTAAAATTGCAGGAATAAAAATGTGTGAAAGTTACAATCATCAATACGGAACAAATTATAAATGTCTAATGCCCACAAATACCTTTGGTCCTAATGATAAATATAATTCTTTAAATTCACATTTTATACCTTCTCTTATTAAGAAAATTTATAAAATAGAAAAAAATAATAAAAATACCATTACTTTATGGGGAGATGGAAAACCTAAAAGAGAAATAATATATGTTGATGATATAGCAGATGCTTGTATTTATTTTATGAATAAAAAAACCTCACATTCCTTGATCAATATAGGCACAGGAAAAGAAGATACTATCAGAGGTATTACAAAACTTTTTTTGAAAACTTTGTTACCATCCAGAGATATAAAAATTAAATTTGATAAAAATAAACCTAATGGAATTAAAAGAAAAATATTGGATGTTTCATTAGCTAAAAGATATGGTTGGTCAGCTAAGAATGATATTAAAAAAGCAATAAAATATACATATAAAGACTTTAAGTATATAAAGGTAAATTCTAACTAGTTTAAATCTTTACAAATATATTTATATTAAGTATAACGCTTTCGCCTGGTGATTATTGCGAAAGTGTAATACCCGATCCCATTCCGAACTCGGAAGTCAAGCCTTTCTGCGCCGATGGTACTTTGTCTTAAGATATGGGAGAGTAGGTCATTGCCAGGCTTAAAAATTATGAAAATTGCAAGCTCACTTAAATCTCTAAAAAAAAGAGACCTGAACTCAAAGTTAGTAAGACGAAGGGGCAGAGTGTATATAATTAATAAAAAAAATCCTAAGTTCAAAGCAAGACAAAAGTAGTTTTTTTATTTTATGATAATTGGATCAGTATCAGAAAATAAAGAAATAGAAAAAAGAATTGCTATCACTCCCGACTCATTAAAAAAATATACAAATATTGGATTTAAAGTAATTCTAGAAAAAAATTATGGAAATCATTTAGGTTTTGAAGATCAAGATTATAAAAAAGAAGGATGTGAACTTGTTGATAGAGCAGAAGTAATTGATAAATCAGATATAATATTACAGCTCAATCTATTAGATGATGAGGCTTTAAAAAAATTAAAGCAAAATCAAACTTTAATAGGTGTTTTTAATGTTTATGAGAATGAAGAAAAACTTAAAAATTTATCACTTAAGAAGATTAATATTTTTTCTTTAGAATTATTACCAAGAATTACAAGAGCTCAGTCAATGGATATACTTTCATCTCAAGCTAATTTAGCTGGTTACAAAGCAGTAGTAGATTCTTTTTCTAATTTCGAAAAAGCAATACCGATGATGATGACAGCAGCAGGAACTGTACCTGCCGCTAAAGTTTTAGTAGTTGGTGCCGGAGTTGCAGGTTTACAAGCTATTGCTACTGCTAAAAGAATGGGCGCAATTGTTTATGCTACAGACGTAAGGACCGCTTCCAAAGAACAGGTAGAAAGTTTAGGTGGCAAATTTTTAACTGTTCAGGGTTCAGAAAATTTAGAAACAAAAGATGGATACGCTAAAGAAGCATCTGATGATTTTAAAAAAAAACAAGAGGAATTATTGGGTCAAACTTTAAAAAAAATAGATATTGTTATTTGTACAGCTTTAATACCAGGAAAAAAAGCCCCACTAATAATTAAAGAGAATATGCTAAATAATATGCAAAAAGGATCAATAATTTATGATTTAGCTGCTGTGCAAGGTGGAAATACTGCTTTTACAGAAGTTGATAAAATTATTGAAAAAAATGGCGTAAAAATAATGGGTGAAAGAAATATTTTAAATAGATTACCAACTTCCTCTTCGAACCTTTATGCAAAGAATGTATTTAATTTTGTCTCAAATTTATATGATAAAGAAAAAAAAAAAATAAATATTAATTTAGAAGATGAAATTATTACCAATACAATAATTAAATAAACCTATGGAAATAGACCCATTTATATTTAGACTTAGCATTTTTATTCTTTCAATTTTTATAGGATATTACGTAGTTTGGAGTGTTACTCCATCTTTACATACTCCATTGATGTCTGTAACAAATGCTATTTCGTCAGTAATTATAGTTGGAGCTATAATTGCAGCTTTAGCTGGAGAAACTAGAAACATATTCAGCACTGCAAATATTTTTGGATTTTTAGCTATTATTTTAGCAGCGGTAAACATATTTGGAGGCTTTTTAGTTACTCAAAGAATGCTAGCTATGTACAAAAAAAAAAAGAAAGATAAAAAATGATTTCAGCAAATGTATTAGCAGTTTTTTATCTTATTTCAGGAGTACTATTTATTTTAGCTCTCAGAGGTCTTTCATCACCTGAAACTTCAAGACAAGGAAATTTATTTGGAATAATTGGAATGGCATTAGCTATAGGTGTCACAATTGTTTCAGCTGGTAACTTTTCCACAGGTTTTTTATATTTGATAATTTTATTGTTGATTGGTGGTTCAATAGGTGCGTTTATTGCATTTAAAATACCAATGACAGCAATGCCGGAACTTGTTGCAGGTTTTCATAGTTTAGTTGGACTAGCAGCTGTTTTTGTAGCTGTTTCTGCTTTTCTTAATCCAGAGGTATTTAATTTAGGTACACCAAGAAATATTAAAATTGCAAGTTTAATCGAGATGTCTTTGGGAGCTGCAATAGGAGCTATAACTTTTACAGGATCTATTATAGCTTTTTTAAAATTAAGAGGAATAATGTCCGGTTCCCCTATAACTTTTTTTGGTCAACATTATTTAAATTTGACACTAGGTTTATTTTTAGCAGGTCTAATTTTTTATTTATGTAAAACTCAAGTTGATACTTTTTTTTGGACAATAATATTAATTTCATTTTTATTAGGAATTTTGTTGATCATCCCAATAGGTGGAGCTGATATGCCAGTTGTGATCTCGATGCTAAATTCTTATTCAGGATGGGCAGCAGCAGGTATTGGTTTTACTTTAGAAAATACCGCTTTGATAATTACAGGTGCGTTAGTAGGTTCATCTGGCGCAATATTATCTTATATAATGTGCAAAGGAATGAACCGTTCGTTCTTTAATGTTATCTTAGGAGGGTGGGGAGCAACCGAACAATCTTCTTCTGGAAAATCAAAAGAGCAAAAACCTGTAAAAAGTGGAAATGCTGATGATGCAGCTTTTTTAATGAAAAATGCTTCGTCAGTTATAATTGTACCTGGTTATGGTATGGCTGTAGCACAAGCTCAACATGCACTTAGAGAAATGGTAGATGTTTTAAAAAAAAATGGTGTAAAAGTATCTTATGCAATCCATCCAGTGGCAGGTAGAATGCCGGGACATATGAACGTATTATTAGCTGAAGCAAATGTGCCTTACGATGAGGTTTTTGAATTAGATGAAATCAATAATGATTTTGCAAATTGTGATGTTGCATATGTCATTGGTGCAAATGATGTTACAAATCCTATAGCTAAAACTGACCCACAAAGCCCAATATATGGAATGCCCATTTTAGATGTAGAAAAATCAAAATCAGTTTTATTTGTTAAAAGAAGCTTGTCTCCTGGTTATGCTGGAATTGATAATGATTTATTTTACAGAGATAATACACTCATGCTTTTTGCGGATGCAAAAAAAATGACAGAAGATATAATCAAAAGTCTTTAATAATGACTAAAATATTTTGTGATATAGCCGATCTGAAACAAATTAAGAAATTTACTAAAAAAAAAATAGTCAAAGGCTTTACAACCAATCCAAGTTTAATTAGGAAAGCTGGAGCAAAGAATTATAAAGACTATTGTAAAAAAATATTAAAATTAACAAACAAACCAATTTCATTTGAAGTATTTGCAGATGATAAAAAAAATATTATTAAACAAGCTCTTAAAATCAAAGATTGGGGAAAAAAAGTATATGTAAAAATTCCTGTAACGAATTCCAAGGGTGTTTTTTTGGGAGAGGTGATCAAATTTTTAAATAATAAAAATATTAAATTAAATATTACGGCTGTTTACACAGCAAATCAAACATCAAAAATTTTAAAAAAGGTTAATAAAAAAACTAAAGTGATCATATCAATATTTGCTGGAAGAATGGCTGATAAAGGTAAAGATCCTATACCAGAATTTAAAAAAAGTATTAAACTTGCAAAAAACTATAAAAATGTTGAAATTTTATGGGCAAGTGTAAGAGAACCATATAATTATATTCAGGCTAAAAATCTTAAATGTCATATAATAACTACACCTCCTCAAATAATTGAAAAAATTGAAAATTTTGGAAAATCGTTTAAAAAATTAACAATAGATACTGTAAAAACTTTTTTGATTGATAGCAAAAAATCAAAATTTAGAATTGATTAGTAGCTATATATTCTTAATAATTAAAGTTCATGTTAAATTATATAAGAAAAAAAATATTAGAAAATCAACATAAAGCAAAACCTATTAATGTTTATAGAAAAAAAATAAAACCAATTTGCTTACCTAAAAAATATATTGCAAAAATTAAGAAAAAGGAAATAAGAGAGCTTAATTTACAACACCTAACATATGGAAAAAAAAATAAGAATAAGTTTTTTTATGTAATCAGAAGAACACCTGGAGCAGGTTTTTTTTCAAATCTTAACTTTGTAATTCAAAATTTACTCATATGTGATCAATTAAAAATGATACCTGTAATAGATATGGAAAATTATCCGACATTATATAATTGTAAAATAAAAATAGGTAACTCTAGAAACTCTTGGGATTATTTTTTTAATAAAACGTCAAACTATTCCCTTGAAGAAGTATATAAAAGTAAAAATGTAATATTATGTGATAATAGAACTTCTATTAAAGGGTTTCCAGAAGTAAAAAAAGATTCAATATTTAAATATTTTTATGGATTTCAATATTTAGATAGTAGACATAAAAAAATATTTAAAAAATATATAAAAATAAAAAAAGAATTTTTAAATTTTTCAAATAATTTTGTAAATAAAAAATTTACAAATAAAAAAGTTTTGGGAATATGCTTTAGAGGATCAGATCAAAAAAAGTCTGGATATGCACCATATACACCAACTGAAGAACAAATGTTATTTGCAACAGATTCTTTAATAAAAAAATATAAATTTGATAAAATTTATATATGTACTGAAGATATTGATTATTTAAATTTTTATAAAAAAAATTATGGTAACAAAGTTTTATATTCAAATTCAGTAAGAACGACTGACAAAATTGATCTATTTGACTCTCAAGATATCAAGCACAGATATAAAATTGGAAAAGGAAATTTAAATGATATGCTAATTTTGTCTAAAACTAATCATATTCTTTTTGCAAATAGCAATATTCCTCATGCAGCAATATTTTACTCAAAAAAAAAACTTCCTCATTCAATAATAGATAATGGAATGAAAGGAAATATTTTTATTTCTCAATTTAGTTGGTATTTAAGAAAAAGATTACCTTATTTTTTAGGCGGCTTCAAAAAAGAGTTTAGAAGCTTTAATGTTTAGTGAAAAAATCAACACTTATAATATCAATGAGATTTAGTAAATTTATCTATATTTGAACCACTCTTAATTTGTTCATCTATCCATTTGTAAGTTTTTTGCAAACCTTCTTTTAAAGTAGTTTTGTTATCCCATCCTAATTTACTTCTAATTAAAGAATTGTCACTACATCTACCCCTTACTCCTTTTGGTTTGTCTAATTGATAATTCTTTTCAAATTTTTGGTTAGCTATTTCTTCTATCATTTCTATCATTTGATTTATTGAAACTTGTTCTTCACTACCTACATTAAATACTTCATAAAATTTACTATTAAAAACTTTTAAAGTTCCCTCTATACAATCATCAATATACAAAAAACTTCTAGTTTGCTTGCCATCACCCCATACATCTATTTTTTTTTTATCTTTATTTACTGCTTCTATAATTTTTCTGCATAGTGCTGCTGGAGCTTTTTCTCTGCCTCCATCAAATGTTCCCATAGGACCATAGACATTATGATATCTAATAACCCTAGTTTCTAATCCAAAATCTTCATAAAAATGTCTACACATCCTTTCACTGAAAAGTTTTTCCCATCCATAGCCATCTTCAGGATCGGCTGGATAAGCATCAGTTTCTTTTAATCCTGGAACAAAAGTTTTTAACTGTTTTTGAGAATTGTAAACACAAGCGCTTGATGAGAATAAGTATTTTTTAACTTTATTTTTAATTGAAGCTCTAAGCAAATTGGCATTTATAAGGACAGACATCATGCATTCAGCTTTATTATTTTCTATAAAACCCATCCCGCCCATGTTGCAGGCCATGTTAAAGATATAATCTATATCTTTAGAAACTTTTAGGCAATTTTCATAATCTTTTAAATCTAATGAAAAATTTTTATTGTTATCAAATAATTGAAACCAGTACTCTAAAGGTTTTATATCTGCACATACTATATCGTACTTACCTTTATCCCTAAAATATTTTACAAGGTGGCCACCAATGAAACCTCCTGCTCCAGCAATTAAGATCTTTTGTTTCATAATTGGTTGCGGGGGACGGATTTGAACCGCCGACCTCAAGGTTATGAGCCTTGCGAGCTACCAGGCTGCTCCACCCCGCGATATTAAAATCTGTTCCTTAATTTATTTAACTTTTTTACTCTTTTAATGTTTTCTTGAAGTATTCTTTTCTTTTTTTCTGATGGTTTTTCGTAAGTATTTTTTAATTTAATTATTTTAAAAAAACCATCTCTTTGGAGTTTTCTTTTTAAAACTCTCAATGCTTGTTCTACATTATTATCTTTTACTTCTATTTTAATAACAACCTCCAAAAAACGAGACTAATTATCATTTTAAAAATTAATTGTCTATTATAATTCATAATCTAACCTACTTGTTTTGCCTTTTCTTTCTCTCTTTTTTCTCTTTTAATTCTTCTTTCAGCCTTTTCTGTTGCTTCAATGAGATCTTTTTGAGAAAATAAACCCATTGCTACCGGATCCTTAGGATTAAGGTTGTTATAATTCCAATAACTTTTATTTCTTATAGCTACTACTGAGTTTTTTGTAATACCCACTAGTTTGGCAATCTGTGAATCTTTAAGTATAGTATGATGTCTTATTAACCATAAAGCTGAGTCAGGCTTATCTTGTTTCTTTGATAATGGTACATAACGTTTTATTTTTTTTTCTGAAGCGTTGATTTCAACGTCGTAAGTTTTTATGTTTAAAGGTCTATTATCATCTTTTGATGATAATTCAATTTCCTCTCTTGTTAATTGTCCTGATATTATTGGGTTATATCCAACTATTCCTTTAGCAACTTCACCGTCGGCTATACCTTGAATTTCTACTTCATGAAGATTGCAGAAATCTGCAATTTGTTTGAATGTTAAAGTAGTATTTTCAACTAACCAAACAGCTGTTGCCATTGGCATTAAAGGTGTGTTTGACATTAAACTTTCTTTTCTGACCTAAAATTTTGAAATTTTTTGTTAAACTTACTTACTCTTCCCTTGTCCATAATTTTTTGTTTACCACCAGTCCACGCAGAGTGTGATTTGGGATCTATCTCTAATTTTAAAACTTCTCCTTCTGAACCCCAAGTTGACATAGTTTCAAACTGACTTCCATCAGTCATTTCAACTTTTATTTTATGATACTTAGGATGTATTTTCTTTTTCATAGCGGGTTTTATAACAAAAGAATTATTAAAAACAATTAAAAGTTGCTTAGTTTTTCAAGCATTTTTTTATGAATATTGTTACTGGAAGCTCTAATATTTATATTATCTGATTTATATTTATCCAGGTCATTAATTGTACCACCAGCTTCCTCTACAATTATAACTCCCGCAGCAATATCCCATAGATTAATACCGTTTTGATAAAATCCATCAAATCTTCCAGCACCTGTATAAGCCAAATCTAGTGCAGCACATCCTGTTACTCTAGTATTTAAATCTGATTTTATAGCTCCTTTTAAGTTTGTTCCAAACAAACATTCATTTAAATCATTTTTTTTTGATACTCTTATTCTGTGGTTATTAAAAAAGGCACCACTATTTTTTTCTGCAAAAAATAATTCATTTTTTATTGGGTCAAAAATTAAACCAGATATTATTTTATTTTCTGATTTTAAAGCGATTGAAATTGCAAAGTGTGGAAATCCATGAAGAAAATTAATAGTTCCATCAATTGGATCAATTATCCATGTATTATTTTTATCAGAATTTTCTATATAACCAGCTTCCTCACTTAATACTGAAAAATTTTTTTTCGCTTTTAAAAGTTCTTCTATTAATATTTTTTCAACTTTTTTATCTGAGTTAGTTACAAAGTCGTTAGGACCTTTCTTTGAAACTTGTAAATTTTCTATTTCTCCAAAATCTCTAATTAAAACTTTCGATGCTTTTTCTGAGGCCTTTATCATTATATTTAAATTTGGTGATATACTATTCATAGATTATACCTTTTTAACATATTCTATAGTTCTTGTATCAATAACTACTTCATCTCCACTTTCTATAAATGGAGGCACTTGTATTTTTATTCCATTTTCTAAAGTGGCAGGTTTGTACGAAGAAGATACAGTTTGTCCCTTGATTGCAGCATCAGTAGAATCAATCTTACAATTTATTTGTTTGGGCAGATCTACTGAAATTGGGTTTTCATTATAAAAACTTATAATTACTTCTATATTTTCATATAAAAAATTACCCTTCTCCCCCAAAAGTCCTTTCTTAACATCAATTTGTTCAAAAGTTTTAGGTTCCATAAAATAAAAATTAGTTTCGTCTTTATATAAATATGAATATTTTATTTCTTCGACGGAAGCTCTTTCTACGCTGTCGCTCGACCTAAACCTTTCATTCAATTTAGTATTTTTATTTATACTTTTCATTTCCACTTGATTAAATGCCCCACCTTTTCCTGGTTTTACATGTTGTGTTTTTATAACTTCCCATAAATCATCTTTATGTTCGATTAACATTCCAGGTTTAATTTCATTACCAGATATTTTCATTTTAATTTTTTTACAGCCTCATAGGGCTTTAGTTTTTTATTTTTCCAAACGTAGCTTGAAATAGCCAAAAAGTTTGCTTTATTCAACAAAAGATTTTTATAATTCTTAAAATTTATTCCTCCTATAGCAACTAAAGGGATATTTGTCATTTTTTTAGCTTTTTTTAAAATTTTAATATTAGCCCTATGTTTTACTTTTTTAGTTTTTGTTGAATAAAAAGCTCCTAGAGCTATGTAATCTGCTTTGTTTTTTATAGCTTTTTTAATTAATTTGATTGAGTTATGACAAGTAACACCTATAATTTTTTTTTTTAAAATTTTTCTCGCACGAGAAACCGAAGGATCTGATTGTCCTAAATGACATCCATCTGCATTTAACTTTTTTGCTATTACAGGGTTATCATTAATAATTAATTTTACATTATATTTTTTACACAATTTTTTAATTTTTTTTCCAATTGAAATGATATTTCTATTATCTTCTTTTTTTAACCTAAGTTGGAAAAATGATATCTGTCCTAATTTGAATATTTTAACCAAATTGTCATAGAAAATTTGGTTTTTAATCCTGTCTGGTGAAATAATATAAATGAATTTACTAATTTTTTTCAATCTGTTCAGACCATTTACCTTTTGCAGCTAGGCTACACATATTTGCTCTGTGGTTAAAAACTTTTTGAGTACCTTCAATATCATCAAGATTTTTTGACCAATGTTTAAGGGCGCTTTGTTGTAATGCTCTACCATATGAGTAAGTCATTATAAAATTTGATTTATTTTTTTTATTTATAGCATTTAAATTTTTTGTAGCTTCTATTTCTGTTTGTCCACCTGATAAAAATGCTATCCCAGGAACTTCAGATGGAACGCTTTCAGTTAGACACTTGAGGGTTAAATCTGCAATTTCTTCGGCTGAAATTTTTTTATTACTGCTTGACCCGGGTAAAATCATATTAGGTTTTAATATTGTTCCAGTTAATTCTACTTTATGTAAAATCAATTCCTCATAACATTTTTTTATTACCTCTGAAGTTTTCTTTAAGCAAGTTTCAGCAGAATGAGTCCCGTCCATCAGCACTTCAGGCTCAACAATTGGCACCATTCCAGACTCTTGGACTAAAGCAGAATATCTTGCTAAAGCATGTGCATTGGTCGAAATTGCAATTTTACTTGGAAAACTATCAGAAATTACATAGACGCCTCTCCATTTAGCAAATCTTGCACCGAGACTGTAATATATTTTTAGCCTTTCTCTTAAACCATCTAATCCCTCAGTTATTTTTTCATCTTTAGAATTTGCTAAAATTTTTGCTCCTGTATCTACTTTAATTCCTGGCACAGAGCCTTTTTCCAAAATTATTTTTGGTATACTTGTGTTATTAAAATTTTGTTTAATTGTTTCATCGTATAAGATTACTCCCCCAATACATGATTTCATACTTTCAGATGAAAATAAGGTATTTCTAAATTTTAATCTATTTTCTTCAGTAGATACTACATTAACACTATCTAATCTTTTTTTCATCGTACCCGTGCTTTCATCAGCAGCTAAAATGCCTTTGCCCAATGATATTATTTTTAATGCTATGTTATTTAATTCAGACATTTATTTTAGTGCTGTTATACCAGGTAATTCTTTTCCTTCAAGAAATTCCAAAAATGCTCCACCAGCAGTTGAAACAAAATTAAAATCATTAAAAAGATTTAATTTATTTATTACAGCAACTGTATCTCCGCCACCAACAACTGAATAAAGTTTCCCTTCTTTTGTATTTTTAGATATTGCCTTTGTAATTTCAAAACTTCCTTTTGCGAAGTTTTCATTTTCAAAATAACCTGCTGGTCCATTCCATAAAATAGTTTTTGAGCAATTTATTAATTTTATAATTTTTTTAATTGTAGCAGGCCCTATATCTAAGATCATATCTAAATCTTGTATCTCTTCTTTTGTTTTATTAGTAGCAGCATCATTTAAATTTTTTCCAACAGAGTAATCTTCAGGAAAAATTAAATTACAGTTTTTAAGTTTTGCAGTTTCAATGATTTTTTTTATAATTTCAACAGAATTTTCTTCATAAATTGATTTACCAATATTCTGACCAAAGTATTTAAGAAAACTATTTGCCATACCTCCTACGATAATAATATTGTCAAATTTAGAGACCAAGTTTTCAATTATTTTAATTTTTGTTGAAATTTTTGAGCCTCCAATAATACAAGAGATAGGCTTTGCAATGTCTTTAGTCACTTTGTTTAAAGCTTGAACTTCAGAAGTAAAAAGTAGACCAGCATATACATCTATATATTTAGAAATTTTGCTTATAGATGAGTGAGGTCTATGTGAGCAAGAAAATGCTTCATTTACATATAAATCTCCTAGAGAAGCTAAATGTTTTCCAAACTTTTCATCATTTTTTTCCTCTTCAGCATAAAATCTAATATTTTCTAATAAGATAATTTTATAATCTTTGGCTTCAAATAAATTGCTTTTATTTAATTGATAAATATTTTTATTTATTAGTTTAATTTTTCTGTTAAGCTTTTTAGAAAGATTATCACCAACAGGTTTTAGGGAAAAATTTTCATCTACCTTACCTTTTGGTCTTCCAATATGAGATATTAGAATCAATTTGGTATTTTTTTTTATTAAATAATCAAGAGTTGGAACTATTTTATCTATCCTATTTGTATCTGTAATTTTTCCATTTTCAATAGGAACATTTAAATCTAGTCTAACCAAAACAATTTTATTTGCTAAGTTTTTTCCAACTTCTATTATTGATTTCATTAAATTTTTTTAGATATGAATTCAACTAAATCACACATTCTATTAGCAAAACCCCATTCGTTATCATACCATGCAGAAATTTTGCCCATGTTTTGCCCTACAACATTTGTTAATGATGAGTCTACAATTGCAGAATTTGGATTATGATTAAAGTCAGTGGAAACAAGTTTTTCTTTTGTAACTTCTAGTATTCCTTTCAATGTTTTTTTTGATGATTCAATTAAGCTATTATTAATTTTATTAACTGTTAGGTTTTTTTTAGTACAAAATACGAGTTCTATTAATGAAACATTTGGAGTTGGAACCCTCATAGCTACTCCCTCGAGCTTACCTTTTAAATCTGGAATAATTTCTCCAATAGATTTTGATGCTCCAGTTGATGTTGGCACTATAGATTGTACTGCAGATCTAGCTCTTCGAGGGTCTTTATGGGAGTTATCAAGTAATCTCTGGTCAGTTGTAAAAGAATGAATTGTAGTCATAAATCCTTTTTCTATAATAAAATTATTGTTTATTACACTTGCCACTGGAGCGAGACAATTAGTTGTACATGATGCAGCAGAAATAATTTTATCTGCTTTTTGAATCACATTTTCGTTTACTCCAAAAACTACGGTTTTATCTGTTTTCTTACATGGGGCCGAAACTATAACTTTTTTTGCACCATTTGTAATATGAGGAATTAATTTTTCTTTAGAATTAAATTTGCCAGTACATTCCAAAACAAAATCTACACCATATTTTTTCCAATTAATATCCTCTATTTTTGTATGTTGAGTATAAGTAATTTTTTTATTTTTTATTATCAAACAATTATTATTACTATTAATTTCACAATTAAATTTTCCATGAATTGAGTCATATTTTAATAATTGTGATGCAGTTTCTGGATTTGAACGATTATTAATATGTTTGATTTCAATATTTTTATAATTTTTTTCATATAACGATCTTATGACCATTCTTCCAATTCTTCCTAAACCATTAATGCCTATTTTTATTGCCATACTATTTGTCCAACATTACTTTTATTTGCTTAACTATATAATCACTGTAGAGGTAAAATGACTCAAAAACATCTTTTCCAGGTGCACTTTTACCAAATTCATTAACCCCAAAGGAAATTCCATTTTCACCTACATATTTTTTCCAAGGTTCAGTTAAGCCTGCTTCAATAGAAATTTTATGTTTAGTTTCATTCATTATTTCACTTTTATATTCTTCTGATTGAAGATTAAATATTTCTAATGAAGGCACAGATATAACTTTTGAATAGATATTTTGTATGGCTAATTTATGACTAACTTCAATAGCTAAGTTAACTTCAGATCCAGTGGCAAGGATAGTTAATTCTATGTTTTTGTTAGTTCTTAATATTTCGTAGGCGCCTGAAGCACATTTATTTTCAGACTCATACGTTTTTCTTATTGGATTGATTTTTTGTCTTGATAGAGCAATAATACTTGGCGAAGTATCTAAACTCAAAGCAAGTTCCCAGCATTCAAAAGTTTCTATAGTATCAGCTGGTCTAAAAACATTTAAGTTTGGTATAGATCTTAAGTTTGAAAGTTGTTCAATTGGTTGATGAGTTGGTCCATCTTCACCTAAACCAATAGAGTCGTGCGACATAACATAAATTACTCTCTGTTTCATTAAAGCTGACAATCTTATAGAGGGTTTGCAGTAATCACTAAAAATAAGAAAAGTTCCACCGTATGGAATTAAATTACTATGAAGTGCTATACCATTCATAATTCCACACATTGCATGTTCTCTAACTCCATAATGAATATAGTTTCCATTGAAATTTCCAGGTTTAATTATTTTATGACTATTAGTCTTTGTATTATTAGACCCAGAAAGATCTGCTGATCCTCCAATAAGCGTAGGTATTTTTTTTGTTAATCTATTTAATATTTTTTGTGAAGATTTTCTTGTAGCCATAGCTTCAATTGATTCAATATAATTTCTTTTTTCTTCTTTAATTATTTTAGAAAATATTTCATTAATATTTTTTTGAATTTTCTTATTTTTTGATTTGTGAAATCCTTTCTTTCCAATTTTTCTCCATTCGTCCATTATATTCTGTGGAATTTCAAAAGGTTTATGATTCCATTTTAATTTTTTTCTTACTAAGGAAACCTCATCTTTTCCTAAAGGACTCCCATGCGCTAACTCTTTCCCAGATTTATTTGGGGACCCATAGCCTATTATTGTTTTACATGAAATTGCTGAGGGAATTTTTGAGTTTTGTACCTTTTTTAAAGCATTGAATATTTGTTTTTCATTATGTCCATCTATTTCAATGTAATTCCATCCATAACTATTAAATCTTTTTTTAAAGTTATCAGATACAGCAAGATTAGTAGGTCCATCTATAGATATTGAATTGTTATCAAATAACAAGATTAAGTTTTTTAATTTTAGGTGACCAGCTAAACTTAGAGCTTCATGACTTATTCCTTCCATCAAACATCCATCGCCTGCCAAAACATATGTTTTGTGATTTATATTTTTTTTGCCAAGTTGCTTTTTTAATATTTCTTCAGCAATAGCAAAACCTACAGCATTAGCTATTCCTTGGCCAAGAGGTCCAGTAGTTGTTTCAATACCTGAGTTTGGAACATATTCAGGATGTCCTGCACAAATTGAATTTAATTGTCTAAAATTTTTAATATCGTTTAATGAAATACTTTTGTATCCTGTTAGATACAATAAAGAATATAATAACATTGATCCATGACCCGCAGACAAAACAAATCTATCTCTATTTATCCAACTTGGATTTCTTGGATTGAATTTTAAAAAATTTTTAAAGAGAATCGTTGCTACATCAGCCATGCCCATTGGTAGTCCAGGGTGTCCAGAATTGGCCTTTTCAACAGCGTCAATTGATAAAAATCTTATTGCGTTTGATAAATCTGTATTAAGTTTATTCAAAAATTATCCTATCTAGACTTAGATGACTCAATTTAATATTATAATTATATATATATGAAAACTCTTTTTGAAAAAGAAAAAAAATTAAATGATGTCCTAAAAAAGTTAAATAATTTAAGTCCTGATAATTCTAGTTTAAGAGAAACAATAAGTAATCTTGATGATGAAAAGAATCAATTAGAAATTGAAAAAAAAGATTTAGAGGAAAAATATAATGCTTTAAAAGATGAATATAATGACCTTAAGCTAAAACTAGACAAATATAACTTAAACAAAGAAAAAGAAAATAAAAGAGAATTAGAGTTCACTGAAAAAATAGATGAATTAAATCAGGAAACAGATATCTTATTAGAAGAAATTGATAAATGGCAAATGTAAATATAAATTTTAATGGAAAAGAGTTTGTTTTGTCATGCGAGGATGGACAAGAAGAGCATCTTGAAGAATTAGCTTCACATTTAAATCAAAAATTTGACAGTTTAAAAAGTACTCTTGGAAATATCGGAGAAAGTAAACTTTTGTTAATTACATCAATCACAGTAATGGATGAATATTTTGAAACTAAAAAAAAAATAGACGAAAAATTAAAAGAACTTAAAATTTTGACAGAAAGGTTTAAAGAACTTAAAAATTTAATTTATGATTATAAAGAAGAAAAAGAAAATGAAATTAAAAAGCTTAATAATGAATTAATACAAATTAAAAAAGATATAGACCAGAGCAAAGAAAATTATGAAAAGATTATTGATAATGCCACTGATAAAATTGAAAGTTTTTTAAAAAAAGCTGAGTCTGAAAGCCCAATTCAATAAACTGTGAATAAAAAAAAGATAAGAAATAAAATTCTTAAATTAAGAAAAACAAAAAAATTAATAAATAATAAAATTAATTTTTCTTCATTAATGTCTATTTTAAAAAAAAATAATAAAAAAAATTTTATTGTTGGTGGCTATTTTCCAGTTAACTATGAAATTGATGACCTGGAAGTTTTACAAAAATTAATTAAAAATAACATAAGAATCTCACTACCTGTTATTGAAAAAAATAAAGATATGAATTTTTATAGTTGGTCTTTCCACGAACCATTAATTTTAAATAATTATGGAATTCCTGAACCACTAAAAAAAAAAATTGTTATACCAGATACTTTGTTGGTACCTATAGTCGCTTACGATAAAAAGCTCTTTAGATTAGGTTACGGAGGTGGTTTTTATGATAGATATATTTCAAAAATACAAAAAAAAAATAAACTATTCTCTGTTGGGTTGGCTTTTTCTTTTCAAAAAATTGATAAAGTTCCAGTTAATAAATATGATAAGAGATTAAATGTAATTTTAACAGAAAAAGGCATTTTAAAATGAGAATTTTTTTTTTAGGAGATATTGTTGGGAGGTCTGGTTGTGCTGCGGTAACAAAAAATTTACCAAATATAATTAAACATCAAAAAATTGATTTTGTAGTTGTTAACGGTGAAAATGCAGCTAATGAGGGAGTTGGTATAACAGAAAAAATTACAAATGATCTATTTAATAGTGGAGTAAATGTAATCACTACAGGCAATCATGTTTGGGATCAAAAAGAAACACTAAATCATATTGAAAAAGAAGAAAAGCTTTTAAGACCTGAAAATTTATATCACCCTTCTCCAGGTAAAGGCTTTGGTATTTATAATCTAAAAAATGGAATGAAAATTGGTGTACTAAATCTTATGGGAAATATTTTTATGAAAAAATGTGAAGATGTATTCTCATGTGCACAAAAATTTTTAGAAACAAATATTTTAAAAAAAGATTATGATTTTTTAATTGTTGATTTTCATGGTGAGATTACTAGTGAAAAAATGGCAATAGGTCATTTTTTTGATGGAAAGGCAACTTTAGTTGTTGGTACTCACACACATGTACCAACTCACGATGCAAGAATTTTAAATAGTGGAACCGCATATCAAACTGACGCAGGAATGTGTGGCGACTATAATTCAGTTATTGGTATGGATAAAAATAATTCAATTAATCGTTTTATGAAAAAAGAGTCTAAAAAACATTTTCCTTCTGAAGGAGAAGCATCATTGTGTGGGGTAATAGTCGATGCAATTAACGAAAATGGCCTTGCAAGTAAAGTTGAACATTTTATTTATGGAGGATATTTAAAAAATACTAATTAATTATGGCAGGACATTCGCACTGGGCAGGCATCAAACATAAAAAAGGAAGAGCAGATAAATTACGCTCCAATCTTTTTTCGAAGTTGTCACGGGAAATAACAGTAGCTGCTAAATTAGGTGAAAAAGATCCCACAACGAATCCTAGGCTTAGATCAGCTATTCAAGCAGCGAGATCAGCAAATATGCCAAAAGATAATATCGAGAGAGCTATTGATAAATCAGAGGCCATTACAGACTCAAATTTTGAAAGTATTAGATATGAAGGTTTTGGTCCAAATAAATCTGCAATAATTATTGAAACTTTAACTAATAATAAAAATAGGACTGCATCAAATATTAGAAAAATATTTCAAAAAAACGGAGGAAATTTGGGAACCCAGGGATCAGCCTCTCATAATTTTGAGCAAAGAGGTGTAATTAAAATAGATAGAACTGATATTTCAGATGAAAAAATATTTGAACTATCTGCAGAAGCTGGGGCGGAAGAATGTTTTTCAAAAGATGATAAACATATAATATATTGTAAAAAAGATGAAATTTACAATGTAAAAAATTTATTAGAGAAAAATGTAAAAAATTTTATTTCTACAGAAATTGAATGGATTTCTATAAATAATGTAATAATACCAAATGAATATAAACAGGATATTATAAAATTTTTGGAAACATTAGAAGAAGATGATGACGTACAAAATGTTTATAATAACATTATAAATATTAAATAATATGCTTATAATAGGTATAGACCCAGGAATAACAGGAGCACTTTGCTTTTTCGAAGATGGTGAAATAAAAGATGTTATTGAAATGCCAAATATGGCTGATGGTAAAAAAAATAAAAGACAGATAAATGGACCACAAATTTATAACGAAATTTCTAATAGAACTGAAGGATTATCAAAAAAAAATGTAGCTGTAGTTATTGAACAAGTTTCTGCAATGCCTGGACAAGGAGTGACCAGTATGTTTAATTTTGGACAATCATTTGGTGTTTTAAAGGGCATATGTTCTGCTATGCAATTACCTATGTATTTAGTAAGACCTGCAAAATGGAAAAAGTATTTTAATTTAATTAAAACCGAGAAAGATGCTAGCCGGACAAAAGTAATTGAAATTTTTCCTTATATATCTTCTAAATTATCAAAAAAAAAAGATTCGAATAAAGCTGATGCTATTTTAATAGCGAGTTTTTTTTACAATACCTACCAGAAAATTGATTAAACTGAGTAATTTTAAGTCAAATTGATGACACATTTTAGTGTGAATAAACTAATATGGAAGCAGATATCACATCTCAAGCAGTTGGACTTGCAAGTAGTGCCGACTTTTCAATTATAAACTTATTTTTAAGGGCAGATATTATAGTTAAATCCGTAATCATTATTCTTATTGCTGCATCAATTTATTCATGGGCAATTATTATTGAAAAAATAAGATTATTTAAAAAAATAAATTTAACATCAGAAGAATTTGAAGAAAAATTCTGGAAATCAAGATCAGCAGAATCATTTTACAATAATCTTCCATCAGAAATAGAGGACCCGATGGCAAATGTATTTAAAGGCTCGATGCAAGTTGTCATGAAAACAAGATCTAAATCTAATCTAACTGAAAAATTGCAGAGTGTTTTGGAAGTTAATATAGAAAAACAAATGAATATTATTGAAAAAAATTATACATTTTTAGCAACAGTAGGTTCTACTGCTCCTTTTATAGGACTGTTCGGAACAGTTTGGGGAATAATGAACTCTTTTCAATCCATAGCTATTTCAAGAAATACAAGTTTAGCTATTGTAGCACCAGGTATAGCCGAAGCTTTATTTGCAACTGCGCTTGGTCTTCTTGCAGCAATACCTGCTGTAGTTGCTTATAATAAATTTAGTAGTGACTCTAAAAAATATTCTCAAAGATTAGAAAATTTTTCTAAAAGATTTATATCTATAATTTGAAATGGCATTTAATTTAAAGCGTAGCAGTAACAGGGAACCAATGAGCGAGATAAATGTAACTCCATTTGTCGATGTAATGTTAGTTTTATTAATTATCTTTATGGTTACTGCACCTCTTTTGACCGTAGGAGTTCAAGTTGATTTGCCCGAAAGCTCAGCAGATTCTTTACCAGAGGAACAGGAACCTCTTACTTTAACAATAAATTCTAAAGGAGAAATATATATTCAAGAAACAAAAGTTGAATATGACAAAATAATAGCAAAAATTTTAGCTGTATCAAAAAATAGAACTGATACAAGAATATATGTTAGAGGAGATAAGACCATTAATTATGGAAGAGTTCTTGAAATAATGGGAATGTTATCAGGCTCAGGATTTACAAAAGTTGCACTTATCTCGGAACCTTATAAAGAGAGATAAAATAAGGTGTATAAAAATATTATATTTTCTTCTTTTTTGCATTTTACAGTAATTATAATCGCAACTTTAAGTTTACCTTTTTTAGCAAAAAAACCTATAGATCTTCCACCTATTATTTCAGTTGAATTGATACAAATTACAGATAAAACAAATATACCTTTTGCACCAAAAGCAAAAAAAATTCTTGAAAAAGTAAAAAAAGAAAAAGAGAAGCTGGTATCAGAGCAAGCACCACCAAAAAAAGTAAAAAAAGAAAAACCAGATGCAGTTCCATTGCCTGATGAAAAACCAGAATTAGTTAAAAAGATAGAAGATAAAAAACAGAACCCGGAGAAAATTGATAACGAGGTTAAACAAGTTTCGGAATTTGAAAAAAAAGAAATTATTGATACTAATAAAATTGCTGCATTAATAGATAAATCAAAAGAAAAACTGGCTGAAACAAATATAAAAACAACCAAAACAACACAATCTCAAGATAAAAACATGGATATTTCAGGATTAACATTGAGTGAGGAGGATGCATTAAAAGCACAAATTTTTGGTTGTTGGAGCATTCCTTTAGGTTTACCATATAACGAGAATTTACTTGTGAGAATTAAACTAAAATTAAAACCTGATGGATCAGTAATCAAAACAGAAATTCTTGATCATGTAAGAATGAATAAGCCTGGGCAGGGATTTTATAAAGTATTAGCTGAAAGTGCATTAAGAGCAATTCAGTTATGCCAACCGTTGAGAGTGCCCACTACTGGATATGAAAGATGGAAAGATTTACAGTTAAATTTTGATGCAAGGGAAATGTTAGAAGGTTAGCAAATTATGAGAAAGTTATTATTTTTTATTTTTTTATTTATAATTCCAGCAAATTCTTTTGCTTTAATTACCGTCGATATAACAAGGGGAAATTTAAATCCACTGCCAATTGCAGTATCGCCAATCTCATCAAATGATAAAACTAATTCTGAATTAGAAAAAGTTCTAAAAATAAAAGACCTTGGATCAGAGATTTCAAAAATAGTAGAAAATAATCTTAAAGCTACTGGATTATTTAATCCTTTGAATAAAGACGCTTTTTTGCAAGAACCAGATATTTCACATGTGAAGCCAAGATTTGAAGATTGGTCTTTGATTAAAGCTCAAGCATTAATTACAGGCAAAGTCGAATTAAATGAAACAAAATTAAGAGTAGAGTTTAGATTGTGGGATGTATTGGCTGGCAAAGAAATTCTTGCTTTAGCATTTACAACAGTACCAAAAAACTGGAGAAGAATTGGACATATAATTACAGATAAAGTTTATGAGAGACTTACAGGGGAAAAAGGTTATTTTGATACAAGAATTATTTATGTTGCAGAAGAAGGACCAAAAACCAAAAGAATTAAAAAATTAGCAATCATGGACCAAGATGGATTTAACACAAAATATTTAACTTTAGGAAACGAGCTTGTTTTAACTCCAAGATTTAACCCAACAAATCAAATGGTAACATATTTATCTTATTTTAAAAATCTACCAAGAGTTTATCTTTTAGATATTGAAACAGGAATTCAAGAAGTAGTTGGAGATTTTCCAGGCATGACTTTTGCCCCAAGATTTTCACCAAATGGAAAAAAAATAATTATGAGTTTTGCTAAAGACGGTAATTCTGATATTTATACTATGGACTTAGAAAATAGAATTGTAGAAAAAATTACAAATCATCCAGCAATCGATACATCTCCTTCATATTCCCCAGACGGAAAATTTGTAACTTTTAATTCTGATAGAAGTGGTTACCAACAAATTTATGTGATGAAAAGTGATGGATCTAAAGTTCGTAGAATATCTTTTGGCAAAGGTTTATATGGAACTCCAGTTTGGTCGCCAAGAGGAGACTTAATTGCTTTTACAAAATTGCATAAAGGAAAGTTCTACATTGGAGTCATGAGAACTGATGGAAAAGGTGAAAGATTATTAACCGAAAATTATTACCAAGAAGCTCCGTCATGGTCACCTAACGGAAGAGTTTTAATATTTTATAGGGAAACCAAATCAGATGATAAAGGAGAAGGTCATTCAACTACATTATGGTCAATTGATTTAACTGGATACAATGAAAGAATGGTAAAGACCGAAACAGATGCATCCGACCCATCTTGGTCGTCTTTGTTAAGTAATTGACATAATTGCCTGTAAATTAACAAAAATAGAGTTGATTTTTTAGCTTGAAAGATCTATGTAGTTGTGAAAAAGTCAATAAAAAGATTTAAGGAGCAGTAAATGATTTTAAGCAAACTTTATAAAAACATATTTTTGGTTACGTTGTTAAGTTTAATCTTAACGGCCTGTGCAACTCAAAAGAAAGTTGCAGGACCTGAATTGCAAGGAGATGTATACACTGGAACAGACACAGTTAAATATTTAGCAGATGGAGTTCCTGATAGAGTTTTCTTTGCAACTAATGAGTCAATTTTAACAACTAGATCAAGAGAAACTTTAAGAAAACAAGCTGCTTGGTTAAGAAAAAATTCTGATGTAAATGTAGTTATTGAGGGTCACGCTGACGAAAGAGGAACAAGGGAATACAATTTAGCTTTAGGAGAAAGAAGAGCTAATGCAGCGAAAGATTACTTGATGACATATGGAATATCTTCAAACAGAATTTCTGTTATAAGCTATGGTAAAGAAAGACCTGTAGACTCTGGTTCAAATCCATTGTCATGGTCAAAAAATAGAAGATCAGTAACAGTTAAAGCAAATTAATTTCATTTAAATTGAAGACCCTAATACTTTTAAAGTATTAGGGTCTTTATTTTGCCATCATTATAATTACAAATTGAAAAAATGATTTATTTGAAAAGAATTATAATAAATTTATATATATTATCACTCCTACTATTTCCATCAGCCGCATATTCAGAAAATATGGAAATTGGCAAAGTAATAGAAATTATTCAAAAAGATCTTAAAACTTTAGAAAAAGCTGTTTACTCAGAAAATTTTACATTAAATGTAAATGAAAATAACTCTAACATTAGTCTAGATAAAAATTCTGAAGATGTTTTAACAAGACATTTATTAAAATTATCTGAAATTGAAAAACAATTTCAAGAACTCACTAATAAATTTGAAGAGGTAAATTTTAAATTAGATAAATTATCTTCAAGATTGTCCAAAGTACAAGCTGACAATCAATTACGTTTTCAACAAATAGAAAGTAATTCTAGTCTAATTAATTCAAATAATAATCAGCTTTCATCTTTAAGCAATAATGAAAACGAAAAAACTCTTCCAGGTTCATCTGAGCCCCAGGATTTAGGTTCAATATCTTATAAAGATACAGAAACAACTTTAGAAAATCAACAAACACAGTCAATAGATGCAACATCAACGGTCGTTACTGAAAATTTTATATCAGAAGAAAAAATTTTACCTGATACTAACCCTGAAAAACAATATGAGTTTGCAACTAGCTTTCTTAAATTAGGAGATTATAATACTGCTGAGAGAGCCTTTAGAGAATTTGTTATAACAAATGCTGAACACGAACTAGCGGGTTCAGCCCAATATTGGTATGCGGAAACTTTTAGAATCAGGCAGCTTTATACTGATGCTGCTTCAGCGTATTTAGAAGGTTATCAAAAATATCCAAAAAGTAAAAAGGCTCCTATAAATTTATTAAAACTTGGGGTATCATTGGTACAGATTGGAGAGAAAGATCAAGGTTGTTTAATGATTACAGGAGTTACCAAAGAATATCCTGAAGCAAATCAATCTGTACTTCAAAAAGCTAAATATGAAGAAAAAAAGTTTGAATGCAAAAAAGACAATTCATAAAAATTTACAAAAACATTTAAGTAATCCTAAAATAAAAGTTATTTATAAAAATTTTGAAAAACTATTAATAAATAAAAAAATATCAGGTAATTTAGCTGTAGCAGTATCTGGAGGACCAGATAGTCTTGCATTAACATTCTTAGCAAAATGCTACTCAACTTTAAATAATATTAAGATAAACTATTATCATTTAGATCATGGATTAAGAGTTAATTCAGAAAAGGAAGCCAAAACATTAAAATTAAAATTAAGTAAATACGATATAAATTGTAAAATTCTTAAATGGAAAGGAAAAAAACCTAAAACAAATGTACAAGCTATTGCAAGAAAAAATAGATACAATTTACTTATTAATCAATGCGTTAAAGATAAAATAAAAACCATTTTAATCGCACACCACATTAATGATCTTTACGAAAATTTTCTTTTAAGATTATTAAGAGGATCAGGACTAAAAGGATTGACATCATTCAGTAGTGTAAATTCAGAAGCAAAACTTAATTCAAATAAGAATATCTCTATTTTAAGACCGTTAATAGATCAAGACAAAAAAAGTTTGTTATATATTGTAAAATTTGTTTTTAATTTTTATTTAAATGATCCTTCAAATGATAATCTTGATTTTAAGAGAACAAGAATTAGAAATTTGCTTAATAATCTAAAAAATGAAGGACTAGATGAAAAAAAATTAAAATTAACTATAAATAATTTAACCCAATCAAGTATAGCAATTGATTACTATGTAAAAAAAAATATTAAATTGAACTCAAATTTTACCAAAGTAGATAATAAATTTAAATGTATAATCAATAAGGAATTTTTTGAAAATCCTAAAGAAGTAGTTTTTAGGTCAATGGGAGAAATTTTACAAAAAATTAGTGGAAACTATTATGCCGCAAGAGGCAAGAGTATGATGAATCTTTTAAGAAGAATAAAATCAAAAAAGTTCAATAAGATGACTTTATCAGGATGTATTATTGAAAAAATCAACAATTCTTGGATTATTTATGATGAAAAAAGCAAAAAAATTTAAAAATGTCACAAATTGACACTTGTTTAATACAGAATAATTCTTAATTTATACGTATGAATTTTAGAAATTTACTAATGTGGGCAATCATAGTTTTTTTGACTATTGGTTTATATAATATGTTTAAACAACCACAGAGCTCAATAAGTAAAAAAAATAATATAATTTTCTCTGATTTTATTTCCGAGGTTGATAATGGAAGAGTTGTTAAAGTTGAAATACAGGGAAATAATATAAATGGAGTCATGTCAAATGGAGAAAAATTTTCTACTTACTCTCCAAGCGATCCTAATCTAATCGAAAAATTAACTGAAAAAGGTGTTAGTATATCTGCAACACCAATTGATGAAAAAATGCCATCACTACTAGGAGTTCTTTTATCTTGGTTCCCAATGCTATTATTAATTGCTGTTTGGATATTTTTTATGAGACAAATGCAAGGAGGAAAAGGCGGAGCCATGGGTTTTGGAAGGTCCAAAGCAAAGATGATGAATGAATTAAAAGGTAAAGTAACATTCAATGATGTGGCTGGAGTCGAAGAAGCGAAAGAAGAAGTTGAAGAAGTAGTAGAGTTTTTAAGAGACCCTAAAAAATTTAGTAGATTAGGAGGCAAGATTCCTAGAGGCTGTTTATTAGTTGGACCACCAGGAACAGGAAAAACTTTACTAGCTAGAGCAATAGCTGGAGAAGCTGGAGTTCCATTTTTTACAATTTCAGGTTCAGATTTTGTTGAAATGTTTGTTGGAGTAGGTGCGTCTAGAGTAAGAGATATGTTTGAACAAGGAAAGAAACATTCCCCATGTATAATATTTATTGATGAAATTGATGCAGTTGGAAGAAGTAGAGGTGCAGGACTTGGAGGTGGAAATGATGAAAGAGAACAGACACTCAATCAATTATTAGTAGAGATGGATGGTTTTGATACAAATGAGGGCGTTATAATTATTGCAGCTACTAATAGACCTGATGTATTAGATCCAGCATTACTTAGACCTGGTAGATTTGATAGACAGGTAGTGGTTTCCCTTCCAGATATAATTGGAAGAGAAAAAATATTGAAAGTTCATTCAAAGAAAATTTCAATGGCATCCGACATTAATCTAAGAACAATTGCTAGAGGTACGCCTGGATTTTCTGGAGCCGATCTTGCGAATTTGGTAAATGAATCAGCATTGCTAGCTGCAAGAAAAAACAAAAGACTAGTAACAACACAGGAATTTGAAGAGGCAAAAGATAAAGTTATGATGGGTGCCGAAAGAAGATCGATGGTAATGACAGAAGATGAGAAAAAATTAACTGCCTATCATGAAGCTGGACATGCAATTGTAACTATCAATGAAAAAGCTGCTTATCCAATTCACAAAGCTACGATAATTCCTAGAGGAAGAGCTTTAGGAATGGTTATGCAATTACCTGAAAAAGATGAAGTTTCACAAACAAGAGAGCAATTACATGCGCAAATGGCCATAGCTATGGGAGGAAGAGTGGCTGAGGAATTAATTTTTGGTGAAGACAAAGTTACTACTGGCGCAGCAAGTGATATTGAACAAGCAACCAAAAGAGCAAGAGCTATGGTTATGAGAGCTGGTCTAAGCAAAGAATTAGGTCCGGTTGCATATGGAGAAAACGAAGAAGAAGTATTTTTAGGTCGTTCTGTTGCTAGACAGCAAAATATGTCTGAGGAAACAGCAAAAAAAGTTGATGCAGAAATAAGGAAATTTGTTGAAAAAGGTTATGATAGAGCTAAGAAAATTTTAAATGAAAAAATTGATGATTTACATAAATTAGCGAAAGCCCTATTAACATATGAAACTCTTACTGGTACTGAAATTGAAGAATTAATTAACAAGAATATTTATCCAGCAAACAAAGAAGATTTAAAAGTTGAGGAAGACGAACAAAACTCAGCACTAGGATCAATTGGATTAAAACCTAAAATTATTCATTAAGCTATAATGGAAAAATATTACACAAGAGCGTGTAATTTTTATTATGGTAAGCAATCAAAATTAAAAGTAAAAAATAAATTATCTATTCCCTTGCATGGAAATAAAAGCATTTCTTTTGATAACTTAGAAGTTATAACAAGAAAATATAATAAAATAATTCATATAAAAGATATTAATTTTCAAAATAAAAATTTAAAAAAAAAAATCAAAAAAGATTTAAAATTAATAACTAATTTAAAAAAAATAAAAAATCTTAATTTAAATTATTTTCCATTATTAATGGGAGTAATAAATTTAACCCCAGATAGTTTTTCTGATGGTGGAAAATATAATAATGTTAATAAAGCTTATGAACATGCAAAAAATTTTATAAAAAAAGGAAGTAAAATTATAGACATTGGAGGAGAGTCAACCAGGCCAGGTTCGAAAGAAATTAAAAAAGAAATAGAGTGGAAAAGAATTTCAAAAACAATTAAAAAAATAAAAAAATTAAATACATTTATTTCAATAGATACCAGAAAAAGTTGGATAATGGAGAAAGGAATAAATCAAGGAGCAAACTTAATCAATGATGTGTCTGGCTTAAATTATGATTTAAATACAATTAATATTCTAAAAAAAACAAAAATACCTTTTGTAATACACCATATGAAAGGTACTCCAAAAAATATGCAAAAAAATCCAAAATATAAAAATGTTATTTTAGATATCTATGACTTTTTTGAAAAAAAGATAAATCAAATTAGAAAAAAAGGTATAAAACATAATAATATCATCCTGGATCCAGGAATTGGATTTGGTAAAAACTTGAAACATAATATTACTTTAATTAGTAAAATTTCTATTTTCCACTCACTAGGTTTTCCTATACTACTAGGACTTTCTAGAAAAAGATTTATAAAAGATATATCTGGAAAAAATGATAGTAAAGAAAGATTGGGAGGAACTATATCATCTAATTTATTTGCAATGACACAAGGAGTTCAAATACTAAGAGTACATGATATAAATGAAGTAAATCAAAGTATAAAAGTTTATAAATCATTAAATCTTTAAATAATGTCAAAAAAATATTTTGGGACAGATGGAATTAGAGGAAGGGTAAACCAAGGAAATATAAATGGAGATATGTTTTTTAAATTTGGTTTAGCCGCAGGAACATATTTCAAAAATTTAAAAAAAAATAAACAAACTGCGATTATTGCAAAAGATACTAGATTATCTGGTTACACACTAGAACCAGCTTTAGTTTCTGGTCTTGCCTCTGCTGGAATGCATGTTTACACTTTAGGACCATTGCCAACTAATGGCTTGGCGATGTTAACAAAAAAAATGAAAGCAAACCTTGGAATTATGATAACAGCATCTCATAATCCATATTACGACAATGGTTTAAAGTTGTTTGGACCAGATGGACTTAAACTATCTGATAAAATTGAGTCAAAAATTGAAAAATTAATAGACTCAAGAATTATAAATAATTTGTCTAAACCAGAAATGCTAGGCAGAGTAAAAAGATTAGAAGATGCTACCGAAAGATATATAAAAATTTTAAAAAGTAATTTTCCAAGCAATTTTAGATTAAATGGAATAAAAATCGCAATAGACTGTGCTAATGGAGCGGGTTATAAATCTGGCCCAAAACTTTTAAAATCATTAGGCGCAAAAGTTTTTAATACTGGCATTTATCCAAATGGCTTAAATATAAATAAAAAATGTGGCTCAACATTTCCAGACAACATTAAGAATTTAGTTAAAAAACATAGAGTAAATTTAGGAATATCTCTAGATGGTGATGCTGATAGAATTATCTTATGTGATGAAAAAGGAGATATAATTGATGGTGATCAAATTATCGCAATGTTAGGAAATAGATGGAAAAGAAAAAAAATACTTAAAGGTGGTGTTATTGGAACTTTAATGTCTAATTATGGTTTAGAAAATTTTTTTAAAAATAATGAAATTAAATTTATAAGATCTCAAGTTGGAGATAGATATGTAAAAGAACAAATGCAAAAAAATAACTTTAATCTCGGAGGTGAACAGTCAGGACATATTATCCTTGGAAAATTTGCAACTACTGGAGATGGTCTATTAGTAGCATTAGAAGTTTTATTCTCAATGAGAAAAGGGAAAAAGGCCAGTGAACTATTTAATAATTTTAAACCTACGCCACAAATTTTAGTAAACGTAAATGTTAAGGATAAATCAATTATAAAGACAAAAAAATGTAAACAAGCTATAAAGCATGCATCAAGTTTAATAAGAAATAATGGCAGGATGCTGGTACGTAGATCAGGTACAGAACCCAAAATAAGGATTATGGGAGAATCAGAAAATAAAGTTTTATTATCAAAATGTATAAATATAGTAAAAAGGTCAATAAAATAATTTGAAACCAAAATCTAAAGTATTAATTATTGCTGGATCAGACTCATCTGGCGGTGCGGGAATTCAAGCAGATATTAAAACTATAACTTCGCTGGGATCATACGCAATGACTGCAGTAACTGCTATTACATCTCAAAATACAACAGGAATAAATTCAATATCATCTATTCCATTAAGTTTAATATCAAAACAAATCGAATTTACATCTAAAGATATCAAACCCGATGTAATTAAAATTGGAATGTTGCATTCCAAAGGAGTCATTAAATCAGTTTTAAAGTCTTTAAAAAAAATTAAGGTAAAAAAAATAATTTTAGATCCAGTAATGGTTTCCAAAGGAGGAACAAGGTTAATTAATAGAGATTCAATACATTTTCTTAAATTAAAATTCCTAAAAAAAGTTAGTCTAGTGACACCGAATATACCAGAAGCAGAAATTTTAACTAAAACAAAAATTAAAAATGTTCAAGATATGATTAGTGCAGCAAAAATTTTGAGTAGATTAGGTGCAAAAAATGTTTTAATTAAAGGAGGTCATTTAAATTCAAAAATGATGCAAGATGTTTTGTTAAATAAAAAAAAAATTTTTATTTTTAAAAATAAAAAAATAAAAACAAAAAATACTCATGGAACAGGCTGTACTTTATCAAGTGCTATTGCTACTTATTATTCATGTGGAAAAACAATAAAGAAATCTTGTTATTTGGCAATTAAGTATGTTAACCATGCGATAAGTTCAGGACCTAAATTTGGAAAAGGTAATGGACCAATAAACCATTTAAATACTATAAGTATAAAAAAAAAGTTTAGATGAAAAATGTAGTTGTTGTTGGATCACAGTGGGGTGATGAAGGCAAAGGAAAAATTGTTGATTGGTTATCTAGTGAATCTGATGCTGTTGTTAGATTCCAAGGAGGCCACAATGCTGGACATACATTAGTTGTAGATGGTGTTACTTATAAATTAAGATTATTGCCATCAGGAATAGTAAGGAAAAATAAAATTTCTATTATTGGAAATGGAGTAGTTATAGACCCTTGGGCTTTAATCGATGAAATTAAGGAAATTAAATCAAAAGGCGTTGATATCTCAGAGAAAAATTTAATTATTTCAGAAACTGCAAATTTAATTTTACCTTTTCATAGAGAATTGGATGAAATTAGAGAGGATGCTGCAGGTAAAACAAAAATAGGGACTACAAGAAGAGGAATAGGGCCAGCTTATGAAGATAAAATAGGAAGAAGATCAATAAGAGTAATTGATTTAGCTTCAGAAAAGTTTCTTGATAGTAGATTAGAAAATGCATTAACGCATCATAATTTAATAAGAAAAAGTTTAGGTAAAGAAATTTTTCAAAAAGATAAAATTAAAAAAGATTTAATAAAAATAGCTCCACAAATATTGAAATTTGCACAACCGGTATGGAAAAAAATTGACGAATTGAAATCATTTAAAAAAAAAATATTATTTGAAGGTGCCCAAGGGATTTTGCTTGATGTTGATCATGGGACATATCCATTTGTTACTTCATCAAACACTGTTTCATCTTCTGCAGCCACAGGTTCAGGATGTGGCCCAAATTCAATTAATTATATATTAGGTATAACAAAAGCATATACCACTAGAGTTGGTGCGGGTCCTTTTCCAACAGAGCTAACAGATGACATTGGCGAAGAACTTGGAAAAATGGGGAATGAATTTGGAACAGTTACTAGTCGCAAAAGAAGGTGTGGTTGGCTTGATGGTGTTTTGGTAAGACAAACAATTAAAATTTCAGGCATCAACAGTATTGCATTAACTAAATTAGATGTACTTGATCAATTAAACGAAATAAAAATATGTGTAGAATATGAACTGAATGGAAAAAAAATTGATTACTTTCCCGCATCTGCATTAGACCAATTAAATATTAAACCAGTTTATAAAGTATTTAAAGGATGGAAATCTTCAACTAAAGGAATTAATAAATTTGAAGATTTACCAGAAAATGCAAAGATATATATAAAGGAGATTGAAAATTTTTTACAAATCAAAATATCTAGTATTTCTACAAGCCCTGAAAGAAAAGATACTATTTTAATTGAAAATCCTTTTGAAATTTAATTTGCTGGCAAGAGATTTTTAGATCTAGCAGAATTTAGCATGTGTTTTTGTAGTTTTTCAAAAGCTTTATTCTCAATTTGTCTAATTCTTTCTCTGCTAATTTTATATTTCTTGCTTAAATCTTCTAAAGTAATAGGTTCATCTATTAATCTTCTTGCATGAAGAATTTCTCTTTCCCTATCATTTAATATTTTTATTGAATCTTGCAAAAGATCTTTTCTTTGATCCATTTCATCTTGTTGAGCTATTTTAAGCTCTTGGTCCATTTTTTCATCAACTATCCAGTCTTGCCATTGATCACCATCTTCTCCTATTGGTGAATTCAAAGAATGTTCTTTTCCATGAAGTCTTCTATTCATTGATACAACTTCATCTTTACTTACATCAAGTTTTTTAGCAATCTCATTAACATGTTCATCTCTAAGATCTCCTTCAGTACGAGGAGCTATTTGATTTTTAATTTTTTTCAAATTAAAAAATAATTTTTTCTGAGCTGTTGTAGTTCCAATTTTTACAAGGCTCCATGATCTTAAAATATACTCTTGAATAGATGCTTTAATCCACCACATTGCGTAAGTAGCTAGTCTAAAACCTTTCTCAGGTTCAAATTTTTTTACTGCTTGCATTAGACCAATATTGCCTTCCGATATCATTTCATTAATTGGTAGACCGTATCCTTTATAGCCCATTGCTATTTTTGCAA
>CACDDC010000009.1 GCA_902551455.1 uncultured Pelagibacteraceae bacterium | reverse complement strand
ATTACCATAAACAATGCAAATACAATTGTTTGATTTAAACCCAACATCATGTGAGGAAATGCTAGAGGAAATTCTATTTTGAATAATCTTTGTATTTTAGTTACACCTGACATTGTAGCTGCATCATGTAAAGCAGGTGGAACGCTTCTAAGACCTTCAATAGTATACCTTGTAGCAGGTATAGTTGCGTAAACAATTACTGCAATTAATACTGATGTATCTGTAACTCCAAAAAGCATCATTACTGGGATTAAATATACAAACGACGGAAAAGTTTGAAAAATATCACAGACTCCTAACATAAAATTTGTAGTATATTTGTTTTGTTGGCATAAAGTTCCGACAACCGATCCAATTGTACAAGATATAATAACCCCAAAAGTTGCCATGTATGTTGTAACTAGAGCTCTATCCCACCATGGACTTAGAGCTATAAATAATGTTAATCCGCCTACTGTAAAAGCTGAACGAATTCCACCAATTATATAACCTGCTCCTACAACTAATACTAAAGTAGCAACTGCTGGCATTCCAAGATATAATGCTCTCATTGGCTGAAGAACTTGGGTTATTAACCATGTATTAAATGCTTTTATGTATACAAAGAACGTATCAAAAATCCAATCAACACCTTTGTTCCAAAAATCTGCAGTTGATATTCCTTTATTATGAGGAACTTCATATAAATAATTAAAACCCTCTTTAAAGAAAAAAGATCCAGCTAGGGCAAGTATTGCTCCAACTACTACAGCTCCACCAAAAAATATTGTGTTTTTATATCGTTGGTAAAATGTCAGGTTACCGAAATAATCAGTTTGTTTATTTGCCCAAGCCAAAGACATTTTATCTAAAAGTATTGCAATCAAACTAATGCATAAGCCTGCTTCTAATGCTAAACCAATATTTAATTGATTTAAAGCTAACAATAAATTCCATCCTAGTCCTTTAGCTCCTATAAAAGCTGAAATAACCGCCATAGAAAAACAGACCATAATGACTTGGTTAACACCAATCAGAATATCTCTTCTTGCAGTTGGAATTAATACCTCGGTCATAAGTTGCCAATTACTACATCCGCTCATTTTACCAGCTTCAATAACTTCTGGCGATACTCCTCTAAGACCTATCAAGGTTAATAAGATCATTGGTGGAATAGCAACAACCATTGTTATTATAACTGCTGCATGGTCACCTATACCGAACAGGACCATAGCAGGAACTAAAACAGCATATTGAGGCATAGTCTGCATAACTAGAAGTATTGGATATAGTGCTTTCTCAACACGTTTACTCTTATAAGCCATAACTCCTAAGCTCAATCCAAAAATAAAAGAAAGTGGTGCCGCTACCAATATAAAAGAAAGTGTTTGCATTGAAGGTTTCCATTGACCAAACACTGAAATATAAATCATTACCAAACCAGCAAATATAGCTAAACCCTTACCGCTCAATTTGTAAGCTAATATAGCTGCGCCAGCAGCAACAATTGTCCAAGGTAAACCTGGTAATTTTGCCCATGGATATGCACTTACAAAATTCCAACTTGTAAATGCAACAATTGTTTCAACACCCCCTAATAAAATTTCTCTAATAAATTCTATAAGAAATGTCATAAACGCAGTTATAGTTCTTGATATTTGTAGAACTAAAGGTCGAGTTTTATATTCTTGTGTAGCTGAATCCCAAAATTCCATTGGCATCCATTCATTCAATAAGAAAAATAAGCCATCATTTATCCAAATAGGTAACCACCCAAGCAATGGGGGTAGTCTCCAGAAATTATCGAATGCATAATACCTTACTTCTTTACCAAAAAGAATGTAAGTACTTTGATTTGGGTCTTTAACAAATTCAGCTTGGCCCCTTATAAATTTATAAGTTTCAGGAACATCAATTGCAAAACATAAGGCAAAAAATATAATTAACAAAAATAACCATTGGAATAATTTTGGATATTTTTTTAATAATTCCATAATTTAACTGTTTTCTTTTCTTCCTCCAAAAACAGTATGGATTATTTTTGAAGGATGAACAGTTCCAACAATTTTATTATTTTTGTCAGTTACACCTACTGATTTTTCTTGAGATAAAATCTTTTCAGCTACATTTTCTATTATCTCGTCTTTTGAAACTTTTAGATTGCTTAAATTGTCTGTGGTTGGTGCATCCATTACATCTTCTATTATTAAAACTTTTTCTCTTGGAACTTCTTCAGTAAATTTTTTTACATATTCAGTAGCTGGATTTAAAACAATTTTTGCTGGGGTGTCTAACTGTTCTATTATTCCATCTTTCATAATCGCTATACGATCAGCAAGTTTTAGCGCTTCATCAAAATCATGAGTAATGAACATGATTGTCTTTTTTAATTTTTCTTGAAGTCTTAAAAATTCATCTTGCATTTCTTTTCTAATCAATGGGTCTAATGCAGAAAAAGGTTCATCTAAAAACCAAATATCGGGTTCTACAGCTAATGATCGAGCGATACCTACTCTTTGTTGTTGTCCGCCTGAAAGTTCTCTTGGAAAATAATTTTCTCTTCCATCAAGACCAACTAGTTTAACCATGTCCATAGCCTTATTGATAGTCTTTTCAGTTTCTATTCCTTTAATTTGAAGAGGAAAAGCAATATTTTCCAAAACTGTTTTATGTGGAAGTAAAGCAAAACTTTGGAAAACCATTCCCATTTTGTTTCTTCTAAGTTCGATAAGTTCTTTTTCTTTTAATGAAAGTAAATCTTGACCTTCTATATAAATTTTTCCACCAGTTGCATCTGTCAATCTAGAAATACATCTTAGTAATGTAGATTTTCCTGAACCAGATAAACCCATAACAACTAACATTTCTCCTTTTGAAACTTCAAACGAAGCATTATTCACACCTACAATACATCCACTTTCCTGGAATGTTTTTGCGTCTACATTTCCATTTGCTTCTTGGAGCATTTTTTTAGCATTTGTGCCAAATATTTTGTAGACAGATTCACATTTAATTACAGCATCAGTCATTTCATTAAACAAGTTATACGATATTAAGTTAAAATAAAATCTATATAATTGTTGTTCTCCTCCCTAAAAATTTTTAATAAAATAAACCCTAGTATCAATACCTGTGCTTAAAAAACTTAAAACTTCTCCAGAAACAGCTGCTGTTTCATTCACTCCAACATTACTTCCACTTACTGTGTAACCAGCAAAACATTTATTTTTATCTTTGTCCCATTTAACAAAAGTATCATTAATTTTATTACCATTTATAGTATATAATTCGTAAGCTTTATAATTTAGGAAATGAGCAGCCATGATAGCACGTTGAGGAATAAGTTTAGTTATATTACATACTGCTTCGTATTGTTCTTTGGACAATTTATAATGATCGGATCCATCGTAGAATACTACAATGCCAGAGGGCAGACTTGATATCACTTCATTTAATTTTTTTTCTTTTGCAATTCTTTCTTCTTCTATTTTCATTTTTCTAATTAATTCATCACCTTCCCCCCAATAAATATTTAAAATAGTAAAAGATAAAATTACCAAAACTGTTATTGAAACTAGACCACCAAATTGTCTAACAGGTTCGGATAACTCTTTTAATTTATTTAAATATTTTATTTCTAACATTATTTAATTACTCTTCTAATTTACCGTTTTTCCAAACTCCTGTTTTCTTTTTACCATCTGACCAAGTAAATGTTCCTTTTCCATTCATAAAACCATTGGCCCATTCTCCTTCGTAAGTTGCACCATTTGGAAAAGTTAAAGTGCCTTGCCCACTCCATTCGCTATTTTTGAATTCACCTTTATAAATATATCCATTAGGCCAAGTTTCGATTCCTTGACCATTTTTTTTTGTTCCGGCCCATTCTCCTTCATAAGTTGTACCGTCTGTAGAAACCCATAAACCAAAACCATCTGTACAATTTCCTTCTTTACAACCTACTTTACGAGCTGAAGCCGAAGATGAAATTAAAATACTTAAAATTATAATAAAGAAATATTTTTTCATTTTTACATTTTACACAAAATTTTATAAAAAAAAATCCCCCCCAACACATGTCGGGAGAGATTATATTTTATTAGCTTTTATGCTATATAATTAGTTCATCCAAGCTTTCCAAACTGACTCGTTATCAGCTAACCATTTTTTAGCTGCATCTTCGTGAGTCATTTTGTCAAGGTCAACTAAAGCTGCCATTGCACCAATTTGACCAGTAGAGAATGACATTTTTTTGAAAATGTCTGCTGCTCCTGGATGAGTTTTTGGAAAGTCTGCATTAACAGCCTTTTTCAAATAACCATCTGGAGAACCACATTTACCATCACCACCATCTTCTGGTCTACAACCAGCAGTGTATGGAGGAAATTTTATAAATGTGAAACCAGCACCATCTGTAAAGTTTGGAGTCCAGTTAAAGATTATAGTTCCTCTGTCTTCTTTTTTAGCTGCTGCTAATTCTGCCCAAAGCGCATCAGCACTTCCAGCAAATTTAACAACCCAAAGATCTCCTAACCCTAAAGCATCAATTCTTTGAGGTATTAAATCTCCGTGCCAAGTTTGAGGCCCTTCTAACATACGACCTTTTCCACCTGAGTCAGGTGTTACAAAAGCGGCAGCACAATCAGGATTTTTCAAAGCAGTCCAATCTGGTAGACCCGGACATTTGTCAGCAACCCAATCAGGATATCCCATATCCTCAAGAGTTCTTGCTTCATGATCACCCCAGTCAAGTATACCGCCCTTATCAAGAGCTGTAGTAAATGATTTACCAAAAGCAGATTCCCAAACTTCGTGTGATATTGTTACGTCACCTATACGAATAGATTCATATACAGCTTGAGAGTCAGCTGGAACATATTTAACATTGTTGCCATTAGCTTCAAAAATACCACCTATAACGTAAGCCATAACCACTTGGCTAGACCAGTTATGAGTTGGTATTACAATCGGTTCAGCACTATCGCCAGATTTCTTTGCAGATTTATCTCCACCCTGCATAAAGAAAATTAATCCAATTATAACAACAACAACACCAATTATTATTGGTAGTTTGTTCTTCATATTTTCCCCTTTCGTTTATATAAACTGTCTAAGTATGAGCTTAATTAATTGTATAGTCAACATCTCTTAGATATAATATGTTCAATGCAGGTTATTAAGAAAAAATGAGTACAACTAGTTCAAAAATAAAAGAACCTGGATTAAATGTATTACCACCTGGAGTTGAAAGATATACGATAAACGGAGGTGGTTTAACTGGAATTCAAATTTTACCTGGAGATGAAATAGAAGTTATAAACAATGAAGGAAATCAAATTTGTGAAATTTCAATTTTTAATAAAGAAGGAAAGTCAGATCTCTCAATTTTAAATTTAAAAGAAAATAAAAAAGAATCTAAAATAAAAAAAATACTTTTAAAAAAAAATGAAAGTTCTTTAACAGCATTATACCAACTTAAAAAAAGAAATCTGGATATAGCAAAAGCAAAATCTTCACAAGTTTTTGATAAGGATACAAATTGGGGAGAAAAATTAAAATTAAAATCTAAAGATAAATGTTATTGTATATTTGCAGCTCCTGGGCCTGAAATGTTAATTCACGAACAAACTCCTCCTACTGATTTAACAATTTTTATTAAGAGAGCAAAAATAACTAAAGATAAAGAACATACGGTAATTCCAGAACCAATGTATGACCCATTAAATGAAACTAATATAGATCGTAAAACTGCTATCTCTTACCAAGTTAAAGAAGGAGATTATATACAAATAATTTCTCCTGCTGGAAGGCAATGTTCTGATTTTGTAGCGTTTGACACAAAAAAATTAGATAAAAGAATTGAAAAAGGATTAGACTGGCAAACAACAAGAACTTTTATGGGAAATACTTTTCCTGGACCAGGTTTATTTTCAAAGTTTTATGATACTGATCATGAACCTTTAGTTGAAGTAATTAGAGATACAGTTGGAAGACATGATACATTTAATTTAGCATGTACATCAAAATATTATGAGGACTCGGGATACTTTGGCCATCCAAATTGTTCTGATAATTTAAATGAAACTATGGAAAAATATGGAACTCAAAAAAAAAGAGGTTGGCACGCTATAAATCTTTTTTTTAATACATCTGCAGGAGGGCTTAATTCAGTTTTATCTGATGAGTCTTTTGCTAGACCAGGAGATTACGTAATGTTTAAGGCTTTAAAAGATCT
Organism: uncultured Pelagibacteraceae bacterium; assembly: GCA_902551455.1. Taxonomy (GTDB): domain Bacteria; phylum Pseudomonadota; class Alphaproteobacteria; order Pelagibacterales; family Pelagibacteraceae; genus Pelagibacter. The sequence continues at coordinate 33,870 of CACDDC010000009.1, read as the reverse complement.
AACTTGCGGAACTACGGCGTGTCCAAGTGATATAGACGCTTGTAATTCATGGAATCCTACTGATATTTTTGTTAGAACTTATGATAAAAAGAAGGAATTTACAAAATCTTTTGCATTTAGAATGAAAACAGACTCTGAAAAAAAATTAACAAGAAATACTGGATTTCACGAAAGAACATCTAAGCTCACAAGAAATTTTGTTGATGCAAGGGGGTTTTGGCTACCTAACGATTATACAAAACATGGAGTAATTAATGAATATACTGCCTGCCGAGAAAAGGCTGTTGTAATTGATCTTTCGTCACTTAGAAAATTTGAAATCTTAGGACCTGATGCAGAAGAACTAATGAATTATACACTTACTCGAAATTTAAAAAAACTTTCAGTTGGACAAGTTGTTTATTCATCAATGTGTTATGAAAACGGAACAATGTTTGATGATGGTACATTATTAAAAATGAGTGATCATGGCTTTAGGTGGATATGTGGAGATGAATATGCTGGTGAATGGCTAAAAGAACAAGCTAAGAAAAAAAACTATAAAGTTTTTATAAAAAATTCAACAGATCAAATTAATAATATTTCTCTACAAGGACCTAATAGTAGAAAAATACTTGAAAAATTTATTTTTACACCTCCTACTCAACCTTCAATTTCAGAACTTCAGTGGTTTAGATTTACAATTTGCAGAATTAGAGATTTAAAGGGGATACCATTAATAGTTTCAAGAACAGGTTACACTGGAGAATTAGGATATGAAATTTGGTGCCATCCATTAGATGCTCCTAAAGTGTGGGATCAAGTAATGGAAGCAGGTAAAGACGAAGGATTAATTCCTGCTGGATTTGGCGCCTTAGATTTATTAAGAATTGAAGCTGGATTAATACTTTTTGGAAATGAATTTGACGGACAGGTTGATCCTTTTGAGGCAGGGGTTGGTTTTACAGTCCCTCTTAAAACTAAAACTGAAGATTTTATTGGAAAAGAAAGTTTGATTAAAAGAAAAGAAAACCCTCAAAAAAAATTGGTAGGATTAGAGCTAATTGGAAAAGAAAAAGCAAACCATGGTGACTGTGTGCATTTGGAGAGATCGCAAATTGGGATAATTACTAGTGGTTGTATATCCCCAAAACTTAACAAAAATATTGCTCTTTGTAGAATTGATGTTAATCATGCAGAAATGGGTACAGAAGTAGAAATTGGAAAAATTGATGGTCATCAAAAAAGAATAGCAGCTAAAGTAGTTGAATTTCCATTTTATGATCCAGAAAAAACTAGGGTTAAATCGTGATTAAAATTCCATCTAAAGCTAAATATGTAATTATAGGTGCAGGGATACATGGATTAAGTACTGCATGGAATTTAGGTGAAAAAATAAAAGCTAAAGGTCAAACAGTTAAAGAAAACGACATTGTTGTTTTAGATAAAACTGGAATAGCTGCAGGAGCTAGCGGAATTGCATGTGGAGTTGTTAGAAATAATTATTTTCAACCCGCAATGAGAGAATTAATGGCACATAGTGTTGGTATTTGGGAAAAAGATGCAAAAGATTTTAATTACCATTCAGTAGGCTTTATGCAAATTAATACTGAAAGTATGAGAAAAGATATGACTTCAGTCTACGAACAACAACAAAAAATTGGATATGACTCAGAATTTATAGAAGGTGAAGAAAAATGTTTTAATTATATGAAAAATATATTTAGTGATTGGCAAGCAAAAGGGATCACAAGTATTTTGCACGAAAAACAAGGGGGATACTCGCCGAATAAAATTGCAATAGGTGCTTGTGGTAATAAAGCTAAAAATCAAGGAGCAAATATAATTACAGGTATTGAAGTTACTGGATTTAAAAAAGGAAATAATAGTAAAGCAGTTACAGCAGTTGAAACTAATCATGGTATAATTGAGTGCGAACAAGTTATTGTTGCTGTAGGCCCATGGATTTATAAGATTTGGGAAATGTTAGAATTACCTCAAAAAATTTCTATAAAATATAATGGAGAAAAAAAAGATAACCAAAATATGTGGAAGTATTGGTTTTTACAAGAAGGTGTTATGAATGTGGGTGATGGTTTTTTAAAAACTGATGATGGTAAGATGCCACCACTAATTCATGTGGATAGTGATGAACCACTATATTCTGATAGAGACAAATCATTAATTACAGACAAGATGTGGGGAATATATTACAAACCGGATATATGTGATAAACATGGAGTACAAGGAGGTGCAGCGCCGTTTAAAGTAGATGATAAAGTTGAAGAAGTAAAAGTTGATCCTTATGGACTTCAATCTAAAGACTTTCAAACAACGGATGATTTTGCACACATGTGGTCTTCTGCATTGGCTCATTGTCAAAAAAGATTTGAAGGTAAATCAAAAGAATATAAACAAGGACCATCTGGTGGCTTGGGTTGTTTTACTCCTGATAGTTTTCCAGTGTTTGATAAATTCTGTGAAAATGTTTACGTTATAGCTGACTCAAATCATGGATACAAAATGATGGGTGTAGGAAATCTTGTTGCAGAAGAAGTTCTTGGAAAAGAAAGTGAATTATTAAAACCATTTAGATTCAACCGATACGAGAAAGGTGAACTTCATCCCACTTCGAACAGTCCATTCCCCTGGAGTTAATTTATCTAACTAGACAGACAATTTTTTTTCAGTTACCTTTTTGAACTTATAATTTAAGGGGGAAAATGACAGATCTAGAAAAACATGTGAATCAACCAGGAAGAGCAAAATTAGTTAAAAATGTTAGAGAAAAAATTAACGAATTAGGGATTACATATATTTATTATCAATTTATATCTGTAACAGGACGTGTTGTTGGAAAAGGAATTCCTGCAGACCATTGGGAAAGAACTGCAGAAAAAGGTTTTCAATTGGTTTATGGATCTACTGCCAACTTATTTGTAGACAGACACAAAAATTATATTGGTTACGGTCCTGAAGCTATGGAACTTGTTGGTATACCTGACCCTGAAACTTTCTGTCAATTACCTTGGGACAAAAGAATTGGAAGAGTTTTTGTTACATGTTTTAGAAACAGAGAAGAAAGACAAAATCCAGGGGGACATTTAACCTCTGATTGTCGAGGGAATCTCAGAATATTTATGGATGAATTTGAAAAAAAACATGGGTTAGAATTGAGAGTTGGAACTGAACCTGAAATGATGTGGTTGACAAAAAATCCTGACGGAACCCCTACTGGATCAGGTTTTTCTAAACCATACTGCTATCACATTGATCAATTTGAATCATTGAGACCTGTATTTATGAAAGTAATTGAGTACGCTTCAGCCATGGGTTTAGATATGATCCAAGGTGATCATGAAGATGCTCCGGGACAATTAGAATTAAACTGGACATACGATAATGTTTTAAGAAACGCCGATAGACTTTCTACTTACAGACAAATTTGTGCACAAGTAGCAAGAGAAAATAACTTAATAGCATGCTTTATGACAAAACCATTTATGGGTGTATCTGCAAGTGGTTGTCATACCAACATGTCTTTATGGAAAGGCGGAAAAGTTGTAACAAACAAATTAGGTCATAAAAAATTACCTGGAGTAGAGGAAGTTTTTGGTTATGTACAGGGAGGCACAAATACTTTTATGCCTGATACTAAAGACATGCAATTACCAGGTAAAATTGGTTTACAGTCCATTGCTGGAATAATGGAACACTTGCCTGCTTTAACTGCTTTAGGATCTTCAACAGTTAATTCTTACAGAAGACTTTGGGATCAAGGTTTCTGGGCTCCAGTTTATGCTGATTGGGGATATCAAAATAGAACTTGTGGTTTAAGAGTATCGGCACCAGGAAGATTTGAGTATAGATCTGTTGACTCAATGCATAATCCATATCTATTGGGTGCAGCTTTATTAAAAGCCTGCGACCATGGTATTTCAAAAAATCTTAAACCATCTAAGCCTGAATCTAGAAGTATGTATGAAGCTAAAAAAGCTGGTAAAGATGTTAAAAAACTTCCATTAAGTTTAGGAGAAGCTTTGGATAGATTAGCTGAAGATGAAGTTATTAAATCGGCTATGCCAGACGAAATGTATAAAGTATTCCATTGGTACAAAAATGATGAATGGGAAAAGTTTTTAGGTGCGACGACTCAATGGGACCTAGATACTTATTTAGATTGTCTTCCATAGTTTGATAGATATAAGGGAAAAATTATGTGCGGAATAGCTGGACTTATTCATAGAGGTAAATCTTCAAATGTAGGTGAAGAACTCCAAAGTATGCTTCAAGCATTAAAACACAGAGGTCCTGACTCCACAGGATATGCTCTTTACGCTAAAAATGATGGTCAAAATTTTATAATGAGGTTTAAGGTTGGAGAAAATGTTGGAGAAGGAAGCACATCTGTTAATGAAGATGTTAGTGTTTATGATGAAAGAAAAAAACTTGTAGATAAAAATCTTTCTGATTTAGGTGCAACAATTGTTAAAGAAGAAAAATTAACCCCTTACTCTTATAGATATGAAATAAAATACGATAAAGATCTAATGGAATTTTCTAAAAAAATTGAGAGTGTTGACATGGTCGAAATATTATCTATTGGGAAATCTCTTGAGTTAATAAAAGATCTGGGTGATGCTAAAACCGTATGTGAAAGATATAATTTGGATAAAGTCCAAGGAACTCATGGAATAGGGCACGCAAGAATGGCAACAGAATCTGGTGTTGATATTAAATCTGCACATCCTTTTTGGGGATATCCATTTGCTGATGTTGCTGTAGTTCATAATGGTCAATTAACTAATTACTGGAATAATAGAAGAGCCCTGGAAAATAAAGGGATGCGTTTTATGTCGGAATGTGATTCTGAATTAATTGCAGTGTTTTTAGCTGAAAAGATGAGAAATGGTGCAACATTAGAAGAAGGAATGAAAGAATCTTTAACAGGGCTTGATGGAGTTTTTACTTATTTTGTGGCAACAAAAGACTCTCTAGGAATGGCGAAAGATACTATGGCAGCAAAACCATTAGTATTATACGAGTCTGATGATTTAGTTGCAATGGGATCAGAGGAAATAGCTATTAGATCTATTCTACCTGAAGAAATTACAACTTATGACCCTTTTGATGGAGAGGTTAAAGTATGGCAAATTTAAAAACATCTGAAAAAAAAACAAAAGCCCAGTCAATGGGTATGCATACTGAAGTTTTAACTGGAAAAACACAGCAAAAATTTTTTAATCCTGATGAAGCAGAAAATTATTATTATTGGGGAACCTACGATGTAGATTTCAATAAAAGAACAGATTTGGACGTTAAAGATATGGATTGTAAGGAAGCAAATAAAAAAATTGATGAATTGATGAGCGAAGGTTATGGGACAATTGTAATTAAAAACCCACAAGGAAAACATAGTTTGGGAGTTGGAATACTGAATAAGCTCAATTTAATTTTCGAGGGAAGTTTGGGTTATTTTGGAGTTGGATCAATTGACGGACCTTTGGTAAGAGTAAATGGAAGAGTTGGTTGGTCATGTGCCGAAAATATGATGGCAGGAAAAGTTGTTATAGAAAAAAATGCTGGATCATGTTTTGGAGCGGCTATTAGGGGAGGAGATTTAATTTGTAAAGGAAGTGTTGGTGCAAGAACTGGTATAGATCAAAAAGGTGGTTCGATAATTGTTGGAGGAGATGCGGGAGCATTTACAGGATTTATGATGCAAAGAGGAAGAATTGTAATTTTAGGTGATGTTGGAATTAATTTAGGAGATTCTATGTATGATGGAACAATATTTGTTGGAGGAAAAATTGGTTCTTTTGGAAGCGATGCGATAGAAGCTCCCATGACAAAAAATGATATAGATTGGTTAAATAGAAAACTTAAAGTTGCTGAGATTGGTGAAAATTTTGATGTTTCTAAAATGACTAAAATTGTAGCTGGCAAAAAACTTTGGAACTACGATGCTTTAGAACCCACAGAAAAAAAAGGAGCAATATAATGGCAAAAAAGAAAAATGGTAAAACTAACGGCCACACAAATGGAAAAAGTGATTTTGCTAAAAGAAATAAAAGTTTATTAGGTTATAACTCTATTTTTACTCCAGAAGTAATAGATGATATTCATATTAAAGCTCAGTTAGGACGATACAGAATGCGTGGAATGGCATTAATGAAAAAAATTCCAACATTTGATGACTTGGTTTTTTTGCCTGGAACATTAACAAGATTCGTAATTGAAGGTTATAGAGAAAAATGTGAAACAAAAACTGTAATAGGTCCAAGATGTGAAAATCCGATCGAGTTGGATATTCCTGTTTACATAACAGGTATGAGTTTTGGTGCACTTTCATACGAAGCAAAAACTGCACTTGCAAGAGGAGCAACGATGGCTGGTAGCGCTACATGTTCAGGTGAAGGTGGTATGATACCAGATGAAAGAAGATATTCTGAAAAATGGTATTATCAATGTATTCAATCAAGATATGGATTTAATCCTCATCATGCACAATTAGCAGATGGTATAGAAGTATTTATAGGACAAGGGCAAAAAGTAGGAATGGGTGGCCATTTGATGGGGCAAAAAGTTACTGATCAAGTTGCTGAAATGAGATCTCTACCTGCAGGAATTGATCAAAGATCACCGGCAAGACATCCTGATTGGTTAGGTCCAGATGATTTAGCATTAAAAGTACAAGAGCTAAGAGAGTTAACTAAAAATAAAGTTCCAATTCAATTAAAACTTGGAGCTGCTAAAGTTTATGATGATGTGCGTATGGCCGCAAAATGTGATCCAGACTCAATTTATTTAGATGGTATGGAAGGCTCAACTGGAGCAGGTCCACATATTGCAGCAGCAAATACGGGAATTCCAGGAATTGCAGCTATTAGAGAAGCAAGAAGAGCTTTGGATGATGTGGGGCAAACTGGAAAAGTAACACTAATTTATGCTGGAGGTGTTAGAGATGGCGCAGATATGGCCAAAGCATTAGCATTAGGAGCTGATGCAATTGCAATAGGAACTGGAGCTATGATAGCTTTGAATTGTAATAAAGAAATTCCAGAGTCAAATTTTGAAAAAGAAATGGGTGTTCCTGCTGGTCATTGTTACCATTGTCATACAGGACGTTGTCCAGTTGGTGTTGCTACTCAAGATCCAAAACTAAGAAAAAGATTAAATCCTGACGATGCGGCTTTAAGAGTTTATAACTATTTACACACAATGACTTTAGAAGCTCAACTATTAGCTAGAGCTTGTGGAAAAACAAACATTCACTCATTAGAACCAGAAGATATGGCTGCTTTAACTATGGAAGCTTCTGCTTTAGCAAAAGTACCTTTATCTGGAACAAACCACACTGTGGGAGTTGACGATTTTCATAAAATATAGAATTAATTATGGCAAAAAAGAAAAAAACAAAGATTAAAAAAGTAAAAGGACAGCTGGGTAAAAAAAAGGAAACAGCTAGAGAAAAAATGATTGGTCAAACAATAGGCTATAGATATGATGTAAATTTACTGCCTGATTATAAAAGACTTACACCATTTTTAAAAAAATATATCGAAGCAATGGGTTGGGATGATCTTAACTGGCTTGAAGATGTTCATATGGGTTATGAGGAAAATAGACCAGCAGTTTTTGATAGAAATGCAAATGGTTGGGTAACTATTCCAAAAAAAATAAAATTACCTGACAATCAACAAGATAGAGATATGATTGCAAGAGAACTTTTGGTAAAATTTCAAATGTCTCCGAACCACCCTTTAGTTGATTTAAAAAAAGCATATAGAAAATTTTAGAATCCTAAAAAAATAATCTACCATAGGTTGTTTAATTAATTATAATTCGCATAATTCATAGAGTTTTAATCATTGTACTAACTGTCGCATCCAATAGTATTTAAATGTTTTGTTTAAACAAATGGAGGTTAAATGACTGACGAACTATCAGCTCTAACCACGATATTTACAGAATTTTACTACTGGATAACAGTAGTTCTCATGTTTTTAATTCACGTGGGATTCTGTATGTATGAAGTTGGAGCTTCTCGTTATAAACACCATCAACATACTTTAATGAAAAACACAATGCTGATACCACTGGTAACAGTAACTTGGTTTTTATTTGGTTGGTGGATTTATTGGGCTTTCCCTACAGGACCAGGTCTAGCACCATCAATAATGAATGAAAGCGCAGCACTAATCACTGATGAAAGTACTTTCAGTGCTAAGTGGTATATGCCAAATACAGAGTATATGGCAGTTAATTTGGGTGACCATATTAGCGGAGTATTCTGGGCAGCGTTTTTATTATTCTCGTGGACAGCTGCTTCTATTGTGTCAGGTGCGGTAATCGAAAGAATAACAACTTTCGCTTTTGGTATCTTAGCAATAGCAATTGGCTCAGTTTTCTGGACTATTGATGCTGCATGGGGATGGCATTTCGATGGATGGATGCTTAAAATACTTGGATACCATGATGCGTATGCATCAGGTGTAATTCACGCAGTAGCTGGTGGATTTGCTTTAGGTATCTTAGCTGTTTTAGGACCAAGAATAGGTAAATTTTCATCAAGCGGAGAACCAAGAAACATAGGACCAAGAAACCCCTGGTTAGTAACAATAGGACTGTTCTTAATTTATACAGGTTTCTGGGGATTTTATGCGGCTTGCAATATTCCAATTTTTGATCTTGGACCTGAGTATGGTATGGAAGGTGTAACATACTTTACTGCAACAAACATTTATGTAACCCCAACAACATTAAGTGGTATTACTTTTAACTTCTTAATGTCGTTATCTGGAGGACTATTAGCTGGGTATGTGATTTCTAAAGGAGATCCTTTCTGGACTTATTCTTCTGGACTAGCAGGTATCATATGTGCTTCTGCAGGAAATGATTTATATCATCCAATACAATCAATGATTATAGGAATGATCGGTGTTGTTGTGGCTTACAAAATGCATTATTGGGTTGAGCGTAAGTTCAAAATAGATGATGCAGTTGGAGCTGTAGCGGTACATGGTTATGCAGGATTCGCAGGTTTGATAATCTGTGGATTTGTCTTAAATGGATATCCGTCATCTGGTTACAGTGTTGGCGCAATGTGGGTTGGAACAGATTATGCTCCAATTAATCCTTTAGGAATGTTCATTGGTGCTTTGATAATGTTCTTTGTATTAGGAATGTTACCAGGCTGGATCATAGCTAAAGTTCTTCATGGAATGGGTAAACTTAGAATTCCAAGAGAAGTTGAGTTAGCTGGTCTAGATTATGAAATAATGGAGGCGGCAAAAGATGATGAAAAATCAGTCGCTTCAGCCAGTAGGTAAAGGAGGACAATATGGCAACAGTAACTAATTGGATAGACCACCTTAGTGCTAAAGAAGTACAAGGTGCCATTTATCCTGGAGTTGGAAGTGAAGGTATTTTGGTTATAATAGCATTTGTTCTTTGGATTGGTTGGCATGTTATTGCTGCAAGACAAGAAAGTGAAAAACTTGAAAAACTTGCACGAAAAAGACATGGACCAAACGACTGGAAGAGCAATGTTACAGACGGTTAATTAATTAAAATTTAGGGCGCATAAATTTATGCGCCCTTTATTTATGGAAGACGAAAATTCAAATAATAATCAAAATAAAACTCCAAGTAAAATGGCAAGACTTGCTTGGCCTAAAGCCAGATATGGTGTTATTATTGCAGTAATTATAATAATTGCGGTGACATTGATTCATTATAAAGATTTCTTTTTTTCTTTATTTAAATAATATTATGTTAAGATAAAAAATGCCAAAAAATCTCTCAACAATTGCTAAATCAAAAAAAATAAAATATTTTTTAATCAGTTTTGTAGACCTGTTTGGTGTTTTACGATCAAAATTAGTTCCTGCGCTAGCAATAGGTGACATGCAAAAAAATGGAGCTGGATTTGCTGGATTTGCTACTTGGTTAGACATGACACCTGCAGATACTGATATGTTTGCTATTCCTGATCCTGATAGTTTAATTCAATTACCATGGAATAAAGAGGTTGGTTGGTTAGCTTCAGATCTATTTATGGATGGAAAACCTGTTAAAGCATCGCCAAGAATAATATTAAAAGATAAAATTAAACAGCTTTCAAAAAAAAATCTAGTTATGAAATCAGGTGTTGAATGTGAATATTTTTTAATTAACTCAGATGGATCAGGTATTGCTGACTCAAGAGATATACAAACTAAACCTTGTTATGATCAGTCTGCTTTAATGAGAAGATATGATCTTATTAAAGAAATTTGTGATAGTATGATTGAACTAGGATGGGGTCCTTACCAAAATGATCATGAGGATGCTAATGGACAATTTGAAATGAACTGGGATTTTTCAGATTGTTTAACAACAGCTGATCGCCATACATTTTTTAAATTTATGGTAAAAACTTTAGCTGAAAAACATGGTTTACGAGCTACTTTTATGCCTAAACCCTTTCAAAATCTTACTGGAAATGGATGTCACGCTCATATTTCATTATGGAATGGTAAGATAAACAAATTTTTAGACACTGGGGATAGATTTGGACTTAGCCGTTTGGCATATAATTTTTTAGGTGGTATTATGAAAAATGCTGAGTCTTTATCTGTTTTTTTTAATCCAACAATTAATAGTTATAGAAGAATAAATGCACCACCAACAAAATCAGGTGCATCTTGGTCTCCTTCCAGTATTTCCTATTCCGGAAATAATAGAACGCATATGATAAGAATTCCAGACGCAGGTAGGTTTGAATTACGATTAATGGACGGATCTGCTAATCCATATTTGTTACAAGCTGCAGTTATGGCTGCTGGTTTGTATGGTATAAATAACAAATCAGATCCCGGCGAACCTCTATATTGTAATATGTATACTGATTATAAAAATTATCCAAATCTTGCAAAATTACCTGATAATCTGGAAGACTCTCTAGAAAAATTAGACGAAAATAAAGATATGAAAGATTCTTTTGGAAATGATGTAATAAATAGTTATACGAAATTAAAAAAAGAGGAGATAAAAAACTTTTATCAAGATGAGGTGTTTGACAAAGAAAAACCTATTACTGAATGGGAAAAAAACAACACTTTGGATTGTTAAAGTATGTCAAAAATTTCTGAGGTCTCCAATTGGAAGTATTCAAAATTTTTAAAAAATGAAAAAAATAATTTTAATAAAAACAGTATTTTAAAAATATTACCTAAATTATTCATCGATGAAGCTTATAATGTGATATCTGGATGGAATAATTATTTTCCAACTCCATTAATTTCTTTAAAAAAACTTTCTAAAAAATTAAATTTAAATCAAATCTTTTATAAAGATGAGTCAAAAAGATTTAATTTAAAATCATTTAAAGCTTTAGGGGGAGCTTACGCTGTTGAAAAAATTACAGATGGAAATAAAGAAATAATTATTTCTACAGCTACTGCCGGCAATCATGGTAGATCGGTAGCATGGGGATCAAAAAATCTAGGATTAAATTGTAAAATTTTTATTAGTAAATATGTGAGTGAAAATAGAGCTGAAGTAATGAGAAGCTTTGGTGCAGATGTTATTAGAGTAGATGGAAATTACGAAGATTCTCTTAATGAATGTATTAGACAATCAAAAAAAAATAATTGGCAAATAGTACAGGATGTTGCTTGGAAAGATTATATATTAGTTCCAAAATTAACTATGGCTGGATACTCAGTTATGATGAAGGAAATTTCCGAGCAAATAAAAATTCAAAAAATTTCACATATAATTTTACAAGCGGGTGTAGGAGGAATGGCTGCTGCAATGGTTGCTGGAATAGCAAGATATTTGGATCATGTTCCTCAAATTATTGTAGTTGAACCAGAAAGTGCGGCTTGCGTTTTAGCTAGCATTAAAAATGAAAAAATAGAAAAAATTTTAATTGAAAAAGAAAGCATCATGGGAGGAATGTCATGTGGTGAGGTATCATTAATTCCATGGGAAATATTAAAAAATTCTATAAGTTACTGCGTTACAGTGTCAGATGAGTATGTCTCTAAAACTGTAAAACTCCTAGCTAGAGGTGAATTTAGTAGTGAAAAAATAGTTGGTGGAGAATGTTCTACACCGGGGATCATTGCTTTAATTGGATTAAGCAATGATAAACAAATTAAAGATCAAATTAATTTAAATGTTGATTCTAATGTTCTTTTAATAGGTTGCGAAGGTGACGCAGATGAAAATTTGTATCAAGAATTATTGAAAAAAAATGATTAATATGCTCTTGGATGACAAAAAAAAGTTTAGTGTGGATAAGAGAAGATTTAAGAATTAAAGATAATCCTGCTCTATCTTACGCAACCAATAATCACGAAATTGTATCAGCATTTTATATATATAATTCTGATCTATTTGATGGAAAAAGAGAAGCTCAGAAATGGTGGTTATATAAATCATTAGAAAGTTTAAAAAACCAACTACTAGATTATAAAATAAACTTAGAAATCATATCTGGTAATGAAATAAATCAATTAAAAAAAATAAAAAAAGAACAAGATTTATCGATATACTGGAATAAAGTTTATGAACCAGATCAAGCAAAATTAGAAAAAGAATTTATTGATTATCTAGAAAAAGAAAAAATAAATTATAAATTTTTTAAAGGCAATATTTTAATTGAGTTTCAAGAAGTAAAAAAAGATGATGGAACACCTTTTAAAGTATTTACCCCATTTTGGAAAAATGCTGAACAAAGATATTTAAATAAGACTCCAACAAAACCTTTAAATGTTAAAAAACTTAAAAAAATTGAAAAAGTTTTTAAAAAAACAATTAGTACCAAGGACATTTTGCCTATTAAAAATTGGTATAAAAAATTTGAAAATTATTGGATTCCTTCTGAAAGTGAAGCTTTGAAATCTTCTAAAGAATTTATTAAAAATAAAATTTCTCAATATGGTGATACTAGAGATTTTCCAAATATAGAAGGAACTTCAAAAATTTCCCCTTATCTAAAGCATGGACAGATTGGAGTAGAAACTTTATGGAGATTTTGCGATGAAATAAAAAGCAAAGGCAAAGGATATAGAAAATATGTTAATGAATTAGGATGGAGAGAATTTTCTCATAGTCTAATTAATAATTTTCCTGAAATGCTTGTTGGTAACCTTAGAAAAGAATTTGATAATTTCCCTTGGATAGTTAATAAAAAATATTTATATGCATGGAAAAAAGGTTTGACTGGCTATCCTATTGTAGATGCAGGAATGAGAGAATTATATGAAACTGGATGGATGCATAACAGAGTAAGAATGATAGTAGCTTCATTTCTGGTTAAACATTTAAGAATTAATTGGAAAGACGGAGAAAAACATTTTAGAAATTGTCTAGTTGATTTTAATGAAGCAAATAATGTTGCTCAGTGGCAATGGGTAGCAGGAAGTGGAGCGGATGCGGCACCATACTTCAGAATTTTTAATCCAATACTGCAAGGAGAAAAATTTGATAAAAATGGAGAATATACAACTAAGTGGGTACCAGAGCTTACAAATTATCCTAAAGAATATTTACATAAACCTTGGGAGTTAGAAGAAGAAGAGCAAAATAAAATTAAAATTATAATTGGAAAAGATTACCCTAAGCCTATCGTAAATCATGAAAGCGCTAGAAATTCAGCTTTGGAGGCTTTTAAATCATTAAAAAAATAAATGGTCATTTTATTTTGGTTTTAAAATCAATACCATATTCGGATCTTGGACCTTTTCTTAATCCAAAAGGACCTGGAAAAAATAAGGTCATTGGTTTTGTGCCTTGTTTCAAATCTACTCTGTGATAGGTGTTTGCTGATCTAAATCCAATATATCCTGGTGGTCTCCAATACTTTCCTGATTTTAAAGTTTCCCAATATCCTCCTTTAAGTATAATTGTCATAAACGGACATAAGTGATTATGAACACCTTGTCCATGATCATTATCTAACATTTCATGAATTATTATATTAAAAGGAAACCATTTTGGTCTATTTCTAAATAACAGATAATATCTATTCATCCATGGTTTAGCTTCCTCAAATTTAGGATGGGAACTACCACGGTCCATAACAAGTCTTTTTCTACCCAATTTTTCTAAAATTTTTAATATCATTTAATTAATTTTAATTATTGAGTCATCTTTAATTAAATATATGTATTTTTTAAGAACATGTGGTCTAGAAATTTTGCTATTAGCAATTTTTATAGTGTCAATAGTTTTGCCATTTACTAGATCTATCAATATTAATTTTCCATTTTCTAAACTAAGATAAATTTTGTTATCAACTACAACAAAACCTGCAGGTACAATTTTTTTTCTATTTGATTTCTTTATGTGATCAAAAATATTTGTTATTCTTAAAATATTTCCATTTCTGCTATCTATTACTACAAGATAACCTTCTAGGGTAATTGTAAAAATAGCTCCTTCTATAATTGTGGGTCTTAAATTGGAATTTATATTTTGCTTCCAATTAATTATTCCATTTCTTACGTCAATAGAATAAAAATTATTTTCGTTATTAGAAAAGAAAATAGAATTATTGTCTAAAACTATATCTGAGTTTTTTATTGTAAAAGTATTTTTATTTAATAAATTTTTTTGAGTTGGTGTTTGCCAAATTAAGTTTCCAGTTTTAATATTTACTGCAACCAAATCTCCAAGGGAGTTATGATAAACTATTTCATTATCTGAAATAACTAAAGAAACCCTATCTAGAGATTTAATCAAGGAAGTTTCTGAGGTTGATTTCCAAATTTCGTTTCCATTTTTAATAGAAAAACATCTCAGAGTATCTGTGTAATCAACAACAAAGAATTTATCATCTAGAATTTTTATCTGTGAATTAAATGGAGCTAGATTTTTTTTAGACCATATTAAAGATCCAGTTGTAATATTGATTGCATAATATTTTCCCAAATTATCAACTACTATTAAAAATTCTCCATTATTGGAAAATGTTAAAATAGGATTTAATTTAATTTCCTTTTTTTTATATATATTTGTTTTCCATTCAAGATTTGAATTTTCATCAAATTTGATTATTGATCCCTTATTATCAAAAAAAATAACACTATTATTTTTTGTAAATGATAATTCGGGTTTTAAATTATTAAAATTGCTAATTTTTTTAAATTTATATTTTGAAATATTATTAAAAGATCCAGTAAAATTATTGTTTCCATTATTATTTGAATTATTATTTAAAAAACTATTTTCTAAATTTGTTTTTTTTATCTTTATTTTTATATTGGTATTAAATTCTTTATCTAGAATTGTTTTATCAACAAAAACTTTTCTAATTTTTAAGTTTTCACCTCTTTTTATTTTTTCGGTTTTGGTCCAAAATCCTGAGTTGGTATCTATTGAACAATTGTATATGAATAATAGCAAAATTAAATATTTAAATTTATTTTTCACCTAAATCTCTACTTAGTCTTTTTTGAGCTTCTAATTTTATATTATTGTTCCCTTTTTCCAAATTTAATATCTGATTATAAAAATCTATTGCTTTTTGTTTTTGACCATTTGCATAGAAATATTCTCCCATTAAATATAATCCATGTGATTTCCATGTGCTTTCTGATTTCAGTAATGGATTAATTATTTCAAGTAATTCATTTTCATTTTCTGTATCAGAATTGAATAATGCTTTTTTATAAATATTTAAAAATTTTATCTCTTTTTCTAATTTAACTTCATTTATAATTATATCAAAATAGTTATTTGCCTCCTCCACAGATGAAATAAGATTATTATCTATTAAAAAATATAGTGCTAACGGTGAATATGTTTTGTCTTTTTCATTAATAATTTGTTTCATTATTGTTTCTACTTTTAATTTATCTCCAATTTGATAATTGCTTGTGGCTGAATTATATTTGTTAGCTAATCCCTCTTTATGACTCTCTATGTATGCTTGGTATGAAAAAAAACCAAGTAAAATTAGTATTAAAATAGCTCCAATTGAAACTATTCTTTTTTTATTTTTAACAATGAAGTTTATTATTCTTTCTCTACGTGTTTCATTGTTTATTATTTCAATATCCTGATCCATTTATTAAATCATCTTTCTTAGAACATATTTTAGAATTCCATCATTTTTAAAATATTCAATTTCATTTTTTGTATCAATTCTGCAAATAGTTTCTATTTTTTTACTATCACCAGAAACATATTTAATTTCTACTTTTATTTTTTCTAATGGTTCAATTCCTTTCTCTAAATTAATTATACTAATTAATTCTGATCCTTGTAATTTTAAGTTTAATCTATTCATACCATCAATGAATTGAAGTGGTAAAATTCCCATACCTATTAGATTTGATCTATGTATTCGCTCAAAACTTTCTGCAATTACAGATTTAACACCTAATAATTTTGTTCCTTTAGCCGCCCAATCTCTAGATGATCCAGTTCCATATTCTTTTCCACCTATAACTACTAGATCAGTTCCTCTTTTTCTATACTCGACAACAGCTTCATAAATTGGCATAACTTTTCCCTCAGGATATAATTTAGTAAATCCGCCTTCAGTTCCTGAAGCCATTTCATTTCTTATTCTAATATTTGCAAAAGTTCCCCTCGTCATTACCTCGTGGTTTCCTCTTCTTGATCCATAAGAGTTATAATCTTCAGGTAATATTTGATGCTCCATAAAATATTCACCTGTAGGACTTTCTTTTTCTATTGATCCTGCAGGTGAAATATGGTCTGTTGTAACCATATCTCCTAAAATTAATAATGGTCTTGCATCTTTTATTTTTTTAAACCCTTCTGGTTCGTCTGAAAGATTATCAAAAAACGGGGGTTTTTTTACGTAAGTTGACTCTTGATCCCAATTGTAAATGCTACTTTTTTCAGTTTTTATTTTTTGCCACTGAATAGGTCCCTCTGAAACATTTGAATATCTTTTATTAAACATTTCAGGTTTAAGGGATTGTTTCAAAACATCTTCTATTTCTTTATTAGTTGGCCATATATCTTTAAGAAATATTTCTCTTCCATCAGCAAGTTGTTGTAAAGAATCTTTGTATAAATCAAAATCCATAGAACCAGCTAAAGCATATGCAATCACTAAGGGTGGGGACGCTAGGTAATTGGCTTTTACAAGAGGGGATATTCTACCTTCAAAGTTTCTATTTCCAGATAAGACCGAAACACCGTAAATATTATTTTTTAATACTGCATCAGAAATATTTTTGTTAAGAGGTCCTGAATTTCCTATACATGTTGTGCAACCATAACCAACTAAATTAAAACCTAATTTATCTAGATAAATATCAAGACCTGCTTTTTTTAAATAATCTGTTACAACTTTAGAACCTGGCGCAAACGAAGTTTTAACCCAAGGTCGACTACTCATATTAAATTCACAAGCTTTTTTTGCAAGCAGTCCTGCGGCAATTAAAACATTAGGATTAGATGTATTGGTGCATGAAGTAATTGCGGCTATTAATATATTTCCATCCCTTATAACTAAATCCTCATTAGGAACTTCTGCTAAATTAAATTTTTTTCTTTTCGTATTTTCAAAAAATATTCTTTCAAAATTAGATGCTGCATCAGTTAATAGAACTTTATCTTGAGGTCTTTTGGGTCCAGATATAGTTGGAACAAGTTTAGACATATCTAATGAAACAGTATCAGTAAATTCAATATTGCTACTTGACCATAACCCCTGCTCTTTTGCGTATTTTTCTACTGTAATAACTGTATGTTCATCTCTTCCTGAAAACCTTAAGTATTTTAAAGTTTCATCATCAATAGGAAAGAAGCCACAGGTAGCACCATACTCTGGTGCCATATTTGCAATTGTAGCTCTATCGGCAAGTGTAAGATTTTTTAAACCATCTCCATAAAACTCAACAAATTTTCCAACAACTCCTTTATCTCTCAAAATTTTTACAACTGTTAAAACTAAATCAGTAGCAGTAGTACCTTCAGGCATTTTGTTTTTAAACTCGAAGCCTATTACTTCTGGAATTAACATTGAAATAGGTTGTCCAAGCATTCCTGCTTCTGCCTCTATTCCACCAACGCCCCAACCAAGAACAGATAAACCATTGACCATAGTCGTATGACTATCAGTTCCAACTAAAGTATCTGGAAATAAATACTCATCTCCTTTATATTTTTCTGACCAAACTACCTTTGATAGATACTCTAAATTAACTTGATGACAAATACCCGTACCTGGAGGCACTATACGAAAATTATTAAATGCTTGTTGTCCCCACTTTAAAAAAGAATATCTTTCGCTATTTCTTTTAAATTCTATATCTACGTTTTTTTCAAATGAATCAGGTTTTGCAGATTGGTCTACTTGGACTGAATGATCTATAACTAAATCTACTGAAGAAATAGGATTAATTTTTTTTGGATCTTTATTTTTTTCTTTAACAGCTTCACGCATTGCAGCCAAGTCTGCAACAGCTGGAATACCAGTATAGTCCTGGAGAAGTACTCTTGCAGGTCTATATGCTATCTCAATATTAGATCTCTTTTCTTTAATCCAATTTTTTATTGACTGAATCTGATTTTTTGTAACAGATAAATTATCTTCAAATCGGAGTAAATTTTCTAATAAAACTTTTAGAGATTTAGGTAGGTTTGATATGCCTGTTAAACCATTTTTTTCAGCTTCACGTAATGAATAATATTTATAATCAATTCCATCAATATTCATGGTCTGTAATGCTTTATAAGAATTTTTTGTTCCTGGTTTCATAAATTTATATTTTATAAATTTTTTCGGCTAAATTATGAATCTTCATTATAAATAAAATGTTACTATACAAATTAATAAAAGGAATGACATAACATAATTAAAACGCTTAATAAATTTCTCATTTGTCGCAAATTTTCTTAAAAATTTTCCTACAAGAGACCAAAATAAAATACTAAAACAAGCAAAAAAAAATGCTACTGCTAAAACCCATAATGAGTGATTAATAAAATTTTCTCCACTATCCACATATGTAGATACAATTATAATTGCTACTATAACGCCTTTGGGATTTAAAAATTGAAAAAAAAACGTCTGTATAAATTTAACTGGATTTTCAGAGGTGTCATTAGATTTTGATTTAGAAAATGCAATTTTATATGATAGATAAATTAAAAATATAGATCCTCCATATTTTAAAATTTCTTGAATCAATGGAAACATTTTAAAAATATTTATTAAACCAAAATTTACTACTGCGACTAAAGTTGTAAAACCAAAAATTACTCCAAACATATGTGGAATTGTTTTTGCCATACCAAAATTAAATGCTGAATAGGATGCAACAATATTGTTTGGACCTGGCGAACAACTTGTGACCAACATAAATAATGACATAGATAATAATTCTGGGTGCATTTAATTATGCTATGGGTAAACCGTTTTCTGCTTTTTGTGATGGATGTACTAGAGTAACTCTTCCCACTTTGTCTATTGAGCCTAGAATTAATACTTGAGAAACAATTCCAGCTATATTTTTTTCTTCAAAATTACATACCGCAATTACCTGCTTACCTTTTAAATTTTCTTCGTTATAATAATGAGTTATTTGTGCAGAAGATTGTTTAATTCCTATTTCTTTTCCAAAATCTACTTCTACTACTAAGGAAGGTTTTCTCGCTTTTTCATTTTTTTTTACAGATATTACGGTGCCAAGTCTTATATCTACTTTATTAAATATATCGTAGGTTATTTGTTCTTTCATGAATTTAATATATAATTGATATTAAATATGAGTACAGAAAATAATTTGAAACCTTTGTATGACAATTCTATTAAAATACTCTCTGATTTAATAGCCTTTAAAACAATATCTGGGGAAGACAATAGCTCGTTAATTGATTACTGTGATAAAATATTAAGTGGCCTAGGCGCAGAATCTTTTAGGACATACGATCAAGAAAAAAAAAGAGTCAATTTATTTGCAACTATCAAAGCAAAAAAACCTAATGGAAAAAATCCAATAATTCTCTCTGGTCATACTGATGTTGTGCCTGTTTCAAAAAGCTGGTCAACGGATCCATTTATAGCGACAATAAAAGAAAATAAACTTTATGGAAGAGGTTCGTGCGATATGAAAGGATTTATTGCGTGTACCTTAGCTTATGCGCCAATTTATTCAAAATCTAATTTAAGTAGAGATATTCATTTTTCGTTTACATTTGATGAGGAGACTGCATGCCAAGGAGCTCCAATATTAATAGAAGAGTTAAAAAAAAGGAATATTAAAAATGGTATTTGTATCGTTGGAGAACCAACAAATATGAAAATAATTGATGCGCATAAAGGATGTTACGAATACACAACACACTTTGAAGGATTGGCGGGACATGGTTCAGCTCCAGACAAAGGAGTAAATGCTGTAGAATATGCTGTAAAATTTATAGACAAATTATTAAAACTTAGAAATATTCTTAAAGAAAAAACTCCAAAACATTCTGTATTTGATCCTCCATATACTACTCTTCAAATTGGAGGAATTTCTGGTGGAATTGCTAGAAATGTTATTGCAGACAAATGTAGAGTTGACTGGGAACTTAGACCAGTTGTAAAAGAAGATGGAATATTTGTAAATTCAGAAATAGATAAATTTGTTAACGAGGAACTACTTCCAGAAATGAAAAAAATTTATTCAAAATCTTCAATCAAGAAAGAAATTATTGGAGAAATAATAGGTTTCGATAGAGAAGAAAAATCAGAAGCATGTGAATTAATTTCTAGTATTACTGGAGATAATTCTCGTGAAGTAGTTTCATTTGGCACAGAAGCAGGTTTGTTTCAAGAAATTGGAATAAGTACAGTAGTATGTGGTCCAGGATCAATTGAACAAGCACATAAAGTCGATGAATATATAAAGTTAGACGAATTAAAAAAATGCTTAAATCTTCTTGAAGGTATTAAAAAACAATCTAGTTAAAATTAATTCCAACCACCAACAGTTTTAACTTCTAAAAATTCTATCAAGCCCTCAGTTCCCGCTTCTCGTCCTATTCCAGAGTGTTTGTAGCCTCCAAATGGAGATGCAACAGCAATACCAACTCCGTTTACATCTACCATTCCAGATCTAAGTTTTCTTGCAACTCTCTTAACTTTTTCTTTATCTTGGGTTTGGATATAGTTTGTAAGACCGTAAGGAGTATCATTTGCTATTTTAATAGCTTCATCCTCGTTTTCAAAAGGGATTATGGATAACACAGGACCAAAAATTTCAGTTCTTGCAATCTCCATTTGATTATTAACATCTGCAAAAACTGTAGGTTTTACATAATATCCTTTTTCAAAACCTTTTGGTTTGCCTCTTCCACCCGCAACTAATTTTGCACCTTCATCTATTCCTTTTTGAATCAAAGTTTGTATTTTATTAAATTGCATTTCTGAAACTACAGGTCCAATATGATCACCGTCTTTTTCTGGAGAATCAACTTTTGTATTGTTTGCCAATTCTTTTACTTTCTCAACAGTTTCATTATAAATTGATTTTTCAACTAACATCCTTGTTGGTGCATTACATGATTGTCCTGAATTTCTAAAACATCTTAAAACTCCTCTTGCCACAGCTTCTGAGTCAGCATCTTTGAATATTATATTTGCACCTTTTCCACCTAATTCTAAACTAATTCTTTTAAAGTCTTTTGCAGCATTTTGTGAGATTAATGCACCTGCTCTTGTTGATCCCGTAAAGGAAATCATATTTATATCAGGATGACTAGTTAAAGCATTACCAGTAATTTCACCATCTCCATTTACTAAGTTGAAAACTCCTGAAGGAAACTTCACTTCGTCTATCATTTCAGCGAGCAACATTGACGACAAGGGTGCTATTTCAGATGGCTTTAAAACTACTGTACATGCTGATGCTAATGCAGGAATAACTTTTAAATTAACTTGATTTATTGGCCAATTCCAAGGAGTTATTAGAGCACATACACCTTTTGGCTCATATAACAGTTTTTGATTATTTTTTTCTTCTCCTAAATCTTTCTCAAACTGAAAATCTTTTAATATATTTTTAAAAGATTTGATATGACTTGCTCCTGTTGCTGCTTGCATTTCTGTCGAAAATTTCATAGGTGCTCCCATTTCAAGAGAAATAATTTTTGCCATTTCAGCCCATCGTTTTTTGTAAACTACATATAGTTTTTCCAACAAATCTAATCTTTCCTCTTTTTTAGAGAAAGCCCAATTTTCAAAAGCTTTTTTTGCAGCACTAACTGCTTTATCTACATCTTTTTTTCCACCAAGAGATATTTCGGCACAAGGCTCTTCATTTGAGGGATCAATTACTTTATAGTTTCTTGGTTCAATAGGTGCAACCCATTTTCCATTAATATAAAAATGTTTCTTATTTTGCATTATGAAATCTAACCTATAGTTTTTTTTTTGCAAACAAATTTGTTAATTCATAAATTATTGTTGCTGCAGCTAATGATGTAACTTCTGCATGATCGTAAGCGGGTGATACTTCAACTACATCTGCAGAAATTAAATTCATACCTGAAAGACCTCTAATAACATTTACAATTTCTCTTGTAGTCATTCCTGCAATCTCAGGTGTTCCTGTTCCTGGTGCATATGCTGGATCTAACACATCAATATCGATTGATAGATATAATGGATTATCGCCTACTCTTTTTTTAATTCTTTGAACTATTTTATCTATTCCTTCAGTTTGAAACTCATCACAATGGATTATTTTAAAACCAAAACTTGCATCATTTTTTAAATCATCTCTGCTGTATAACGGTCCTCTTATACCTACATGCATGGATGCATTATCTAAAAATAAATTTTCTTCTCTTGCCCTTCTAAATGGAGTTCCATGAGTATATGGAGCACCAAAATATGTGTCCCAAGTATCTAGATGAGCATCAAAATGAACAAGCGCTACTGGTCCATTATTAATTTTATTCATTGCCCTTAGTAAAGGAAACGCAATTGTATGATCTCCCCCCCATACTTATTATGCCGCCTGTTTTGCTTAATAAATCAGATGCACCTGCTTCTATTTGTTTTATAGCTTCATCTATATTGAAAGGATTGCATGTTATATCTCCTGCGTCTGCAACTTGCTGAACTTTAAATGGCTCAACATCATAATTAGGATGATAATTTGTTCTTAAATGTCTTGAAGCTTGTCTAATACTTTGGGGGCCAAATCTTGCACCAGGCCTGTAGCTTGTTCCTGCATCAAAAGGAATTCCAACAATTGCAACATCACATCTTTCAACATCTCTTAACTCAGGTAATCTTGCAAATGTGCTTGGTCCTGCAAATCTTGGGACTTTTGTCCCACTAACTGGTTGAATTGGGTTTTTATTTTTTTTCTTTTTTCATCTATATTTATTAATGTTTTTTTTTAGAATTATAATTTTTTTTCTCCTATTATTTTCACCAGTTAATGCTAACACAATATATAATTTAATCAAAATACCAAACTTAGAGATATACCAAGACAATACTTCAAATGGCTTAAAATATTTGAGAGCAACAAAACCATTTAAGGTTGGTATTAGAAATAACAGTGTAGATTGTCTAAATTCATCTTTAAAATCTATTGATAAAAAATTTATTTTGATAAAAAATAATTTAGGTAGATATAGTCCAAACTTTTTAAATAAGATTAATTTAAAATTCATAGTTTTGTGTGAAAATTTAATAGTTTCAGAAATAAGTGCGGCAGGTGTTCCTAATCATAAAATGAGAACTTTAATTGTAGATATTAATTTTGATAAAAAATTCTTTGAAAGAGTTTTGCATCATGAAGTTTTTCATTTAATTTATGATACTCATAAAAGTTACTTTTCTGAAAATGATTGGAAAAAATTTAATAATTCTGAATTTAAATATTCTGAATGTTCTACTTGCTCTAATCGATTAAATTTAAATCTTTTAGAAAAAAATAATGGTTTTTTTACAGAATATTCTATGTCGACAGCTTCAGAGGATATGGCTGAAGTATTTTCTTTTATGATGACTGATATGGAGGCTGTTAAATATAAAGTATCAAAAGATCCTATATTAAATAAAAAAATATTATTTATAAAAAATAGATTAGTAGAAATTGATGACAAATTTAATTTTATAAAATGATAAAAAAAATAAAACAAAGTACCTCTGAAAAAATTCTATTAATTTTTATTATTTTGTTAGGTTTAGTTACTTTTGGCACTTATTTTAAAATAAAAAATAAATGCCTATTTATAAAAAAATACAATCCTGAAAAGTTAACTTTTAATAAACCAGAAAATATCGCAATATTAAATGCTCAGTGTGGAAATGTAATAATTGAGCTGTATCCTGAAATCTCACCTAACTCTGTAAAAAGATTTAAAACTTTAATTAAATCCGGTTCATATAACAACGTTGCTTTCCATAGAGTGATAAAAAATGTTCTAGTTCAATCAGGTGATCTTGAATTTGGGAAAAAAAATAATTTAAATTATGCTAAAATAGGCACAGGAAAATCTGGATTAGGAACAATTGATTCAGAAACAAATAATAAATTAAATTTTGTAAAAGGAACTGTTGCATTTGCACGCACACATGAAAAAAATACCGAAGATAGTCAATTCTTTATTATTTTGACTGATGCACCACTTTATGAAGGAGAATATACTCCATTAGGTAAAGTTCTATATGGTTTGGAGGTAATAGAAAAAATTAAATATGATGAAAAATCAGAATATATATTAAGACCTGATTTTATTAATTATTTTAAAATGTTAATTAATTAGTGGTTTTCCTGTAGCCAATGTATGTTTAATTCTTTCTTGAGTTTTTTTTGTTTCTATTAATTTCATGAATGCATCTAATTCTAGTTTATATAGATCATCCTCATTCAAAGTTTTTTCAATACTTGTGTCTCCTCCACTTAAAACGTGTGCTAATTCTTTACCAACTTCCATTCCATGGTCTAGTATCACTTTTTCATTGTAAAGCTTTTCTAAAACTTTAATCATTTTTTCTTTAAGAGGTTTTCCAGATAAATTAAATGAGCATTTGTTGGGGGGTTGAAAGTCTTTATTTTCTTCCAATATTTTTTTCGAAACAGTAAATAAACTATTTCTATTCATAATTTTTTTATCTTCAGGTCTTAGATATTTTAATGGTTCTGCTTCTACTGGTGAAGTAGCAGTTTTTGCATATCCAATAATATTAAAAACTTGAAGAGGTGCAAAATCTGGATCTTTTTTAGCTTTCTCTGACTGAGACCATCTCCATAACATTTCTTTACATCCTCCTCCAGCTGGAATTAATCCAACTATTGTCTCAACTAAACCAACCACAATATTGGTATGTGATGCAACAAAATTACTTTGTACGAGTACTTCAAATCCACCGCCAAGCGTTAAACCAGAAGGAGCAGATACAACAGGATATTTGGAATACTTAAGATGCTTGCATGTTTCTTGAAAATATTTGATAAATTTTTCAATAGACTTAAAATCTCCTTTGTCTGCAAAATCCATTGTATAAGTTAAATTTACCCCAGCTGAGAATTGCATGCTTTCATTAATTATTATTAATGGCTTATCAGTTGCTTTTTTTAATGAATCCATTGAATCATAGTCCAATGTATTTGCTTTGGTTGTAAATTCTACGATATTATAATCTTTAAATCTAAAAAATTTCGGCAGAATTATTTTTATCAATTTTAATTGCTTTTGGTTTTATTTTTCCCAATGTTTCAATATTCGTATAAATTTGTCTCTCTCCATAAAAATTTTCGTCTTTAGTTTTATATAGATTTTCTAAAAATTTATTATTTTCAAAACTATCAATTTTTTCAAAAAAGTTTTTAACACCTATTTCTTTTAACATTTCAAATGGTCCCATTGTCCAGTTAAAGCCAAGTCTCATTGCTTCATCAATATCATTAAATTTTTTAGTAATACTTGGAACTAATGATGATGCATATTTAATTATTTTAGAAATTACTGACCAAGCATATTCGCCATATTTATCTTTTCTATTAATTAAATTTTTTAAATTAACTTTATCTATTTTGAGGTCTATTTTTTTTGATGGTGAATATTCACTTGTTTCTAAATTTATTGCCTCTAAAATTTTTTGATTATTTGATTTATTCATACGGTAAAAACCACCTTTACCTTTTCTGCCTGTATAACCTGTTTGTATCAGTTTAGTAATTAGAGGAATTTCCTTAGCAACAATTTGAAACTTATCATTTTCTGGCAACTCTTTGATGAAACTTTTTAATACATCAGCCATCAAATCAATACCGATCAAATCGTAAAGTCCAAATACTCCTGTTTTTGGTATACCCATTGGCCTACCAAATACTGCATCTGCTTCTTCTATAGATAATTTCATTTTGAAAGCTTCTGTCATTGCTACTTGCATTGAATAAACACCTACTCTATTTCCAAGAAATCCTGGAGTATCATTACATATAATTGCACCTTTGCCTAATTCTCGTTCACAAAAAATTTTTAAAGAATTTATTTTATTTAAATCATTATTTTCATTTTTAACTATTTCCAATAAACCCATATAACGAACTGGGTTAAAAAAGTGAGTAATACAAAAATCTTTTTTTTCATCATTTGTTAATTTTTCTGAGAGTATTTTTATAGGTATTGATGATGTGTTAGATGAAACTATTGCCCCAGGCTTTCTGCTCTTAAATATTTTTTGATATATTTCATGTTTTATATCAATTTTTTCAACAACTGCTTCTACAATCCAATCAGCATTTTTTACTACATTAAAATCGTCATTTATATTTCCAACATCAATATTTTTTATTTTTGATTTATCAATCAATAGAGGTGGTCTCGATTTAAAAATTCTATCTCTAGCCAGTTCGCTTATCTCTGTTTTTAAATCTAATAATGTAACTGGAATATTTGCATTACATAATTGAGCTGCAATTCCGCTACCCATAGTTCCAGATCCAATCACTACAACTTTTTTAATTTCCATGAAATCGATTTATATTAAAATTTATTACTCAGCAATAAATTATCTGCTTATTCCCCTTATTCTCTCAGATCTTCTTCTCAAAAGTTCAGCTGTTAGCAGTATCAAAGTGGATAGCAATATAAGACAAGTAGCCACAGCAAGAATTGTTGGGCTTAATTGTTCTCTTAAGCCAGTCCACATTTGGATTGGTATAGTTGTATTATCTAGTCCCGCTAAAAATAATACTACAACAACTTCATCAAATGATGTTACAAAAGCAAATAGTGCTCCAGAAATTACACCTGGCAAAATTAAAGGTAGTGTGATTTTCATAAATGTATTTACTGGGTTGCTACCAAGACTAGCTGCTGCTCGAGTAACACTATGATCAAATCCTGATAATGTTGCGGTAACAGTTATCACTACAAATGGTGTTCCAAGAATTATATGTGCAAGAATGATACCTAGGTGTGTTGCTGCTAAACCAACTTTGGCCATAAAAAAGAAAATTGCTACACCTGAAATTATTAATGGAACAATCATAGGTGAAATCAATGCTGCCATAATCAATCCTTTAAATGGCATATATCTGCTACTCAATCCTAAAGCAGCAAGTGTTCCAAGAATAACCGATCCTATGGTTGCAAAGAACGCAATTATGATACTGTTTTTTGCAGCTAAACCCCAAGGATTTTTTGTTCCATAAACCATATCGTGATACCACCTTAATGAAAATGCATCAGGGTCTAATCTTTTCATTCCATCTGAAAAAACTAAAAATTCTTCTGCATTAAAAGAAAGAGGAAAGATTACAAACAAAGGGGCAATTAAAAAGAAAAATACACAAGCACAAATAAATAAATAAATGTAGTGCCAAATTCTATAATGTGGTTCTGTATATTTTGGTAATGCCATATCTAACCTAATTTAATGTTATCAACTCCTACAAGTTTATTATAAAGCCAATAGATTGCCAAAACTCCTGCTAAAAGCATCAACCCCATTGCAGATGCAAAACTCCAATCTAATGTTTCTTTCATATGATAAGCTATTTGGTTACTTATTAATGTTCCTGATGCACCACCAACTAAAGCTGGAGTAATGTAGTAACCAATTGCAAGAATAAAAACTAGCAAACAACCTGCCCCTATTCCAGGTATTGTTAATGGAAAATAAACTTTAAAAAAAGCAATTGCAGGGGTTGCTCCTAAAGATTTCCCAGCTCTCATTAGGCTTGGGGATATAGTCTTCATAACACTGTACAATGGCAAAACCATAAAAGGTAAGAGAATTTGTGTCATAGCTACAAAAGTCCCTGTTTTATTGTACATCATCTCAGGCCTATTATCATCGCTAACCAATCCAATCCATACTATGAAATCATTCACTATACCCTGTTGTTGCAGTAGGATCATCCAGCTTGCTGTCCTTACAAGTAGTGAGGTCCAGAATGGAAGAAGCACACAAATCATAAGTAAGTTACTGTATTTCATTGGAAGAGTTGCAAGCAAATGAGCTATTGGATAAGCCATGAAAAAACACAAGATGGTTACACCAAGAGCAATGTTTAATGTCCTCATCCATAAAAGTTTGTGAATTCTTCTATTCTCGGGAACTTGAACAATTTTACCATCTTCATTCTCATACATATCCACTCCTTTTAAATATTTGGAATATGTATATGCTGGCGCTCTTCTTTTTATAGCTCTCCAATAATCAACTTGTCCCCATCTCTTATGAACTTTCGTTATCTGATCTTTATAATTTCCTTCTTCAAATTTCTTTTGCTTTCTTGCTAATTTTTTTAAAATACTTTTAAAACCATTTTTTTCATAATTAAGCTGTGTAGCTAATTTTCCGTGTCTTTTTTCTTCAACTAAAATTTTATAATCTAAATAAAATGCTTTAAATACATCTTCTTCAGGTAAATCTTTTCCATCCCAATTTTCCATGGCTTTATAGGTTTTGGGCAACATATTAGTAACCATTTTGTCATCAACACTTCGAAAAAGCATTTCACCTATCGGGAATACATAAGTTATTATTAAAAATAGTAATAAAGGACAAACTAATAAAAAAGCTTTGATCTTATTTTTTTTTTCAGCTTTTTTAAGACTTTCTTCTAAAGGAATTCCGTCTGTAGATAATATTTGTTTTGTTTCTTTGCTCATATAAAAAAAGGGCGGCTGAATAAACCGCCCTTTAAATATTATATTATATTTTAGTTATATAAAACTAAAATGTAGCTTTTAAAGTTTCCCATTTTTCACCAATCTCTGTACCGTTATCAGCCCAGAATTCAGCATTCATTAGGAAATAATTTTTTAAGTTACCTGGTGCAGTCGGCATATGAGGTACCATGTTAGTCTTACCATCTTTATACCAAGGCTCACCTGCTTCCATAACAGCTATAGAAGATTTTCTCCAAGGAGCATAAGCTATATACTTAGCGCTTCCTGCTAAACCTTCAGTACTTGTCATTTCTCTTAAAGCTTTCATAGCGTCAGCTTCGTTTGGTCCACCTTTAACTAAAGCAAAATATTCATAGTCAAGAGCTTGAGCGTCCCAAACTTGTTTGATTGGAGCACCTTCACCAACTGTAGCATTAAAGAATCTTCCGTTCCAACCAGTTGCCATAACAACTTCACCACTCATTAACATTTCTGGTGGTTGAGCACCTGCAGACCAGAACACACATCCGCCATTAGGATCTTTGCAAAGTTTTGATATCTTATCAAAAGCTCTTTGTAATCCTTTTTCAGTTTCTAATTTTCCGTACACAACTGAACCACCTTTTGCAACTTTTACTCCGTCAGCCGCTAAAGCAATTTCTATATTGTGCATAGCACTTTTGTATAAAGCTCTTTTTCCTGGAAACTTTTTAACATTAAAAAAGTCTTTTATATTTTTTGGAGTTTTGTCACCAACTTTTTCTGTGTTGTATGCATAGTTCCAAGAGTATAAAATATTTCCAACTGCACATTTACTTGGCATGCTAGTAAAAAAATCTTCACTTGCAGGAGTACCATCTGGAGCTGGAGAGAAATCTTTGTCAAAATCGAATTCAACAAATATTCCTTCGTCACATCCAATAATAGTATCTTTTGCAAATACGTCGATTATATCCCACGTAATTGCACCAGCTTCTTTTTGTGCTTTAATTTCTGATAATCCACCTGAGTAGTCTACCCAGTCAATAGGTATACCTAATTTTGCAGCAGTAGGATCACCATAGCCTAATTTTTGACTTTCCGTATAAGCTCCACCCCATGATGCAACAACGACAGCAAATGCAGATGTAGTAACAGAAAATGCAAAAGTTATAGCTAGTAATAACTTACTAAGTTTCTTCATTATCCCTCCGTTTAAACGTTTTTTAAAAAGAGGATTACAGCAAGATCAGTATATAGAGTCAACAGTACAATTGCTTAAAATGGCTTGAATTTACAGCTAATTTAATGGAAAAAAATTTATTTTGGGTCTAATGCTCTTGCATCAAAGCTATTCCAACCAACGTTTAATTCATTACCTACTTTAATATCCATTCTAGCAGAACTATTTGGAATCTTGAGTATAAATTCTTTGTTTTCTAATAAATTTAGTCTGACTCTAGTGTGATCACCATGATAAATTACTTCTTCTATTTTGCCTTTAAATTTATTTTCCATTTTACTATCTGGATCAATTATTGCTCTTTCAGGTCTTAAAGAAACTCTTGTTTTTTCTCCTTTTGATTTTATAGCGATTGGGTTAGCTAAAATCTCATTTCCTGAAGTTAATTTTACTTTACACTTATCCTTGGAAAAGTCGGTTACTTCTCCTGAGAAAGTATTATTTTCCCCAATGAATTCTGCTACAAATGAATTAACGGGTTCCTCATATAATTTGTCTGGTGAAGATAACTGTTGAACTTTACCATCATTGAAAACAGCTATACGATTTGACATTGTAAGAGCCTCACCTTGGTCATGTGTAACATAAACAACTGTTACTCCAATACTTTCATGGATGTGTTTAATTTCATATTGCATGCTTTCTCTTAAATTTTTATCGAGCGCTCCCAAAGGTTCGTCCATCAATACTAGCTGAGGATCAAAAACTAATGATCTTGCAACCGCAACTCTTTGTTGTTGTCCTCCAGATAATTGACCTGGCATTCTTTTTTCAAATCCAGATAATGAAACCATTGATAAAACTTTGTCTACTTTTTTATCAATATCATCTTTTAAAATTTTTCTAACTTTAAGAGGAAACGCTAAATTTTCATAAACTGTCATATGTGGAAATAAAGCATAATTTTGAAATACCATTCCAATGCCTCTTTTATGTGGAGGAATATTTGAAATAGGATTTGAATTTAAATATATCTCACCATTTGTTGGTGTCTCAAATCCTGCCAACATCATTAGGCATGTTGTTTTTCCAGATCCTGAAGGTCCAAGCATAGTTACAAATTCACCTTCAGCGATATTTAAGTTTAAATCTTTAACAACTAAAACCTTTCCGTCGTAGCTTTTATCTACTTTATCAAATTTAACGAATTCTTTATTCTTAGACATTAAGATGGTTTTAAAACATTTGTAGAGATTGATTTCAAGCTATTTTATTTTATGTGTAATTCTCTAGAAAAATTGCAAAAACACTCACTACCTTTCTCTGTCACTCTTACAGACTCTGAGGCTTCGACTCCCCAATCACCAAATTGCATTACAGCAATCATGTGAAAACATACGTTAGGTTGCAAAACAGTCATATCACCTTTATAGATATTTAAGGTATGTTCTCCCCAATCTGGAGGATATCCAATTCCGATTGAATAACCAGTTCTTGATTCTTTCTTAATATTGTATTTGTCTAAAACTGCCCAAAATTTTTGAGCAACATCATCAGCTGT
Organism: uncultured Pelagibacteraceae bacterium; assembly: GCA_902551455.1. Lineage (GTDB taxonomy): Bacteria > Pseudomonadota > Alphaproteobacteria > Pelagibacterales > Pelagibacteraceae > Pelagibacter. The sequence continues at coordinate 2,059 of CACDDC010000009.1, read as the reverse complement.
ATTTCCAGGTTTTGTTGCTGCTATTCCCGCATCAAGTGCTTCGTTTGTTGCTTTCATTGCATCTATTTTTTTTTGATCTGGTTTTCCTAGTAAAACAGTTCTTGCCATAGGACAGTGATATCTTTTGTTTACTCCTGAAAGTTCAATTATTGTTGCTTCTCCTTCTACAAATTTTTCGTCTGTTGCAGTTAAGTGTGAAGCAGATGTTCCTTTTCCTGTTGGTAACAATGTTGCAATACTTGCATATTCACCTCCAATTTCAGGAGTACCTTTAAATAAAGCTTTTTGAATTTCCGCTACAGCATCACATTGTCTTACTCCAGGATTGATACTGTCTATAGCTACCTTCATAGCTATTTGAGATATTTGTGCCGCTCCTTGCATAAAATTAATTTCAGTATCAGATTTTACTAATCTTGCCCAGTTAACTAATCTTTCAGAGTCTTTTAATGTTGAATTAGGCAAGCCTTGTTTTAATTTTTGATAACAATAAGCAGTAAAATAGTGGCTATCCATTTCTACTCCTATATTTAATTTATCCCATTTATTTTTTTTAATAAGTTCAATTAAAGGGTCATATGGATGCATTGGCCAAGTATGAATATATTTTTCTTCATAGATAATAATATTTTCTTTTTTTAAATAAGTTTTAATATATGCTCCACCCGCATCTTGGGCTCTTACAAAACACAAAGGTTCTTCAGCATCAATATGAACTATCACACATTGAGCATAGTAAAATGACCAAGCATCATAACCTGTTAGATAATTCATATTATTAGTATCTTGGGAAATAAGTAAATCAATTCCTTTAGATTGCATTGATTTTTTTACTTTTTCTAATCTTCTTTTGTATTCTTCTTTCGTAAAAAGCATTTTTAATTTTTTAGAAATAATTTTCCAAATCCATCTATAGTGTCATTAAAACCAACTTTATTAAGTGTGTGCCATATAAGAGCTTGATTACTAGATAAAACTATTTTTCCTAATTTTTTTTCTAGTTTATCTATAATTGACAATGCTGGTAGAGCTGTACACGAAATGAATAAAGCATCTGCACCATTTAAGTCCATTTTAGATAAAACTTCGTATAAATAATCAGGATCAACTTTTCCTATATCTATATCTGACTCAATATCGAAATATGAATTTGAAGTAATTGAAAAATTTTCTTTCTTAAAAAAATCTATAACTTCATCGTTTAATTTTTTTGGATAGGGTGTAAAAATTGCAATTTTATTTAAATTTAATTTTTTCAGTGCTTTTATTGAAGCTGTGCTAGGTGTAGTAACTTCAGCTTCTGGTTTTGCCTTTTTAATTTTATCTTCTATAGATTTAAAACCTGTAGCAATTGTTCCAGATGTGCAAGCATAGACTACGCAATCTATTTTTTCACCTGGAAGTATATCGTTTGTTACATCTGTAACTTTCTCAGACATTTTTATCAAATTCTCTTTGGTTAAAGGATTAAAACATTCAATTCTATTAACAAAAAAATCTATTTTCTTATCTTTTATTATATTTATAAAATCTTTCTCAATCATATAGTCACTTGCAAGAGCAATTAGACCTACCTTTGGGTTTTGATTATTGTTGAATTTCGGATCTATTTTTGTTGAATACATTTTTATTGCATAAATATACCATAAGGTATTTTATAATCACTAAAATAAAAGGATGTTATGAAAATTGGATTTATAGGTCTAGGCAATGTTGGTGGTAAACTTGCAGAAAGTTTGTTGAGAAACAAATTTGAATTAACAGTTAGAGATGTTGAAAAGAATGTAACTGAAAACTTTAAAAAAAAAGGAGCAAAAATTGCAAATACTGCAAAAGAATTGGCTCAAAAATCAGATGTGATAATTACATGTCTACCTTCACCTGAAATTTGCTCCGAAGTAATGGAATCTGATCAAGGTATATTAAATGGTCTATCCGAAAATAAAATATGGATTGAAATGAGCACTACTGACGAATCTGAGGTAAAAAGATTGGGAAAACTAGTAATAGATAAAAAAGCCAAACCTTTAGACGCTCCTGTAAGCGGAGGTTGCCATAG
>CACDDC010000008.1 GCA_902551455.1 uncultured Pelagibacteraceae bacterium | reverse complement strand
GATTAGATAGGATTGTTATGTAATTCTCTTCTAAAAATATAAACACCAGAACTAATAATAATTACTAGACCGACAAAATGCCATAAAGATGGAAAATGATCAAAGAAAAAATAACCTATTATAATATTAGGAACAATTTCAAAGTAACCGAAAGGAGCTAGTTTGGAAGCATCAGCATACAATAAAGATAAAATTAGAAACAAATGGCCAATTGAAGCAAAAAAACCTATTGCAAGCATCATATACCATTCGACAATAGATGGTTGGACCCAAACAAATGGCATGATTAATGAGCCAATAATAGTCCCTACTGTACCAGTTAATAAAAGTGTCAAAAGAGGATTATCAAACTTATGAAGTTTTCTAGTAACTATTAAATAAAAGGCATACATAATACCGGTGCCTAAAGCAGCTATGCTTGCTAAATTAATATCGACAAAACCTGGTCTAATTACTATCAATGAACCTATAAAACCTGTTAGTACAGCAGACCATCTTCTTAATCCGACTTTTTCCCCTAACAAAAATGGTGACAAGGCTGTTACTATAAGTGGTGCAACAAAAGCCAAGGTAAGAGCCTTTGCTAAAGATATAATTGAAATTGAGTAAAAAAATAAAATATTTGCACAAAATAACAACAAGCCTCTAATTAATTGAAGTTTTGGCTTCTCTGTCCAAGTTAATCTTTCTTTAAAGAAAAAAAACATAATTGGAAGGACAAAAACAACTGTAAAAAAATATCTCGACCAAGTGATTTGTAGAACAGGCAATGTTGCACTTAAGTATTTTGCAAACCCGTCCATTATTGGCAACATTACCCAAGCTGATAAATTAAAAATTATAGCTTTCATTAAGAAAAATATTTTAAAGCAAAAAATACAATTATCGGGACTGTTATAAGTGACATTAAAGTAGATACAACAATCATGCTAGATATGTTATCAACAATTTCTTTAGGAGAATACATTGATGCTATTAAATAAGTCAAAATAGCACTAGGCATAGAAGATTGTATTAACAATACACCGGCAGGGTAGCCAGACAAATTAAATATTTTTATAATTAAAAAACCAATAACAGGACCTAAAATAACTCTTGCAAATGATGAAATCAAAGAATTTTTTAAACTAAATACTTTTAATTGTGTTAAAGAAATACCCAAAGACATTAGTATTAAAACTATCATTGCATATCCTAACAACATAACAGTATTAATTACAAAAGTTGGCATTTTAAGATCAAAATACAAAAAACATACAGCAATAATTACCGCATAGGATGAAGGACTTTTTAAAATTATATTTATATCAAATTTTTTACTAGCTAAAAAAATATTTATTGTAAAATGAAGAAGAACAACTAAAGATGATATAGCGGCCGCTACCCCCATCCCCATAGATCCATAAGCAAAAAGACATATGGGAATACCCATATTACCAGTATTGGGGAGAAAAAAAGGTGGCAACTCTCTTATATAGTCTTTTTTCATTAACAGTAAAAATATTATTCCTACTAAAGCAAATGAAATAAGTGCAATTATTGAATAAAAAAAATATTCAGAAAATATACTGAATGTCACTCCTGATGATGTTATTGCAAAAATAAATAATGCAGGAGCACCAAAATTAGCAGAATAATTTGTTATAAAAACAGTATCTATATCACTTTTTTTCTTTCCTAAAAAATATCCAATTCCAACAATAAAAAAAACTGGGAACAAAACTTCAAAAAGTTTGATATATATATCCATTTAAAGAAGTCTTATTAACGTAGGTTTTTTTAGAATATTTCTATTGTTTTTGAATGATTTTAAGCAGTTTTGTACGTCATTTTCGTTAGATTTATGTGTAATTATAACTATTGAAGCAGTTTTTTTTTTATGGTCAGGTATTTGTATCAAGCGTTCAACAGAAATTCTTCTTTTAGCAAGATGTTTAGTAATTTGAGATAAAACACCAGGTTTATCTTTAACTTCAAATCTAAGATATAATGAATTATTGTAATTTTTGATATTATATATTTTGGGTTTTTTTCTTTTTGCAGACGGTATGCCAAAAGGATATTTAATATTACCTCTTAAAATTGATAATAAATCTGACATCAATGCTGATGATGTGGCGCAAGGACCAGCACCTTCACCTTGTAAAATACTTTCACCAATTGGATTACCATGAACTATTACTACATTCATAACACCATTTACGTTTCCTATATAACTATCCTTTTTGACTAAGCAAGGATGTACTCTTTCAAATAATTGATTATTAATAATTTCAGTAATACCCAGTAATTTAATTCTATAATTAAGTTTACTTGCTATTTCAACATCTTTAAAATCGATATTTTCAATACCTTCCATAAGACAATTTGCTTTAGAAATTTTTTTGTTAAAAGCAAGTGAGGAGAGAATTCTAATTTTTGCAAATGCATCGTGACCATTCAAATCTAATTTTGGATTTCCTGGTTCGGCATACCCTAAATTTTGAGCTTTTTTTAATACATTGGAAAATGTTTCTTTTGATTTTTCCATTTCAGACAATATATAATTACAAGTTCCATTTAAAATTCCATAGACTTTATTAATTTTATTTGTAGCCAAACCTTCTTTAATAGTTCTAAGTATTGGAATACCACCTGCTACTGAAGCTTCAAACTCCAGATTAACTTTATTTTTTTCAGCTAAATAGGTTAAAAAATCTCCATGTTTAGCTATCAGTGCTTTATTTGGTGTAATAACATTTATTTTATTTTTTAATGATATTTCGACAATTTTTTTCGAAATACCATCTGATTGACCAATTGCCTCAAATAAAATATCTACATCCAATTTTTTTATTATATCGATTGGATTTTTATAAAATATTTCTTTTTTAATTTTATATTTTCTTTTCTTATTTATATTTTTAGCTGAAATTGCAACAACTTTTATTTTTTTTCCAGTTTTTAATTCAATATCTTTTTTTTTTAAATTTATTTCATTGAGCAAATAACTTCCTATTTGACCTAAACCTATAACAGCAATATTTATATTTTTTTTCATATATTAATTAATATCTGGATAATTACTTTCTTTTACATAATTTATAATTTTTATTTTAAATTCATCAAAAGTTAAATTTTCATATATATCAATATCTTCTACCATTTTGTTGATCTCTGAATTTAAATTCGAACATGAAGTTAATAAAAAAAATATTAAAAAAAACTTTTTCATATTAGCCCATTAAATTTATTAAAGTCATATCTTATATTTAAATTTTGAACTGCTTGACCTGCCCCACCTTTTATCAAATTATCAAGGGCTGATAAAATAATTAATTTGTTATGAAATTTTGTTTTACAAACAGAAATATTGCAATAATTTGTATTTATTACATCATTGGTACTTAAAATATTGTTAATTTTCATGATTTTAACAAATTTTTCATTTTTATAAAAATATTTTAAATAATTTAATATTTTAGATGCATTAGTATTTTTATTTATCTCAATATATATTGTACTGAGTATTCCTCTAAACATTGGTGACAAGTGAGGTGTAAATGAGAAATTTACCTTTTTTTTTGAATATATGTTTAGTTCTTGCTGTATCTCAGAATTGTGCCTGTGAAAACCAACGCCATAGGCGCTAAAAGAATTATATAAATTATGATTTTTATATTTTTTATGTATTCCTCTTCCTCCACCAGAGTAACCTGATTTAGAATCTATAATTATATTTTTAGAATTAATAAGATTTTTTTTCAAAAGAGGAATCAATGGTAATAAAGCAGATGTAGGATAACATCCTGGACATGATATAATATTATAATTTTTAATTATATTTTTTTTAATCTCAGGTAGTGCATATATAGAATTATTTATATTTTGTTTTGCTCTATGTTTTATTTTGTACCATTTTAAATAATCTTTAGCTTTATTTAGTCTAAAATCAGCCGACAAATCAATTAATACATTATTTTTTAATAATAATTTTGAAATAATTTGTGACTCACCATTTGGCAGAGCTGTAAAAATAACATCAACTTTACTAAGTAAATTTTTTTTAAACTTAATTATCTTTGGTAATTTTTTGTTTTTTAAATCTTTATCATAAAAATAAATATTTTTACCTTTTGAAGAGTTGCCACATAAAAACTTAATTTTTACATTTTTATGTTTCAATAATAATTTTACAAGTTGTAAACCTATATAACCTGTTGACCCAGCTATTAAAGCGTTAACCTTTTTCATAATTTAATATATCAGTTGAAAAAAAAAAATAAATTATCTTTTAGAAAATTGAAAACTTCTTCGAGCCTTCCTATGTCCGTATTTCTTTCTTTCTACAGATCTGGAGTCTCTTGTGGTTAATTTCTCTTTTTTTAATGATTGTTTTAATTGAGAGTCAAATAACAACAATGCTTTTGAAATTCCATGAACCATTGCACCAACTTGACCTGTTAAACCACCACCTTTAACATTGCACTTAACGTCATAATCAGTTGGTTGATTAATTATTTCAAAAGGTCTCAATAGTTGCATTTTGTGACTCTCTCTTGTAAAATAATCATCATATTTTTTTCCATTAACAATAATTTGACCTGTACCCTTTTTAATCCATACTTTAGCAATAGATGTTTTTCTTTTTCCAGTAGCATATTTACTATCTTTAAAATTTGTATTGATGTTTGGGATAACTTCCATATTTAATTTCTTACAATATTTTTATTATTTAACTTTGACAATTCAATTATTTTTGGATTTTGTGCAGCATGTGGGTGTGATGAACCAGAATAAATTTTTAATTTAGTTAATTGTTTTTTTGCTAGCGGTCCAGTTGGCAACATTCTTTTAACAGCAAGCTTTAATACCTCTTCAGGTTTTTTATTGTGTAATTTAGATGGTGTGGTTTCCTTAATTCCACCAGGATAACCAGTATGTTTATAGTATTTTTTGTTTTCAAATTTATTACCTGTAAATTTAATTTGTTCTATATTTTTAACGACCACAAAATCACCATGGTCCATATGGGGTGTATATGTACTTTTGTTTTTCCCCCTTATTATCTTTGATATGATTGTCGCAAGTCTACCAACAACAGCATTTTTAGCATCTATTTCATACCAATCAGATTTTATCTCGTTATTTTTAATAAATTTAGTCATGAATGCGGGATTAATACTTATAAATAGTTATATTGTCAATTTATTATATAAATGTTAAAAAATGTTAGTTTATTAACTTTTACACAAAAATAATTACATATTATAAAAGGGAGTTATCATTATGGGCGATAAAAAAAAGGGTTTAGATCCACATACATATAAATTTGATACATTAAGTTTACACGCAGGTTACCAGCCTCACAAAAATGCTGGCTCAAGACAAGTACCTATATATCAAACAACTTCATATTTGTTTGATGATGTTGATCATGCCGCTGCTTTATTTAATTTAGAGAGAGGCGGTCATATATATAGCAGAATATCAAATCCTACAGTCGGAGTATTAGAAGAAAGAGTGGCTTCTTTGGAAGGTGGTACAGCTGCTTTAGCAACTTCTTCAGGAATGGCTGCAATATTTTTAACAGTAATGACGTTATGTGAGTCTGGAGATCATTTAGTTGTGTCTTCACAATTGTATGGAGGTACAGTAAATTTATTTAGATTAACACTGCCCAAATTTGGAATTAAAACTACTTTTGTAAAACCAAGAGACACTGAAGGTTTCAAGAAAGCAATTCAAAAAAATACAAAAGGTATATTTGGAGAATTGGTAGGAAATCCTGGAAATGAACTAATGAACATGCCTGAAATTGCAAAAATTGCACATGGTGCTGGCATTCCTCTAATAGTAGATGCAACTTATCAAACTCCATATCTTTGTAAACCATTTGAACATGGCGCAGATATTGTTGTTCATTCTTTAACAAAATGGATGGCAGGACACGGTTCTTCAATGGCAGGTATATTGGTAGAAGGTGGTAAATTTGATTGGATGCAAAATGATAAATTTCCAACTATGACCGCACCCTACGAAGGTTATCATGGATTATCTTTTGCTGAGGAATTTGGTCCTACAGCTTTCACCATGAAAGCAAGAGCTGAAGGAATGAGAGATTTTGGTCCTTGTCTTAGTCCACAGAATGCATGGAATGTATTACAAGGTATAGAAACTTTGTCTGTTAGAATGAAAAAGCACTGTTCAAATGCTGAGGAAATGGTTAAATATTTGTTAGGTCATGAAAGTGTAGCTTGGGTTTCACACCCTAGTGTACCGGATCATCCAGATCATGCACTAGCTAAAAAACTTTTACCGAATGGACGAGGCTCAATGATTGCATTTGGAATTAAAGGAGGAAAAGACGCTGGTGTAGCATTTATTAATAATGTTAAACTTGCATCTCACCTTGCTAATGTCGGAGATACTAGAACTTTAGTTATACATCCTGCTTCTGGGACTCATTCACAAATGGATGAAGCCACATTAAAATTTGCTGGCTTATCTCATGATATGATTAGACTATCTGTAGGTATAGAAGATATAGATGACATAAAAAATGATTTTGAAATTGGTTTTAGGGCTGCTAGAAAACCTAGACTTGTCTCTAATCAATGAAATTTAAAGTAAACAATGAAGAGGTTTTTGCCTCAACAGGTGGACGTCCTTTTGACAAAAAAAAACCACTAATAATTTTTGTACATGGAAGTGGTTTAACCCATATGACTTGGGTTCTTCAAACTAGATATTTTGCTTTTCATGGTTATAGTGTTTTGGCTTTAGATTTACCTGGTCATGGATTATCTGGTGGTAAAAGCTTAAAATCAATTGAAGATATGGCTGATTGGATTAGCAGTGTGATTGATGCTGTGGGATATAAAGAAGCATCTTTAGTTGGACATTCTCAAGGCTGTTTAGTTACTATAGAGTGTGCATCTCGATATCAAAATAAAATAAAAACTTTAAGTTTAATAGGAGGCGCTGGCGCAATACCTATGAATCCAGAATTATTATCACTTGCTGAAAACAATGATCCAAAAGCTGTAGATCTTATGATGGATTGGGCGCATGGACCAGCAGGTCATTTTGGAGGTCATCCTGTTCCAGGATTATACCATATAAACACAGGTGGAATGTTAGCTAAATCAAGAACCATAAAGGATACATTGGGTGTAGATTTTAGAGCTTGCAATAATTATAAAAATGGTTTTGAAGCTGCAAAAAAAATTAAAATACCAACCTTATCAATTTTAGCAACAGGTGATAAAATGTGTCCAGTAAAAGAAGGAAAAAAATTAGCCGATTTAATTGATGGAAGTAAAGTAGATGTTATAGATAATTGTGGTCATATGATGTTACTTGAAGAAGCTGATAGAGTTCTAGCTGTATTAAAAAAATTTATTACCACAAATTATCCTCCTAAATCTTAAAATTTATTTACTAGATTTATTATTATAGAATAATAGCCCTATAATTCCGATTTGTTCATTATTGATGTCTATATAATAGCTAAAAAGGTTTTTTTCATAACATTTTCGGTAGGTATTTGAACTGTATTGTTACCTTGCATAATGCTAAAATACAATAAAAGGAGATAAAAATGACAAAAATAAAAAACCCTGAAACAATTGCTTTACATGGTGGAGATTATAGAAGTGACCCAGCAACAACGGCTGTTGCGGTTCCTTTATATAGAACAACATCGTATCAATTTAATAATACTGAACACGCTGCAAATTTATTTGCTCTAAAAGAATTTGGAAATATTTATACAAGAATAATGAATCCAACTAATGATGTTCTTGAGAAAAGAGTTGCAGCTTTGGAGTCTGGATTAGCTTGTGTTAGTGTAGGATCTGGTCAAGCAGCTTCAACATTTGCAATATTAAATATTTGCCAATCAGGTGATAATTTTATTAGTTCAACTGATTTATATGGAGGAACTGTAAATTTATTTACACACACACTTAAGAAACTTGGTATTGAATGTAGATATGCAGACCCAGCTGATCCTAAAAATTTTGAGAAACTCATAGATGAAAAAACTAGATGTTTTTATGCTGAAACATTACCAAATCCATATCTTAGAGTTTTTCCAATTCAAGAAGTTGCTGATATAGGAAGAAAACATAATATACCATTAATCATGGATAACACCGCTTCTCCAGTTATTTGTAAACCAATAGAGCATGGTGCTGCTATTGTTGTTCACTCTTTAACTAAATTTATTGGTGGACATGGAACTGTTATAGGCGGATGTTTAGTTGATGGTGGTAATTTTGATTGGACAGCTGATCCAAAAAGACAACCAAATTTTAATGAACCTGATCCAAGTTATGGTGGAGCAATTTGGGGACAGGTAGTACCTCAACTAACTGGTGCTAATGTAACTTTTGCTGTAAGAGCAAGGGTATGTTTGTTAAGAGATTTAGGAGCTCCTTTAGCACCTGATAATGCATGGGGTATAATTCAAGGTTTAGAGACTGTACCTCTTAGAATGAAACAACATTGCTCGAATGCTGAAAAAGTTGTTGATTATCTTAAAAAACATAAAAATATTGAAAGAGTAATTTACCCTACTCTTCATGAAGGTGAAATAGCAAATAGATCAAAAAAATACTTTAAAGGTGGAAATGGAGCTTTAGTTGGTATTGAATTAAAAGGTGGTGTCGAAGCAGGTAAAAGATTTATAGAAGCATTAAAAATGTTTTACCATGTAGCAAATATTGGTGACGCAAGAAGTTTAGCAATTCATCCAGCTACAACAACACATAGCCAGCTTACTGAAGAAGAATTGATAGCGGCCGGTGTAACACCTGGGTATGTTAGACTTTCAATTGGTATTGAACATCCTGATGATATAATTGCTGACTTAGAACAGGCACTAGGGGCATCGGGTAAGCCGGAATTAAAGGCCGTTAGTTAATTTTGTATTTAGGAATAATAAATATATACATGAACTAACTAAAAATATTGAACTTATTTGGTGCATAGATGCAAAAAATATATGTGCACCAAATAAAAGAGTCAATATTCCTAGAATGACTTGTATTAATAAAAAAACTCCCAAAATTAACAAAATTTTATAAAATTGTTTAATACGATTTTTACTAACCTTGTATAAAATAAATAAATATAAAATAATTATAATATAGGCCATATTTCGATGCATGAATTGGACTAAAGATGGATCACTAAAAGCTGAAATTTTTAATAAATTAATTGGATTATTATCATCAGGAAAATAATTTGTGCCCATTAGTGGCCAAGAATTATATATTTTACCAGCATCCATTCCAGCAACAAACGCACCTAGAATGATTTGTATAAAAATCATTAAAAGAAAAAATAATATTAGATATTTAGATAGTTTTATTTCTGAATGTGGAACTTCTTTAAAATATAAATAGTTCCAATAGATAAGAGACAAGATAACAAATGCTACAATTAAATGAATAGACAGTCTAAAATGACTAACATCTACTCTTTCAATCAATCCACTTGAAACCATATACCATCCTAAAAAACCTTGTAAGCAAATAAGAAAAAAAATAAAAAAAAGACTTTTTGTTTTATTAAATCCAATTTTAAAATAAAAATATATTAATGGAACAAAAAAAATAATTCCTATTAATCTACCTAAAAATCTATGACCCCATTCCCACCAAAAGATTACTTTAAATTCATCTAGAGTCATTAAATAATTTTGTAATTTGAATTCAGGAATTTGCTTATACAAATTAAAATAATTTTCCCAATCGTTATCATTAAAAGGTGGCAAAATTCCTGAAAATAATTGCCATTGCGTTATAGAAAGACCAGAGTCAGTAAGCCTTGTTAATCCTCCAACTACGATCATAAGTGAAACTATCCAGAACATTAAAACAAGCCAGAAAGATATATACTTATTTAGATTATTTTTTTCTATGTACATAAATGAATAAATATAATAATTATTAACAAATCCAATTAAATAAATGTCGCCTCTAAACCAAAAAAAACTAGTTAAACTTAGAAAAGAATTAGACAAACTTGATATCTCATTAATTAATATAATTAAAAGAAGATCAATTATAGTTAATGATGTTTTAAAGCTAAAAGATTATAAAAATCAAATAATAGATAAAAAAAGAATAAAAGAAATACTTAAGCAAATAAAACAAAAATCAATTAAAAAAAATATTGATCCTAAAATTACAAAAAGAATATGGACAAATATGATTTATGCTTTTATAGATTTTGAAAAAAGAAATTTTAAAAAAAAATGATTATTTACTATGAGGTGGAAGTTTTTTTTCTACAAAAATTTCATGCTTTCTTGTAGCAGGGTTATACTTTTTAGCTTTTAATTTAACTTTAGCTTTTTCCCCACCAGCAGGTTTTTTAACATAATAGAAAAAAGGACTGTTAGGTTTTGACTCTGGAACCAACCTAACTTTAATATGCGTTTTTTTTGCCATTTTATTTTAATTTTTTTATTTCTTTCAATAAATTTGAAATTTTTTTAACTTGAGATTTCAAATTATTTTTATCAGTCTTTATAAAGCTATTATTTGGTTCGTCAAGATTAAATGATTTGTTATTTTCAAGAAATCTTTTAACTCCATTAATTGTCATTCCTTTTTCCTTTAGTAAAAATTTAATCTTTTTTAAGAGCTCTATAGAGTGATGATCATAGTATCTTCTTCTGCCAGATAATATAATTGGTTTTATTTGTTTAAATTGTTTTTCCCAAAATCTAAGAGTATGTGTATTCATTTTTCCAGTTTTATTGTTTATTAGATTTAAAATTTTAGCAACTTCACTTATTGTTTTATAAGATGAATTGTTTTTTTGCATATTAATTATTAATAAATTCCTTTAATTCATTAGAAGGTTTAAATAACAAAACTTTTCTTTCAGATATGATTTTTTCTTCTTTGGTTTTAGGATTTCTGCCAAATCTTTTTTTTTTAAATCTTATAGAAAATGTCCCAAATTTACTAATTTTCAATTTATTTTCTTTTTTTATGTTTGTTGTTAATAATGAAATTAAGTCTTCATATAATAAATCAATAATTTTTTTTGAAAAACCAAGTCTTAAGTAAGCAGCATTAATAATATCTTTTTTGGTTAAATTAATTCTCATTATTTTATATTCATTTTAATTTTATTAATTAAATTACCTTTAATAATTTTTTTACATACATCAAGAGAGTAAGAAAATCCTACTGAGTCTGTAGATCCGTGACTTTTTATAACTGGAGAATTAAGACCTATAAATATAGCACCATTATATAATCTAGGATCTAGTCTTTTTTTAAATTTCATTAGATTTTTATAATTTAAAGAAGTTAGAATCTTTCCTATTATACCAGAAGTCATATTTTTTTTAATTTCTTTTGTAATAAAATTTGCAGTACCTTCGGCAGTTTTTAAAGCTATATTGCCTGTAAATCCGTCAGTTACAATTACATTTACATCACCATCCATTATATGATTTCCTTCTATATAACCTTTAAATTCGAAGTCATAATTATTTTTTAATTTAAGTTTGTGGTATACAGATCTCAATACTTCATGGCCTTTAATATCTTCAGATCCAATATTTAATAAAGCAACTTTTGACTTCTCATCTGGGAATAGTGACTTATGAAGAGATGAACCCATAATACAAAAGTCTATTAAATTTTTTTCACTACATTTAATGTTTGCACCCAAATCAAGTACTATATTCATCCCATTTTTATTAGGCCAAAGTCCTGATAGAGCTGGCTTATCAATATTTTCAATCATACTTAAATTTAATTTTGAAATAACAAAGAGCGCACCTGTGTTTCCAGCAGAAATAACTATGTCAGATTCTTTATTCTTAACACTTTCAACTGCCATCCACATACTAGTTTTTTTGCTTTTTTTAGCACCTTCTAATGCAGAGTCCTTATCAAGCACTTTATCTTCCGTATGGATTAATTCAAAATTATTTTTATTAATTTTATTTAATAATAATTGTTCTAATTCAAATTTATTTCCAAAAATTTTATAAAAAACATCATTATTTTTATGATAATGTAAGGAAACTCCATCAATTACTTTTTTTGGTGAACCCTCACCTCCCATTGCATCAACTGCAATTATAATATTGTCATTCATTGAAATATAATTATTCCTTTGGATCTAAAACTTGTCGACCTTTATAAGTACCAGTTTTTAAATCTAGATGATGAGAAAGCCTATATTCACCAGATTTTTTATCTTCTATAACATTTTTTATAGAATGAGAAATGTGAGATCTTCTTTTTCCAGATCTTGACTTAGTTGTTTTGCGTTTTGGTACAGCCATAATTAAAATTTATGTTTATTTACACTTTCTGTGAAAAAATTCAAATTGTTATTTCTTAAATATATTAAATATCTATCAAAATATGAAGCTAATAAACCGTACTTATCATTACAAATTAAGTATTTTTGTAATTTTTTGGTCTTATCTTCAGGGTTTATATGGTTCCATTTTTCTAGGTCTAAAATTATAGCATGAAATGTATTAATAAAATTTTTCATTTTTTTATTCACTGAAACATCACCATCGCCAGTTTCTCTTAGACTTATATCTATTTGTCGAAAAATAAAATCATATGTATCTTGCATAAAATTTCGATTATCTTTTTCTTTAAATCTTGATAAAAAAAACACAAAATGTAATAAAAAAAGTATCAATCTTGATGAAAAATTGTCTTCAATCTCACAATAAAAAAAAAGCGTTTTATTCCTCGATAAACTCATTAAATTATTATAAATATTACTATATTTATTATTCATGAAAAAAATTTTAATATTATTTATAACTTTATTTATTTCAAGCTGTACTATAAATAAAGTAGAAAAAACACATGGTGTTCCATATTTAAATGAAAAACGTGAAAAATTATATATAAATAAATCTAATAAAAACGATATTTTAGATCTACTTGGCCCACCTTCAACAAAAGGAAACTTTGAAAATGATGTATGGATTTATATTGAAAGACAAAAAACTGTAAAAAAAATATATAATTTAGGACAAAGTAAATTAGTTAAAAATAATGTTCTAATACTTGAAATTAATGAAATGGGTTTGCTTGCCAAAAAAAACTTTTTAGACATTAATGAAATGAATAAAATAGATTTCTCTGACAAATCAACAGTTAGTCAATATGAAAAGAATTCATTTGTTTATTCTTTTTTATCTAGTATGAGACAAAGATTAAATGATCCTTTAGGCAAAAGAAAAAAAGCTAAATAAATTTTAACCTGCTATAACTGCTAAAAGTAATAATGCAACTATGTTTGTAATTTTTATCATAGGATTCACTGCTGGTCCTGCTGTGTCTTTATAAGGATCTCCTACTGTATCACCGGTTACTGCTGCTTTATGTGCGTCAGAACCTTTTCCTCCATAATTACCATCCTCGATATACTTTTTTGCGTTATCCCACGCACCGCCACCTGCCGTCATTGATATAGCAACAAATAGTCCCGTAATTATTACGCCCAACAACATAGCACCAACAGAAGATAAAGCTGCAACTTGTCCTCCTATAGGTAAAATAAAAAAATATAGAACTATCGGTGACATAACTGGCAATAAAGATGGAATGATCATTTCTTTTATCGCAGCTTTAGTTAAAAGATCAACTAATCTACCATAATCAGGTTTGGATTTTCTCTTCATAATACCTGGAATTTTTTTAAATTGTCTTCTAACTTCAATTACAACTGCACCACCTGCTCTACCAACCGCTTGCATGCCCATAGAACCAAACAAATAGGGAAGCATTCCTCCTACTAACAATCCAACTACAACAAAAGGATTTGATAAATCAAATGTTACAACAATACCTTCCAGCTTTGAACCTGCGACTTTAGAAAAATGTTTGATATCCTCAGTGTAAGCAGCAAATAAAACTAGGGCACCTAAACCAGCTGATCCAATAGCGTAACCTTTAGTAACAGCTTTAGTTGTGTTACCCACAGCATCTAATGCATCTGTGGTTTTTCTAACATTTTTTGGCAAATTCGACATTTCAGCAATTCCTCCAGCATTATCAGTAACTGGTCCATATGCATCTAAAGCTACAACCATACCAGCTAAAGCTAACATAGTTGTTACTGCTATTGCAATACCAAAAAGTCCAGCTATATAATTTGTCAAAAGTATTCCACCAACAATAATTAAAGCTGGGATTGCGGTTGCCTCCATGGATACAGCTAAACCCTGAATAACATTTGTTCCATGTCCTGTTGTTGAAGATGAGGCAACACTTTTAACAGGTCTATAATTTGTTCCAGTATAATATTCTGTAACCCAGATTAATAAACCAGTTATTACCAATCCAATTACCCCACAAATGTATAAACTCATCCCGGTAAAGCGCTTATTAGATATTGAATATGAATTATCTAATCCTAAAACATAATCTGTTATTGGATATAAAATTAGCAATGATGTTATAGCGGTGACAATAAAACCTTTATATAAAGCAGCCATGATATTTTTCGATTTTCCTAATTTTACAAAAAAAGTACCTAATATAGAAGTTAATATACAAGCTCCTCCAATTGATAATGGATAAATCATCATATTTAAATCACCATGAAAAAAAATTGATGACAAAACCATTGTTGCAACTATTGTAACAGCGTATGTTTCAAACAAGTCAGCTGCCATGCCGGCGCAATCACCAACATTATCACCAACATTATCAGCTATTACAGCTGGGTTTCTAGGATCATCCTCGGGAATTCCTGCTTCAACTTTTCCTACTAAATCAGCACCTACGTCAGCACCTTTTGTAAAAATTCCTCCACCGAGTCTCGCAAAAATAGAGATTAAAGATGCACCAAAACCTAAAGCTACTAATGCATTTACTATTTCTCTTTCTTCAACACCAAAAGTTAATAACAAGTAATAATAAACAGCGATTGATAAAAGAGCTAAACCAGCAACTAACATGCCAGTAACGGCGCCAGATTTAAAAGCTATTGAAAGTCCTTGTGATAATCCTTTTCTTGATGCTTCAGCTGTTCTTACGTTTGCCTGTACAGATACAAGCATACCAACATATCCAGCTATTCCAGACAATGTTGCGCCTACAAGATAACCAATTCCAACCAAAATATTAAATGCGTAACTAATTATAACCAAAACAACTATTCCAACTATTGCGATTGTTTTATACTGCCTGTTTAAATAAGCTCTTGCACCTATTTGAATAGCAGATGCTATTTCCTGCATCTTAGAATTGCCTGCGCTAGAACTTAAAATATTTTTTCCTGTAAAAAAACCATAAACGATTGATAATAAACCTGATAAAATAATAAGATGAAGTATATTTGATGCTGAAAGTATCATATTTCCTTTAATTGTTAGTTGTTTAGTAAATATAAAAAACGGACATTACAAAAAAAAGAATAAAAGGCAATATTTAACTTTTTTAGAAATTGTGTGAATAACCTTTAAAATTAGTTAAATTTATAGGTTTATTAGCCATTTTTATTGAATTTTTTTTATCATACTGAATAATTTTACCAATTAACGTTACTTTTTGGTTAATTTTTTTTGAAAGGGACTTAATTAACATTCTTTTTTTAGATGAAGCTGTAAATAAAGTTTGATAATCGTCACCATTAAATAAAAATTTTATTTTATTTTTTTTATTTTCTTTTAAATAAATTTTTAAATTATTAGAAACTGGTATCTTATCAATATCGATTTCAAAAGATAATTTTTGTTTATTAATTAATTTTTTCATGTCAGAAATTAATCCATCAGAAATGTCCATAGACGTATGTGCAAGTCTATAAAGATGAGTGCTAAATTTATATGGCAAATCAATAAAATAAAATTGATTAATAAAATATTTTTGTAATTTAGATTTTATTTTGATTTTATTTTTAATTATATTTAAGCCTAGAAAACTATCACCAATATTACCAGTGACATAAATATCATCATTTAATTTAGCCTTATTTCTTTCTACAATATATTTAGAAAAACCAATTGTAGTTATAGAAAACGATACTTTATTTGAATTAGTTGTATCGCCACCAGATAGTTTAAGATTATATTTTTTTTGTTCTTGTAATAATGATTTTGATATTAAATTTAAATTTTTTTTTGTGAAATGATTTTTATTTCCACTTCCAGAAATAAAATAGTATTTAGGATTAACACCTTTTGAAATAAGATCTGAAATAGAAGATCTTAAAACTTTTTTTATAACTAAATTTGGATATTTAAAATTAGGAAAATGAACTCCTTCATTATATGCGTCGACAGATACAACTAATCCATTTTTTTTGTCAAAAAAAACATCATCATTTAGTTTTTTTGCACTACTATTTTTATTTGATAGTTTTTTGAAATATTTACTTATTAAATAAAATTCATCCATTAAATTTTCTTATTTTTTTTGATATTTTATCTAATAGTGCATTTAAATATTTAGTTTGACCATGTTCAATAAAGAAGTTTGATGCTCTTAAATATTCATTTATTATTATTTTTGGTGATATTTTTGTCATATACAAAAGTTCGAATATTGCACTTTTAACAATTATTTGAAAAACTTTATCCAATTTTTTTATATCTAAGTCTGGAGTAAGATGATTTGATATTTCATCATTAATTATGTCTTGTCTTTCTATAGTGCCATTAACTACATCCTTTATAAATTTTTTAAATCTATGTTTCGGAAAACTTAGTTTTTCATCTTCATTAAAATATTGTCCATAAAGTTTTTGAATTACTATAACTCTAGGGTTATTTTTTGGACTATAAAAAAATCTACTTTTTTTATTTCTATCAATTTTGTTTATCATTTTATTGCGATAATATTGAAATTATTGCTTGAGCAGCTTCTTTTCCTTTTTTGCCTCTAGCTTTAGCTTGTTTTTTATTTAAACAAGTAATTACACCATTGCCTATAGGTTTTTTACTATCAATAGCAAGTTTCATAATAGCATTAGTTGTTGCCTCTGAGATAAAATTAAAATGAGGAGTTTCACCTTTTATAACGCAACCTAAAGCAATAAATGCATCGTATTTTTTAATGTTTTTTGAAATAGTAACAGGAATTTCAAATACACCAGGCACATTAATTATCTTCACTGAAAATTTTTTTAATTTTTTATTTGCATTATTTAATAAAGAAAATGATATGTCTTTATAATAGTCAGCCACAACAATTAGTATTTTTTTCATTTAATTATTTCTTGTTTTGTTATTTTAATTCCATATCCATCTAATCCTACAACTTTTTTTCTAGACCGGGTTACTAATATCATATTTTTTATCTTTAAAGACTTAATTATTTGAGCGCCAATACCATAGTTTTTGATTAATTTATCATTTCCTTTTGTATAAAAACTTTTACTTTTATAATCACGTAAAGTCTGTGAAACTGATTTTAAATTTGTATCTCTTATAAATATAAGAACACAATTATTATATCTTTTAAAATAATTAAGAGTTTTGCTAAATGAATTTGGAAGATTCTGGTTTATTAGATAATTTTGAACAATATTAGATGAAATCACTCTAACTCTTGGTACTAAATCTTTTTTAATTTTCCCTTTGATAAGAGCAAAATGTTCAGAACCATCTAATAAGTTTTCAAAAATATTAATTGAATATTTTTTACTTTTTACTTCTATTTTTGATTTTTTTTTAAGTTTTATTAATTTTTCTTTTTTTAATCTATAAGCAATAAGATCATTAATTCTTCCGATTTTTAAATTATGTTTTTTTGCAAAATTAATTAGTTTTTCTCCTTTTGCCATTGTTCCATCTTCATTCATAATTTCGCAAATAACTGCGGATGTATTTTTTTTAGCTAATTTAGATATATCTACTGATGCTTCTGTATGACCAGCCCTAACTAATACGCCACCATCTTTTGAAATAATAGGAAATACATGACCCGGTGATACAATTTCATTTTTTAAAACATTTTTTTTTGTGGCTATTTTAATTGTTCTTGATCTATCTTTAGCTGATATACCTGTTGTTACTCCTTTTTTTGCTTCTATAGAAACAGTGAAAGCAGTTTGGTTTCTAGATTGATTAACAGGTGCCATATAAGATAAACCTAATTTTTTAGCTTGTACACTATCTAAAGTTAAACAAATTAAACCTCTACCATGTTTTGCCATAAAATTAATTTTTTTGGGATTAACATCAGATGAACAAAAAACTAAATCGCCTTCATTTTCTCGATTTTCATCATCAACTAGTATATACATACCACCATTTTTGGCGATGCGAATTATACTTTCAATAGGACTAAATTTTCTTTTTTTCATTAATAAATTTTTTTACATATTTTGATAAAATATCAATTTCAATGTTAACAATTTCATTTTTTTTTAAATTGGATAGATTAGTGAGTTTTAAAGTATGAGGTATTACCCATATTTGAAAACCCTTTTTTGTAATTTTCGACATTGTAAGTGAGACACCATTTACCAAAATTGACGCTTTTTCTACTAAATGTTTTCTATATTTTAAAGGAATTAAAAAGTCATAAATATATGATTTATTTTTTTTATTTATACTTCTAACAGTTGCAATTGTATCTACATGCCCTTGGCACAAATGTCCTGAAATTTTGTCTCCATATATTATAGGCAATTCGAGGTTAATTTTATCACCTTTTTTACTTCTCTTAAATTTAGACCTACGAATAGTTTCATTGGATAAATAAAATTCATATAATTTATTTTTGACTGAAATAAGAGTTAAACAAACACCGTCACATGCAATTGAAATACCAAGATTTTTATTTGTCAATTTAAGTTTTGATCTTAAAAAAAGATTTATACCATTATTTCTTTTTTTAATTTTTTTTATGATCCCTTGATTAAAAATAATTCCATTAAACATTTGCTAGTAATAATTTAAAAGTTCATCTTTATCCAGATATGTATTGACTTTTTTTTTATTAAGAAAAATATGGCCTATTTTGCTTATTATTTTAGATATATTGTTTTTACCCTTTTTACCAAGAGCAACATTACTTTTAAACAAATAAAATTCATTAAATAAATTATTAACAATAAAACTTTCTGTTAATTTATTACCGCCCTCAACGAGTAGATAATTTATACCTAGTTTTTTAATTTGAATAAGAACATGTTTAAGATCAATTTTGTTATCAGAATTAAGTTTACATTTCAAAAGTTTAACTCCAAATTTTTTTAATTTTTTTTGCTTGTTAAAGTTTTTCTTGTTATAAAAAATATATGTATTAATTTTTTTTGCTGATTTGACGACATAAGAATTTATTTTAATATTTAAATTTCTATCTAAAATAAATCTTTTTGGTGAAAAATTTTCTAAACCGCGAGTTCTGCATGTTAATTGGGAATTATCTAAATTTATAGTTTTAGAAGATATAAGTATACCTTGGTTTTTATATCTTAATAAGTGTGAAAACTGTCTACTATAATAGTTTGTTATATTTTTTTTAATTGATGAAATTAAAAAATCACTGGAACAGGCTATTTTACCGGTTGTATATGGATATTTACTTTTTTTATTAAAAAAATATGATTTATAAATTTTTTTGGCTTCGTTTACTAATATATTTTTTTTGACTGTAATTTTTTTTTTTTTTAAAATTGAAATAGCTTTATTGGAAGTTCTGATATCTGTATCATCAATTGCATAATAAACTTTTTTAATCTTTGATTTGATAATTTCATTAGTGCATGGCGGTGTAACACCATAATGTGAACAAGGTTCTAGAGATATGTATATTTCGCAGCCTTTAAGATTTATTTTATTTTTTTTTATAGCATTGTACTCTGCATGTGGTCTACCATTGAAAGATGTTTGACCTATTGAAATAATTTTATTTTTCTTGACAATTAAACATCCTACTGATGGATTAGCACCAGTTAGACCAACTCTTTCACTTGCTAAATCTATAGCAATTTTCATGAAAAAGTTTTCTCTTTTTGAAAAATTATCTTTTTTTAAAGACATCAATTTTGTCTACAAATTGAACAAAATCCTTTTCTTCTCTGAAATTTCTATATACAGAGGCGAATCTAACGTATGCTACAGGATCTAAATCTTTTAAGCCATCCATGACCATTTTTCCAATGATACTGGATGATACTTCGCTTTGCCCTAGTTCTTCTAGAGCTCTTGAAATATTAGTTATGAATTTTTCAACTGTATCAGTATCTATAGGTCTTTTTTTAAGCGCTATATATATTGATTTTGAAAGTTTTTCTCTATCAAAAGATGATTTTCTCCCATTTTTTTTAACTACAACTAGTTCTCTAAATTGCACTCTTTCAAAAGTTGTGAACCTTTGACCACAAACACAAAGTCTTCTTCTTCTAATTGAAGTTCCATCTTCTGTTGGTCTAGAGTCTACCACAGAAGTTTCACCTTTTTTACAAATTGGACAAATCATAATTTTATCTTAAGTGTTTATAGATAGGAAATTTTGAACAAAGTTCAACAACTTCTTTTCTTACTTCGCTCTCAGTTTTACTATTATCATTAGGGTTTTTAGCTAATCCATCAATTACTTTTGTAATTAATTCACCAACTTTTTTAAATTCCTTTAGACCAAAGCCCCTTGTTGTTGCTGCTTGAGAACCAAGTCTAATGCCAGATGTAACCATAGGACTCTCTGTATCAAATGGAATACCATTTTTATTACAAGTAATATTAGCTTTGGATAAACTTTCAGCAGCCAAATTACCCTTAACATTAAAAGGTCTTAGATCAACTAACATTAAATGAGTATCCGTGCCGCCAGAATAAATTTTAAATCCATTATTTTTTAATGTTTCAGACAATATTTTAGCATTAGCTATTACTGATTTTATATAATCTTTGAATTCAGGTTTTAATGCCTCTAAAAAACCTGCTGCTTTAGCAGCAATAATATGCATTAAAGGACCGCCTTGATAACCAGGAAAAACTGCTGTATTAAATTTTTTAGACAAATCTTCATGATTGGTTAAGATTATTCCTCCTCTAGCACTTCTAAATACTTTGTGGGTTGTTGAAGTTACAACATGTGCATAATCACATGGATTAGGATATCCTTTACCAGCAACAAGACCTGAGAAATGAGCCATATCAACCATAAGATAAGCTCCAACTTTATCAGCAATATCTCTAAATCTTTTAAAGTCTATAACTCTAGAATACGCACTACCTCCAGCAATTATTAGCTTAGGATTATTTTCTAAAGCTAAATGTTCAACTTTATCGTAGTCGATAAGTTCAGAATTTTTATCTACTTCATAACCAATTGCGTTAAACCATTTTCCTGACATCGAAATTTTTAATCCATGCGTTATATGACCTCCAGAATTTAAACTCATTCCCATAAATTTATCACCAGGCTTTAAGAGTGCTAAAAATACAGCTCCATTTGCCTGAGCACCAGAATGTGGTTGTGCATTAGCAAATTTACAATTAAAAATCTTTTTTAATCTATCTATTGCCAGTTCTTCAGCTATATCAACATGCTCACATCCATTATAATATCTTTTACCGGGATATCCTTCAGCATACTTATTGGTAAGAACTGACCCTTGGGCTTCCAAAACTGCTTGTGAAACTATATTTTCTGAAGCAATTAACTCTATGTGATTTTGTTGTCTAACTAGCTCATCATTAATAGCTTTGAACAACACTGGATCAGTTTTAGATAAACTATCTTCAAAAAATCCTTTATATTGGTCGTTTATGTATTTACCTTCACTTGACATAATTAAATTTTTTTAATTCTTCTTAAGTGCCTGCCGCCCTCAAATTTTGTACTTAAGAAAATTTTTATTAAATTGAATGCTTTATTTTTATCAATCAATCTTTCTCCTAATGTAATGATGTTTGCATTGTTATGCAATCTAGATAATTTAGTATTTTTAATGCTATAGCATAATGCTGCTCGTATATTCTTAGTTTTATTAGCAGCCATAGACATTCCCATTCCAGATCCGCATATTAGAATGCCAAAACTATCTTTATTAATGGCAACTTTTTTAGATAATTTTTTTGCATAATCAGGGTAATCAACAGACTCTTTAGAATATGCGCCAAGGTCTATAATTTTTTGCAATTTTGAAAATTTAGAAATAATACTTTTTTTTAAACTATAACCTGCGTGATCTGATGCAATAAAAATTTTTTTCAAATTAAGTAAATTTATAAACTAAAATTAATTAAATTTATAGTCTAAAACACAAGCAACGAAATGAACTCTATTTTCTTCACCACCATTAAATGCATTGTGATATTTTAAATTATTGGTAATCCACACAGATCCATCAGCTGGCATATGTTGAGCAACCTTGTCTATAACCATTATTGCTCCAGGGTTTGTATATATTGGTATATGCAATCTAGGCTCAGGGTCTCTGTGCCAACTCAAAGTTGATCTTGGTTCCTTTAATAACAATCTAACTCTGCCTAATTTATATTTTTTAGATAATTGATCGTATACTTTTTTAAAATATGTATGTTCAAAGTCTTTCAAAAACTCAGTATATTTATTTTCTTCGATTTTAACATCTCTTGAAACCTCTTTACCAGTTGAGTCTGGTTTAGTCCAATAAACACCTCTTACCTTGCTACCTGCTATAGATTCAGGGTCTCCGGGTATTTGAGTAAGTGGTATTGCTGCAAAATGAGGTATTCCTAAACTAGTATCGAAACCTCTGATTTTTAAAACTTCATTACAAGCTTCTTTTAGTTTATTTATGTCAAATTTTATATCTTGTTGATGAAAATCATTAATCAATTCGTTCGATGAAAATTTATTTATATGTGTTATGGTAGACATGCGATTAAATAAATACTTTATTTGTAACTATATTACATATAACTATTGTCGCATATAAAAAAATAGTTGAGAATGATTATCACCGGTAAATATCCAAATCTAAGGCTACGAAGAAACAGAAAAACTGATTGGATCAGAAGATTAACAGAGGAAAGCAATTTGTCTGTTAATGATCTAATCTTACCAATATTTATTGTTGATGGTAAAAATAAAAAGCAAACTATAAAAAATTTACCTGGCGTTTATAGATATAGTGTTGATATGTTAACGCAAATTCTTGATAAGGCTGTAAAAAATAAAATCCCAATGATTTCGCTTTTTCCTTATACTAAATTAAAACTAAAGAATCATTCTGGAAGCGAAGCTTTAAATGATGATAATTTGATTTGTAAAGCTTTAAGATTTATTAAAAAAAAATATAAAAATGAAATAGGAATAATGTGTGATGTTGCTCTCGATCCTTACACTTCACATGGGCATGATGGTATTTTTAAAAAAAATAAAATATTAAATGACGAAACTATAGAAATTTTAATTAAGCAATCATTACTTCAGGCTGAAATGGGATGTGATGTTCTGGCACCCTCTGATATGATGGATGGGCGTATAGGAAAGATAAGAAAATCTCTAGATAAAAATAATTTTGAAAATGTACAATTATTGTCATATGCAGTTAAATATGCTTCGAGTTTCTATGGTCCGTTTAGAAATGCTGTTGGATCAAGTAAAAATTTAAAAGGTGATAAGAAAACTTATCAAATGGATTATAAAAATAGCCTTGAAGCGATAAGGGAAGTTACTTTAGATATTAAAGAAGGTGCAGATATGGTTATGGTAAAACCCGGTATGCCTTATCTAGATGTTATCAGTTTAATAAAAGAAAACTTTAAAATCCCAGTTTTAGCTTATCAAGTATCTGGTGAGTACAGTCTTATAATGAATGGAATTAAAAAAAAAATTATTGATGAAAAAAGTATAATGGAAAGCTTAATTGCATTTAAAAGAGCCGGTTCTAGTGCAATAGTAACTTATTTTGCGGACAAAATAATTAAATACTTATAAGCATTTACTTAATTTGCTTGTAAAAATCCAATCTAGAATTTGGGAATTTTATATTATTGGGTTTAAGTATCGTCTTTTCTAAATAATCACCAATTAAATTAAATCCATTTAAAAGATCATTATTGTCAACAGGTTCAGTATTTTTTTCAATAAGAAATTTTGGTATATACTTGCTATAATTAACAGATTTAGAAACATATTGCATAGTTCCATTAATTAATTTTTTTGAAACATAATCTTTAAAATTTATATCATAACCAATATTTTTAAAAAAATTTAATTCCCAGAATAAAAAATTTCTAATCCAATTAGATTCATTAAGAATTTTAAAAAAAATGTTTAGAGATACATAGATATTTTTATTTTCTTGATTTTCAACAGTTAGAAATTTTATTAGACTCATGCAATAAATTAAACAATACAGTTTTTTTTTATCATCTAAGAATAGCGGTGTATTTAAAATATTTATTTCAATATTAAAATATCCTATTTTGTTTAAATTTTTTGAATTAAAATTAATATGAAAATTATTACCTATTAAAAGATATTTCTTTATTTTGTTTGATGAAGCGCCAAATATTAAACCCGAGACTTTACCATGATTTTTAGTAAAAAATTCTGCTATTACTGAATTTTCATTATATTTATTTTTATTAATTAAAAATCCTTGATCTTGCCAGCTCATTTTTCATTAATCACATTTAAAAAAGCTTTTGCTGCTGATTGCTCTGCATCTTTTTTTGAATTACCAGTTGCTTCAATATAATCAAAATTTTTAAGCTTAACAGCAACTTTAAATTTTGGTTTGTGTCTTGGTCCTGTGTTGGAAATTAATTTATAAATGGGCAATGATTTATATTTTTTTAAGGAGTATTCTTGAAGTTTAGTTTTGGAGTCTATTTCTAGAACATTAGAAGTAGAAATGAAACTTTTCCAGATCTTTAGAATAAATTTTTCAGTATAATCAAAACCTTTATCTAAATAAACTGCTCCAATTAATGCTTCACATGAATCTGAAATAATTTTATTTTGAATTGATGAATTATTTGAATTTTGTTTACCAACATAAATAAAATCATCTAATTTTAAGTTTTTGCCAACCAGGAAACAAATATTTTTGTTAACAAGTGAAGCAAGTTTTTTATCTAAAATCCCTTCTTTTTCATTTGGATATAAGTCATATAATTTTTTAGATATTGTGAGTCCTAAAACACGATCACCTAAAAATTCTAATTTTTCATAATTGTTTTTTTTATCATAACTTTTGTGGGTTATACTTTTAATTAGTAGATTTTGATTTTTAAAATTTACTTTTATTGTTTCTTGTAATTTATTGATTTTCTTTAACATTAATTAATTTTTTTAAAAAATCTATTGTATCTTAAAATTTCTTTCCATTTCCAAATGTAAAATATACTTCCGATCTTTGGATTTGATGAGAAAAAAAGTATCCTAGCCTTTCCAACAAGATTATTTTTATGAACATAGCCAACTTCTGAAAGGAATCTGCTATCTTTTGAACAATCTCTATTATCACCTAAAAAAAAGAAGTGATCTTTTGGTACATTAAATTTATCTGAATTTATAAAGCTGCTATTTATTCTGTATGCAGTTAAATATGTTTTTTCATTCGAAAGTTTTTCCTCAAAAATATCAACTTCGATTTTTTGATTACCACAATTTATTTGATCTTTTTTTTTAACTATTGTTTTTAAAACTTGATTATTATTTATATATAAATTACCGTCAATAAATTGAATTTGGTCGCCAGGCAAACCAATTAATCTTTTGATATAGTCTGTTCTATTATCAGCAGGTGTTTTAAAAACTATAACATCACCTCTAATAGGGTCATTATACATTATTCTATTTTTAAAAATAGGTGGGCTAAATGGAAACGAGTGTTTGCTATAACCGTAAGTAAATTTTGTTGTAAAAAGTCTATCACCAATTAACAAATTTGGTTCCATTGATGATGATGGTATATAAAAAGGTTGAATCAATATGGATCTAATGAAAATGGCAATAATTAAGGCATAAAGCAATGTTTTGACATTTTCAACAATGAATTTTTTCATATTAAATTTTATTTACAATTACAAAAGCTATTGAATGATTTTTTTCATCCGATAACGATAGAAAAATTTTAAATTTACTATTTTTAAAATTTTTTTTCAAAATTGATTTTATTTTGTTATTTACAAGTATTTCCGGTTTTCCAAATTTATTATTTTTAATTGATATATCTTTAAAATTTAATCCATTTCTAAATCCTTTTCCTAAAGATTTAGCAAATGCCTCTTTAGCTGCAAATCTTTTAGCAAAGAAATTTACTTTATTTTTTATTTTTTTAGAGTCTTTTATTTCTAAATTTGAGTATATACGATTTACAAATTTGTAATTTTTTATTGATCTCTTAATTCTTGAATTACTTACTATATCAACACCATTCCCTAAAATATTCATTTTATTTACAAATTTTTTTAAATTTACTAATAATTTTTTTTAATCCAAAAAAGATGGATTCACCAATAATAAAGTGTCCTATATTAAATTCACTAATTTCCTTAATTTTAGTTAATATTTTAGCTGTTTTGATGTCCATTCCATGACCAGCGTGAACTTCTAAACCAATAGATGATGCGTACTTTGCACATTTTTTAATTTTAATTAACTCGTTATTATAGTTTTTATTTTTTTTTATTAGTCTGGATATTTTTCCAGTATGTAATTCAATGCATTTTGTATTTATATAACTGGCGATTTTTATGTCATTTATATTTGGATTAATAAATAAACTTGTTCTAATATTTTTGCTATTAAGTTTGCTAACTATTTTTTGGATAATATTTTTATTTTTTGATAAATTTAATCCACCTTCTGTAGTAATTTCTTTTCTTTTTTCAGGCACTAAACAAACAAATTTAGGTTTAAATTTAAGTGCTATTTTTAACATTTTATTATTTGCTGCTATTTCGAGGTTTATTGGAATTCGTTTTAATTTAGATAATTTTATTAAGTCTCGATCTTTAATGTGACGTCGGTCTTCTCTTAAATGTACAGTAATTAAATCTGCTCCATAATTTTTTATATTTTTTGCTGACAATATAAGGTCTGGATGATTTTCACCTCTAGCATTTCTGATTGTTGCAATGTGATCAATATTGACACCAAGTCTTATCATTATAAACGTCTGCTCCCAGGACTTCTGACTGGAATTTTTTTTAAAAATGAAGGTATTTTTTTTTTATTATAACTTGGTACATCTATTTTAATTTGAGAAACAATTTTTTTATTTTTTATTTTAAGTGTCTTTTTGTTCGATCTGTCAATTATACATGCAAAACCAACATTTTTTGCTTTGGCTTTTTTAATTAATTTTAGACATTCTAAACTTGATTTACCAGTTGTTATTACATCTTCAACTATTAAAACATTTGATTTTTTTTTAATATTAAATCCACGCCTTAAATTAAATTTATTATTTACTCTCTCACAAAAAATAGTTTCTTTTTTTAAAAGTTTTCCTATTTCATAACCAATTACTATACCACCCATAGCAGGTGATAATATTAAATCAATTTTTTTAAAATTTTTTTTAATTTTTTTTACTTAATGAAATACATATTTTATTAGATAAATGGGGATAGCTTAATAATTTTGCACATTGAATATATTTTGACGAATGTAAACCTGATGAAAGTACAAAATGCCCATCTAAAAGAGCATTAGTTTTTCTTAAAACCGCTAAAGAGTCTTTTAATGAAAGCATATTTTTTATTTTTATGTCTAATTATTTTGAACTTATATTCTTTTTGTTTTAGCTCACTAATTAGATTTGTAAAGTTTTTCAAATCACCAATGATAAGATTAAATCGAAAATTGATTGTATTAGTGGTTTTTTCTACCATTTCTACACTTGATATATTAACTTGGTTTGATCCAATCATTGTTGTCACGTCGCCTAATCTTCCAGGTTGATCAGGTAATGATAACCATAATGTAGTGTTGTACTGCTTTCTTAGTTTAGGTTCATTAGCTTCTCTATATTGCCAATATCTTCTTATTGCTGCTCTAGCTTTACCAGTTTTTGTTGATGATAACCAATGCAATGATGGAGATACTTTTTTTGATGTAATAATTTTTACAACATCACCATTAAATAAAGTTGTTTGTAATGGTGACTCTTTTCCGTTAATTTCACAGCTTACTGCTGTATCACCTATTTGAGTATGTACTGCATATGCAAAATCTATTGGTGATGCAGATTTTGGTAATTTAATTACCGATCCATTTGGAGTAAAGCAAAACACATTTTCTTGGAACATTTGGAGTTTTGTATATTCATAATAATGTTCTGGATTTTGGTTCTTGTTAATAATTTCAACTAAATCTGCAAGCCAATCATATTCTTTCCATGTTAAAGAATTAAATTTTTCAGAAGATTTGTATTTCCAATGAGATGCAATACCTCTTTGTGCAAATTCATGCATGGTCATTGTTCTTAATTGAATTTCGATTGGACGTTTATTAGGACCAATAACTGCTGTATGTAAAGATTGATAATTATTTATTTTTGGTGAAGAGATGTAATCTTTAAATTTACCCGGTATACAATTCCATTTGTTATGAAATACACCTAATGCTTTATAACAATGCGGTATATCATCTAAAATAATTCTAAAACCAATAATATCCGTAATTTGTTCAAGTGAAGTTCTTTTTGATTGTATTTTTCGCCATATAGAAAAAGGAGTTTTTTCTCGACTATATATTTTCGAATTAATTTTGTTTACGTTAAGCAAATCATGAAGCTCATCAGAAACATTATTAAAATTAGTTAAATTATTATGTTTGATTTTATCTAATCTGTCTTTTATTAATTTTCTTGCTTCTGGATTTAATACCTCAAATGAAAGATCTTCTAATTCATCTCTTATTCTATTCATTCCCATTCTATCAGCTAAAGGAGCGTAAATTTCCATAGTTTCTTTTGCCTTATGAATCTGTTTATCTTTATCTATCTTAAATTTGATAGTCCTCATATTGTGCAGTCTGTCTGCTAGTTTCACAAGTAAAACTCTTATATCTTTAGAAGTTGCTAAAATTAATTTTCTAAAATTTTCAGCTTTAGAATTTGAAATAGCTTGATTTTCAAACTCAGAAATTTTAGTAACTCCATCAACAAGATCAGCTACTTCTTTGCCAAATTGTTCTTTAATATTTTGATATGTAGCTTGAGTATCTTCTATTGTGTCATGTAATAACCCAGTAGCTATAGTAGCACTATCAAGTTTTAATTCTGTTAAAATATTTGCAACAGCCACAGGATGAATTATGTAAGGTGAACCCTCATCTCTTTTTTGTTTCTCATGGGCTTTTAAAGCAAAGTTATAGGCTTTTGATAAAGTTTCGGGATTTAGAAACTTGTTATATGATTTTACCTTGTTTATTAAATCTTCTGAATTTAGCATATTTTGTTTATATCATTAAATTAAATAAGTTTAATAGCTCTTAATTCGCATGTTTTTGTTTTATTTAATAAATAACTAATTTTTTTATTAAATTTAGGGTGTTTCCAAGTTTTTGATATTTCGTATAGAGGGACAAGAACAAAATTTCTTAAATGAGCTCTTGGATGAGGTATCTTTAAGTCTATGTTTTTTGATTTTACTTCTATTTCTTTATTATTAAAATCAATTATGTC
Source organism: uncultured Pelagibacteraceae bacterium (assembly GCA_902551455.1). Classification (GTDB taxonomy): domain Bacteria; phylum Pseudomonadota; class Alphaproteobacteria; order Pelagibacterales; family Pelagibacteraceae; genus Pelagibacter. The sequence continues at coordinate 11,391 of CACDDC010000008.1, read as the reverse complement.
AATATCACATGTTCGGGGATAGTTTTTAAAACTTCTTTTTCTGCCTAGTTTAATTTCTATCAATTTTATTATTTTAAATAATTCATACGGCTTTAGATGAGTTTTAACCATGACAATAATATTTAAATATTTTGGAAATTTTTTATTAGGCCAAGAATGAGTTTCATAATAACTGGAAAAATTTATCAATTTAATCTTATTTAACTGTAAATAGAATTTAGCTTTTTCTATATTTTTCCTTCTATTTCCAAGATTAGATCCTATTCCTAAAATTGCTAAATTAACTCGATTTTCTAAAATATCTTGCTTTTTCACGATTCCAATCTCTTGTTTTTTTGCTTAATCTTTTATCATACTGTTTTTTACCCTTAGCAATTGCTATTACTATTTTTGCTTTACCTTTTTTAAAATACATTTTAGTAGGTATTAAAGTTAATCCATCTTCATGCATACTTCCAATTAATTTATTAATTTCTTTTTTATTAAATAAAAGTTTACGTTCCGCATATGGATTGTGATTGGAATAACTTGCTTGTTTATAACCAGGTATATGTGAATTGATTAAAAAAATTTCACCATTTTTTTCAACAGCATAAGACTCAGCAATATTAACTTTTCCAGATCTTACTGATTTGATTTCTGACCCTTTTAAAACTATTCCTGCTTCTATTAATTCTTTAAAAAAATAATTAAAGTTTGCTTTTCTGTTTATGGTAATAATTTTTAAACCAAAATTGGTTTTTTTTTTCATTTATTAAATTAATTTTGCGTGACTTAAAGCTTTCTTAACTTTTTCTTGTGTCTCATTTTTAATTTTAACTAATGGTAGTCTTATTTCATCATCACATAAACCTAAAAGTTTTGCTGCATATTTGACAGGTGCTGGATTACTTTCTATAAACAATGACTTATGCAAAGGTTGCAACATTTCATCTAATTTTTCAGCTTCTTTTATTTCACTGTCAGAATTTGATTTTGAATATTTTTGAAAGTCAGAACATAATTTAGGTGCAACATTGGCTGTCACCGAAATAATTCCTACGCCTCCCCTTTTATTAAATTCAAATGCAAATCCATCTTCTCCAGTAAGCTGGATAAATTCGTGTCCTAATTTTTTAGTAGTTTGATCAATTCTATTGGGATCACCAGTTGCATCTTTAACGCCGGATATATTTTTAAGTTCAAATAATTTTGCCATAGTGTCTACGGACATGTCAATTACACATCTGCCTGGTATGTTGTAAATTATAATTGGAAGACTTGTGTTATCATTTATAGCTTTGTAATGCTGATACAAACCTTCTTGTGTTGGCTTATTATAGTATGGAGTCACAACTAGAGCTGCATCAGCTCCAGCTTTTTCTGCATGTTGAGTTAATGATATTGCCTCGGCTGTTGAGTTAGATCCTGTTCCTGCAATAACAGGTAATTTCCCGTTAGATTCTTTTATGCAAATTTCTATTACCTTTTGATGTTCACTGTGATTTAAAGTTGGTGACTCACCGGTAGTGCCGGCCGGTACTAGTCCATTTGTTCCATTTTTTAGATGAAAATCTATTAATTTGATATAATTTTCTTCATCTAACTTGTTATTTTTAAATGGAGTAATTAACGCAACATTTGAACCTTTAAACATAAATACTTATAACATAAATTGCAGATTCTTATAAAAATATATGCTGTCTAAAACTAAAAAAATATTAATATTAAGTCTAGTTATTTTGACTTTTTCTCATAATTGTTTAGCGGATGCGTTAATTATACCCAAGGAAAAACCAAATCTTAGTAAAGAAGTAATAAAAAAGAAAATATCCAAAGGCATATTAATTCCTCCAATTAAACCATCTGCAGTAAAAAAAGAAAAGACTGTTGAAGTCGTAGTAAAAAAAAAATTAGATAAAATTAATGGTATTATAATTCCAAAATCAAAGCCATTATTTGTCAAAAAAGAAAAGAAAAAGAAAGTTGCTACATCAAAATATTTCTCAAAAAAAGATTTTGAATATGCAAAAAGTGCTATTCAACAAATGGAGAAGCTTAGATGGATAGGTGCAATAAAAACTTCAAAAAAGACTAAAGATAAATCTATATATGATTTTATCATGTGGAGATATTTGTTAACAAGTAGAAATCAAGCAACATTTGTAGATTATAAACAATTCATATTAAAAAATCCAAAATATCCTAGAATAAGTCGAATTAAGTATCTAGCCGAACACAAAATATCTACAACAAATTTATCTGAAAAAAATATTTTAAACTGGTTTGAATTAAATCCACCTCTTAGCGGCTATGGAAAAATGATATTAGGAGATGTTTACATTAAAATTGGTAAAAATAATGAAGGAATAGAATTAATTAAGAATGGATTTATTGATGCTGAGTTAACAAGAAGTCAATTAAAACAAGTAAGAAAAAAATATAAAAAATACTTAGATACAAATGATTATATTAAAAGAGCTGATTATTTAGCTTATGAGAATAAACATTGGGATTTAAAAAGAATGTTAAGATATTTGCCTAAAGATTATCAATTGCTTTATACAGCTCGACAACTTTTAATGAGTAAATCATATGGTGTTGACACAGCTATTAGTAAAGTGCCAACTAAATTTAAGAACGATGCCGGTTTAAATTATGATCGACTTAAATGGCGAAGAAAAAGAGGAAGAACAGATAGTAGTTTAGAAATATTGTTACAAATAGAAAATACTAAAGAATACATGGTAAGACCAGATAAATGGTGGGTTGAAAGATCAATTATTGGTAGAGCTTTAATATATAAAAAAAAATATGAAACTGCATATAAAGTTGTAAGTAATCATAGTTTAAGTCAAGGACCAGAATATGCAGAGGCAGAATGGATGAGTGGATGGATTGCTTTAAGCTTTTTAAATGATCCTATTTTAGCTAAAGAACACTTTTTAAAGTTTTACGAAAGTGTAGGATATCCAATTAGTTTGTCAAGAGGTGCATATTGGTTAGGAAGAACTTATGAACGAATTGGCCAAAAAGAATTTGCTGAGGAATGGTATAAAAAAGGAGCTGAATATTTAACTACATATTATGGTCAATTATCTCACATGAAAATTTATCCTAATCAAACTTTTGTTTTAAATGATTTAATGGAGGTTGATAAAAAAATAGCTGAAAATTTCTATAAAAAAAAATTAGTTAAAATTGTTTATCTTCTAGATGAATTAAATAAAGACAAATATACAAAGCATATACTTAGATTTCTAGCAAATGAAAATATAGAGAATGGTAGTGAAATTCTAGCCGCAAAATTAGCGTCTGAAATATCTAGGTTTGATTTTGCTATACAAATATCAAAAATTGCATCTTATGAAAAAAGATTTCATAATAAATATAATTATCCAATAATTAATGTACCAACAATAATTAATGGTAGAAAAATTCCAGAACATTCATTTATATTATCCATAATAAGACAAGAAAGTGAATTTGACACATCTGCAAATAGTTCAGCTGGAGCCAAAGGATTAATGCAACTAATGACTTACACTGCAAAAACTGTTTCTAAACAAGCAAAATTGCCTTACTCTAAATCACGACTAACTAAAGATCCCGAATATAATGTTAAACTTGGTTCACATTATATAGCTGGACTAATTTTAGAATATGATGGTTCTTATCCATTTGCAATTGCAGCTTATAATGCTGGTCCAAAAAGAGTTAGATATTGGAAAAAAATAAATAAAAATCCTCAAAAGGGCCAAATCGATTATGTAGATTGGATTGAACTGATAAAATTTAAAGAAACAAGAAATTATGTTCAAAGAGTATTAGAAAATTATAATGTTTATAGATACGTTTTAGAGCAAAAACCAATAAAATTAAAAAACTTCTTTAAAGACGATCCTCTTTATTAATGGCGGAAAGGGAGGGATTCGAACCCTCGGTACATCTTTCGACGCACGACGAGTTAGCAACCCGTTGGTTTAAACCAGCTCACCCACCTTTCCGTTGATACCTGTGTAACTTGAAATCATTGAATATTCAATATTTATAAAGTATTTTTGAACAAAATATGAAAAACAAATATTCAATATTTTCATTGATTAAAAATGCTTTTAGTGACCATGAAAATTGGCAAAGAGCTTGGCGTGACCCGGAGCCAAAAAAAGAATATGATGCAATAATTATTGGTGGTGGCGGTCATGGTTTAGCTACAGCATTTTATTTAGCCAAAAAACATAATATGACAAATATTGCTGTTGTTGAAAAAGGTTGGATTGGTGGAGGAAACACAGGAAGAAACACAACAATCATTCGTTCAAATTATTTATGGGATGCAAGTGCTGGATTATACAATCATGCATTAAAAATTTGGGAAGGATTATCACAAGAATTAAATTACAATGTAATGTTTAGTCAAAGAGGTGTTATGAATTTAGCTCATAATCTTCAAGATGTTAGAGATTTAAAAAGAAGAACTCATGCAAATAGATTAAATGGTATTGATGCTGTATGGCTAAATACAGAAGAAGTAAAAAAATTCTGTCCAATAATTAATACTTCACCTGATATTAGATATCCTGTTTTAGGAGGAACTTTGCAAAGAAGAGCTGGAACCGCTAGACATGATGCTGTTGCTTGGGGTTATGCAAGGGGAGCTTCTGCTATGGGTGTGGATATTATTCAAAATTGTGAAGTAAAAGGAATTAAAAGAAATGGAAATAATGTTGAAGGTATAGAAACAACAAAAGGATTTATTAAAACAAAAAAAATTGGAGTAGTAACCGCTGGTCATTCTAGTGTCATTGCAAATATGGTTGATTTAAAATTACCTCTTGAGAGCAAACCTTTACAAGCTTTAGTATCTGAACCAGTTAAACCTATTATAGATACTGTAGTTATGTCCAATGCAGTTCATGCATATGTAAGTCAATCTGATAAAGGGGAATTAGTTATTGGTGCGGGTACTGATGCCTATGTTTCATATACACAAAGAGGAAGTCATGATGTTGTTGAGGGAACTTTAAAAGCAATATTAGAGCTCTACCCTATTTTTAGTAGAATGAAAATGTTAAGACAATGGGGTGGTATTGTTGATATTTGTCCAGATGCCAGTCCAATAATTAGCAAAACTCATATCAAGGGATTATATTTTAATTGTGGGTGGGGTACAGGTGGATTTAAAGCAACACCAGGATCTGGTGATTTATTTGCCCATACTATTGCTAATGATGAACCTCATAAATTAAATGCTGACTTTAACATAAATAGATTTGTAAGTGGTGATCTTGTAGATGAGCACGGAGCAGCTGCTGTAGCACACTAATGTTTTTAATTAATTGTCCTTATTGTGGAGAAAGAGACCAGAGTGAATTTTCTGCTGGTGGTGAAGCTCATATTGTTAGACCAAAACAACCAACTGAATTAAGTGATGATCAATGGGCAGAATTCCTATTTATGAGAAAAAATATTAAGGGCATCCAGTTCGAAAGATGGAACCATGCTCATGGCTGTAGAAAATGGTTTAATATAGTTAGAGACACAAGAAATGATAAAATTCACGCTGTTTATAAAATGGGTGAAAAACCACCAATAAAATAATGAACAAAAATTTGAGAATAACAAATAATAAGTTTATTGATCAAACATCTAGAATATCTTTTAAATTTGACGGTAAAACATTATATGGCTTTAAAGGTGATACCTTAGCATCTGCTTTACTAGCAAATAATATACACCTTGTTGGAAGAAGCTTTAAATATCACCGTCCAAGAGGGATAATGGCATGTGGTTCTGAAGAACCTAATGCAATTGTACAAGTTGGAAATGATGCTTCAATGACAGAACCAAATACAAGAGCAACTGAAATAGAATTATACGAGGGTTTAGAAGCATCAAGCCAGAATTGCTGGCCGAGTGTCAATTTTGACATAGGTGCTATAAACAATTTTTTCTCCCCTCTTATACCGGCAGCTTTCTATTATAAAACTTTCATGTGGCCTGCTAATTTTTGGAAATTATATGAATACTTTATAAGAAAATCTGCAGGTCTAGGTAAATCACCTACCAAACCGGATAAAGATATTTATGATCATAGATATTTACACTGTGATGTTTTGATTGTCGGTGGAGGTATATCTGGAATAATAGCTGCAAAAACTGCAGCTAAGAATAATTTAAATACTGTATTAATAGACGATAAAAATATCTTAGGTGGCACTACTCTTTTCCAAGAAAATGAATGTTTCAAAATAAATAATTCTTATTCAAATGAATGGTTAAAAAAAGAAATTGAAACTTTAAATTCACTTAAAAATTTAACTATAAAAACAAGAACATCAGTAGCTGCTTATCATAGTTATAATTATATTTTAGCTAGAGAAAACTTAACTGATCATTTAGATCTAAATGAAAAAAAAGATAAAATTCGTCAAAGACTTTGGAAAATAAGGGCAAAAAAAGTAATTATAGCAACAGGAGCGATAGAAAGACCATTAATTTTTAACAATAATGATCGGCCTGGTATTATTCTTTCGTCTTCTATCAAAAAGTACATAGATTATTATGGAGTTAAATGTGGTCAAAAAATATCTTTATTTACAAATAATGACTCAGCTTATGAAACTGCCATCTCATTAAGTAATAGTGGTGTGAGCGTTAATTCAGTAGTTGATATAAGAGATAAAACTAATTCGCTAATAGTAAAACAAGCTGAAAAATTAGGTATTAAAATTCATTGGAAATCTACAGTTGTTAATACAAATGGCTACAAAAGAATCAATTCTATTGAAATTATGAAGTTGTCTGACGATAGTAGTGCTGTTGTAGGAAAAAAAATAAAAGAAGAATGCGACTGTTTAGGCATGTCTGGAGGTTGGACTCCAAGAGTACATTTGTTTACTCAGTCTGGTGGTAAACTTAAATTTAGAGAGGAAGATAATGTTTTTTTGCCAGATAAATCAAATTTAGAACAAATAAGTATTGGATCCTGTAATGGAGATTTTGAGCTTTATGAAGTGATAAAAAATTCTGCTAGTTCAACTAATAAATTTTTAAATGTAAAAAATATTGATTATGAAAATTTAGAAATTATCTCATCAAAAGAAATGGATAAAAAAAATATATGGCTACTTCCATCTGATAAACCTTTGGGAAAAACTAAACCATTTTTAGATTTTCAAAACGATTCCACTGCAAATGATGTAAAATTAGCTTTAAGAGAAGGTTTTAAATCTATTGAGCATGTAAAAAGATATACAACAACGGGTATGGCTACAGATCAAGGGAAATTATCTAATATGCATGCACTCGGAATTATATCTGAAACAGCCGGTGTTAAAATGGGTGAATTGGGAACAACCACATTTAGACCTCCTTACACACCATTAACATTTGGTACAATAGTTGGAAGAAACGTTGGAGAATTTTTTGATATTATAAGAAAAACACCAATACATGACTGGCATTTAGAAAATAAAGCTGAATTTGAAAATGTTGGTCAATGGAAAAGAGCCTGGTACTATCCAAAGGAAAATGAAAGCATGTATGATGCTGTTCAAAGAGAAAGTAAAGCAGCAAGAGATAGTGCTGGTATATTAGATGCATCAACTTTAGGTAAAATAGATATTCAAGGCACAGATGCGTCAGAGTTTTTAAATAGAGTTTATACAAATGCTTGGTCTAAATTAGAAATTGGTAAATGTAGATATGGTTTAATGCTAAATGAAGATGGGATGGTTTATGATGATGGTGTTACAGCTAGATTAAGTGAGAATCATTATATTATGACAACTACTACAGGTGGTGCAGCAAATGTAATGACTAAGCTAGAAGATTATCTGCAAACAGAATGGCCTGAACTTGATGTTTATTTAACTTCTGTAACTGATCATTATGCAACGATAAGTGTTTGTGGACCAAATTCAAAAAAAATTGTCTCTAAAGTTATTCCTGATTTAGACTTATCAGACAGCAATTTTCCACATATGTCATTCAAGAATGCGAAAATTGATAAAATAAAATGTAGAGTGATGAGAATTAGTTTTACTGGAGAACATAGCTATGAAATTAATATTCAATCAAGCTATGGAAAATCTGTATGGGAAAAATGTTTCGAAGCTGGAAAAGAATTTAATATAACTCCATATGGAACGGAGGCAATGCATTTACTAAGAGCAGAAAAAGGCTTCATAATTGCTGGACAGGATACTGATGGAACAATTACGCCTGTTGATCTACAGATGAATTGGATAATCAGTAAAAAGAAATATGATTTTATAGGTAAAAGATCTTTATATAGAAGCGACACAATTAGAGAGGATAGAAAACAACTAGTAGGTATATTAACAGAAGATCCTAAAGAAGTTTTAGAAGAAGGAGCTCAAATTGTAGCTGATACAAATAAAAAACCTATTGAAATGTTAGGTCATATAACATCAAGTTATTTTAGTCCGAATTTAAAGAAATCCATTGCCTTAGCAGTTGTTAAAAATGGTAAAAAATTAAAAGGAAAAAAAATGTTTGTTCCAATGGAAAATAAAACAATAAATATAACAATAACAGATACTATTTTTTTAGATAAAGAAAATAAGAGGTTAAATGCTTAATTACAAATCATCAATTAACGAAACTAAAAAATATTCTGAAATTAATATGTCTGAATTTGAGCCTGTAGTTAAAATTAATTTGAGAGGAAAAAAAAGAGATTTTATAACTAAAATTGGAAAATCTTTATCTATTATTATACCAACAGAACCAAACACTTCTTCTAGCAATGAAAATTTAAATATTCTATGGTTAAGTCCAGATGAATGGATGCTATATACTAATGAAAAAGTTCATAAATTGGAAAATAATTATAATTTGGAAGAAAAGCTTTTTAGCGAAATATCAAAAGTTAATTTAGGATCTGTTACAAATGTTTCAGATCACTGGTCAATAATTAATATAAGGGGCAAGAATACATATGAATTATTATCAAGCGGTTGTCCATTTAACTTTAATAAATTTAAAAACACAAAAGGTGCAGTAACTCAAACTATTCTAAATCATGTAGATGTGATAATTCATAATAAAGATATAAATGAGATAAATTTATTTGTTAGAAGATCATTTTCTAAGCATTTATGGTCATGGATGAACGACAGCGCTAGATTTCTCTAACTTTGATCTAAAGTAATAAATAATAATTAACAAGTAGCTGATTGAGAAAAACCAGTTAATACCAACCCATATCCAAAAAAAAGTATTAAAACTTGCGCTAATATATTTTGCTATATAAAAAACAACTATAGGATTTAGTACATTTCTAAAAAAATTTGAAATCATTGCATTTTCTGATTTTTTTAATGCCATAAAAAGTCCGTTGGAAAGAAAAAAAATTGGATAAGCAGGTAATACAAAGGCAGAAATTTTTAAATATCTTGTTCCATATTGTATAACTTCGGGATCATCAGAAAATACACTTGTTATATAATCGGCAGAAGTAAAAACAATAGCTCCTGCAGTGATCATTATAATGAAAGAATATTTAATTGCTGTAAAGTATGTTTCTTTTATTCTATCAAAATTTTTTGCTCCAAAGTTTTGTGAAATAATTGATATAATCGCTGTATTAATTCCTAATATAGGAAGTAATACAACTTGTTCAATTCTAGTTCCTGCTCCATAACCTGCAACTGCATATTCACCAGACTGACCAACATAAGTAAAAATAATTGAAGCTGCTAATGCATAACCACAAATTGATATAGATATTGGCATAGATTGAAAAAAAATATTTTTAAAAAATAAAAATTTTGGCTTTAAATATTCTTTTGTTAATTGTTTAACTAAACTATTTTTTAAAACTTTATTTAAAATAAATATGAATGATACTGATTGGGCAATTATAGTTGCGATACCAATACCTTTTACTCCCATGGCAGGAATAAAAAAGAAACCAAAAATTAGAATAGGATTTAAAATTATATTCAAAAAGAAAGATAAAATTAAAACATTTCTATAAGTTTTAGTATCACCTTCGGCGTGAAGAAGTGAATTTAAGGCAACTACTAGAATAAATAATATAGCACCAGAATAAATAATATTAGTATAATCTAGACCTAAATTAATTACTTCCTGAGTAGACCCCATCAGCAAAAAAACATCATCGGCATATTTTAGGCCTAAAAAAGTAATAATTAAGGAAAGTATAATTCCAAAATAAATTATATGTGTAAAATAATTAATTGAATTACTTTTATTTTTTTCTCCAATACTATTTCCTATAAGAGCAGTACCTGCAACTGTTACACCAATTGAAGTTGCTATGATTATAAAATAAATTGGAAATGACTTACTAAGTGCTGATAAAGCTTCGGGTGAAATTTTGCCAGCAAAAAAAGTATCAACTATATTGTATAGTGTTTGAAATAAAGTGCCAACCATAGCTGGAACTGCAAGTTTTCTAACTAATTTTGGAACACTGTCCTTTAGTAAATTCATTTTTAAAATTCTTTTTGGAATATGTGCTTCTTTCCAAGTTTTTTTGCAAGATTTATTTGCTTTTGGCGCATTCTAAATCTTTCTTTTTGAGAATTTGTTAAACTATCGTGACAATTTGGACATGAAACACCTTCTTCATATTTTACAGATTTTTTATCTTTATTTGAGATTGGTTTTCTGCACCCACTGCACATAGAATAATTGCCTACTTTCAATCCATGTTGTAATGATATTCTGTTGTCAAAAACATAACACTCCCCTTTCCATAAACTTTTATTTTTTTTAATTTTCTGTAAATAATTAATAATACCACCTTTTAATTGGTACACATTTTTAAAACCTTTTGATTTTAAATAAGTGCTAGCTTTTTCACATCTTATTCCTCCAGTACAAAACATTGCTATATTTTTTTCTTTCTTTAATTTTTTAAGATAGGAAGGAAATTCTCTAAAATTAGTTACTTGTGGATTAATAGCATTTTTAAATGTACCAACATTATATTCAAATGGTTTTCTGACATCTAGTAATAATGTTCTATTATGATTAATTAGTTTATTCCATTTAGAAGGTTCAATATAATTTTTAAATTTACTTTTATTAACTTTAATACCCAGTGGTACTACTTCATTTTTAATTTTAACTTTTGCTCTATGAAAAGGTTGATATTTGCTATTAGATAAATTCGAACTATCAAAATTATTAATTTTAAAAGTTTTTTTAATTTTATTTATGGCTAAATCTAATATTTTTTTTTTAGCTGATATGGTACCGTTAATACCTTCTTTTGAAATAATTAGTGTACCTCTTATAGAATTTTTAAGGAAATAATTTTGTAAATTTATTTTTTTACTATTTATATCAATAATTTTTTTAAATTTATAAAACCCTAGAATATAAAACATTATAATTTTCTACATATAGTAAGGC
>CACDDC010000007.1 GCA_902551455.1 uncultured Pelagibacteraceae bacterium | reverse complement strand
ATAATGCAGCATGTTCTGGTTCATTTGTTCCTTTATTAACTTTAGGAATACCAGGTAGTGGAACAACTGCAGTTATGCTTGGTGCACTTTTAGGTTTTGGTATACAGCCAGGACCTAGACTTTATATGACTAATCCAGAAATATTCTGGTCAGTTATCATGTCAATGTATATTGGAATGGTCATATTGTTAATTTTAAATCTTCCCCTTATTCCTTATATTGCAAGAGTACTTGCTACACCTAAAAACTTTTTAATTCCTTTAATTTTATTTTTCTCAGTTACTGGAATTTATTTAATGTCATTTAATAATTTTGATATTTTTTTAATGATTGGAATTGCCGTTGTTGCAACTTTTTTAAGACTTTATAATTTTCCTATGCCCCCACTTATACTTGCATTTGTGCTTGGAGGTTTAATGGAAGAGAATTTAAGAAGATCATTGCTTATAAGCGATGGTTCATTTAACTTTTTATGGGATAGACCATTAACTGCAATTATACTAGCATTCACAATAATAATAATTAGTTGGCAAGCTTATAAAAGTTTTAAAAAATAAAATAAATTTAATTAAGATAAAATTTTTAAATATTCTTTTATTGTATTATCCCACTCAAATTTTTTTGCAAATTCTTTAGCTTTAACCCCAAACTTTTTATATGAACTGTCTTTTAAAATTGAGTCTATACTTAAATATACTTCTTCAAGACTGTTTCCATCGCAAACAATACCAGTTTCTTTATCAAGAATAGCATCTGATGCACCACCATCTTTACCTCCTATTGAAGGAATTCCAAATTGGGCAGCTTCGACATAAGCAATTCCAAAACCTTCAACTGATTGTTTATGAATTACAGATGGCATTACAAATACATTTGATTTTGCAACTAATGCATTTTTTAAATCTTGAGAAATATCTTTAAAGAATAAAACCTGTTTTTCTAAGAATAATTCTTTCACTAATTTTTTAATATTTTCCTCTTCATCTCCATATCCTACACAAGAATAAATAATATTTGGATAAAGTTGTTTTAAATTTCTTAAAGCCATTATAATTTTTTCATGATTTTTTCGTTTATCAAATCTTGAAACAGTAATTAATCTCGGGCTCTTATTTCCTAATAATTCATCAGCTTCTTTTAAAATTTTTTTATCAATTTCTTTGATTGGGTAAACTCCAGGATTTATTACTTTTATTATTTCTGGTTTCACACCTTTTTCGATTGCTAGGTTTTTAGTAAATTCTGAATTAGAAACTATATGGTCGACATTATTAAGTACATTAAGTACTCTATTATTTAGTCTTGTTCCTTTATCATGATTTATTTCTTTTGAATGAATAAGGCAAATTTTTTTTTTATTAGTTTTTATTAATTCGATACTTTTCCAATGATCAGCAATTACACAATTAATATTTTTATTTTGTTTTATAAAATCATTTACTAAGTAAGCTTTTCTATATTTCCTAAACAATTTTGCTCCACTTATTCTTTCAATTGAAAAAGAAACTTTATTATCAAATTCTTTATGGTTTTCCTGATAGTCTGCAAATACTTTAGTTAAGTTATATTTTGAAATCGAGTTTGATAACCCCCACATTAAATTTTGCATACCACCGACTTCTGGAGGAAAAGATCTTGTAACTATTAAATACATTAACTATTTATCCATTTGATATTGCAGCCCATACTTGGAATTTGTTCTTTGGGACCATTGCCAGTCTCTGCAATTTGTTTCATTGCTTTATACAAATCACTATCACCACTGCCAACAGGTTTTAAATCTTTTAATTCTCTTATTCTTCCTCTGTATTGTAATTCTAGATTTTTATTGTAGCCAAAAAAATCAGGAGTACACACAGCACCATAGTTTTTAGCAATTTCTTGAGTTTCGTCAAAAAGATAAGGGAAATTAAAGTTATGATTTTTTGCAAATTTACCCATGTTTTCGAAAGAGTCTTCAGGATAATTTCTTACATCATTAGAGCAAATAGCTACAGCCTTAACTCCATTTGACTCTAACTTTTTACAATCTTGAACAATCTCTGTAATTACTGCTTTAACATATGGACAATGATTACATATGAACATTATTAATGTACCATTTTCACCCTTAACATCTTTAAGAGAAACAATTTTATTACTAGTTGCATTTAATTGGAAATTTTCAGCTTTCTTTCCAAAATCACATATTGGTGTTTTTGTAAGCGACATGTTAAGTATTATATAAGATATGTTTTACGATTTGGAAAATAAAAAACCAAAAAATTCAGGCGAAAATTGGGTAGCACCTAATGCCGTTGTTATTGGAGATGTTACTCTAGAAAAAAATTCAAGTATTTGGTTTAATGCAACCCTAAGAGGAGATATTGAAAATATTCAGATAGGAGAGGGTTCTAATGTCCAAGATGGAAGTGTTTTACATACAGACCCAGGCTATCCATTAAAAGTTGGAAAAAATGTTACTATTGGACACTTAGTTATGCTTCACGGATGTTCTATTGGAGATAATAGTTTAATTGGAATAGGTGCTGTTATTTTAAATAATGCTAAAATTGGAAATAATTGCATTGTAGGTGCAAAAGCTCTTATAACTGAAAACAAAGAGATACCAGATAATTCACTTGTAGTTGGTTCTCCTGGAAAAATTATCCGAAAAGTTACAGAAGAAGAGATGAAAAAAATTAAAGAGAACGCAATTCATTACCAAAATAATTGGAAAAAATATTCAAAGTCAATATTTTAAATAAAAAGCAAGCCATTAATAGAATAAATAATTAATCCTAAAATTATTATAAAAAAAATTACAAAAGCAATTTGCTCGAGAAATTTCTTTTTAATTTTGGTTTTGCCTTGCTTGTATTGTCTTATTTGAATTATCCCAAATCTCATTGCGAACATTCCTAATATTATGAGGGATAGATAAAAAATAAATTTTATCATTCTTAAGGAACCAGCCAATACATTTTATTAGTATCAATTTCAAATCTAGCTCTTCTATGGCCTTTAGCTGCCAAATAAAGCCATTCAATACTTTTTATTTTACATTGAATAACAGTAAAGTTTTTATAACCCTCATCACTTTGCTCCATTGTAAATTCAAAATTATCAAATTCAGATTTTAATCCTGATGTTGGAGTTGGGGACTCAGTTCCAGGACCATTATCAGCTAAATAACATTTTCTACTTATATGACCTGTTTTACTCCAAGATTCTTTTGTTATTTCATTATTATGATTAATTGAACATTCTACTTTTAATCTTACTTGAATTTTTTCATCCTTATCATAAAAAAGCATAGAGGCATTTTTATTATTCTTAAGTTTAGTAATTTTATCTGATCTTATATCGCTATGAAATTGTAGTAGATTATTTGATTGATCAGACTTTCTTAATACTACAATTCTTCCATCAAAATCTTTTTGATCACCACAAACAAAAACAGGAATTCTAAATTGTGAACTTCTATTAGTAATCGCATCATCAAGCATTGACCAAATTTTTTTTTTGATTTCTTTAAAATTTTCGTAGTATGCAGGTTGCATACGATTTATTTCCTTAATCTTCTTATCAAACTAGATGTATCCCATCTGCTACCACCAAGTTTTTGTACTTCGCCATAATATTGGTCCACAATCTCAGTTATTGGTAGCAAAGAATTATTTTTTTTAGCTTCTTCTAATGCAATTTTTAAATCCTTTCTCATCCAATCAACAGCAAAACCAAATTCAAATTTATCATCTATCATTGTTTTATATCTATTTTCCATTTGCCACGACTGAGCAGCCCCTTTTGAAATAACTTCAATAACATCTTCCATTTTAAGCCCAGCATTTAAACCAAAGTTTATAGCCTCAGATAGTGCTTGAACTAATCCAGCTATACATATTTGGTTTACCATTTTAGCTAGTTGTCCACTACCAGCTTTACCAAGTAATTTCATTTTTTTGCTGTAGCAATCAATTATTTCTTTTGCTTTATCATAATCTTTTTGATCACCACCTATCATTACTGTGAGTGATCCATTTTCTGCACCCGCTTGTCCACCTGAAACTGGTGCATCTAAAAAACCAAAATTATTTTCTTTGGAGTAATCATAAATTTCTCTTGCCATTGTTGCTGATGCAGTTGTGTTATCCACATAAATAGCATCTTTTTTTATTGTTTTGAAAATACCTTTTTTTCCAAAAGTAACTTCTCTTAAATCATTGTCATTACCAACGCAGGTAAATACATAATCTGCATCTTCAGCTGCCTTAGCCGGTGTTTCAGCCTTTGATCCTTTGTGCTTATTTAGCCATGCATCTGCTTTTGAAGTTGTTCTATTAAAAACAGTTACATTGTGACCAGCTTTTGATATATAACCAGCCATTGGAAAACCCATAACACCAAGACCAATGAAAGCAACTTTACAAGTCATATTTAAAAATGTTTAAAAATTTAAGTTTAAAAGTAATTATATTTGGATTTATATTTACATTTTTTTCTAGTTTTGGACAGAGTTTTTTTTTAGGAATTTTCAATACCAGTATTAGAAATGAATTATCAATTACGCATGGACAATTTGGCTCAATTTATGCTTCAGCTACATTGTTAAGCAGTATTGTATTAATTTGGGTTGGAAAAAAAATAGATGATATAAATATTTCAAGATTTGCTTTCTATGTAATATTACTATTATCTTTTTCTTGTTTTATTTTTTCGAATATTTCATCTTTATTATTTTTATTTTTAGCAATATTTTTAATGAGATTTTCTGGTCAAGGAATGATGTCTCATACCGCAACAACTACTATTTCAAGATATTTTACAAAGTCTAGAGGAAAAGCATTAAGCACAAGTTGGTTTGGATTATCTTCTGCTGAATTTATCCTTCCAGTTTTGATGATATATCTTTTAACAATTACAGAATGGAGAAATATATGGTTATATATTTCTATAATAGTAATTATTTTTTTACCTATAGCTTCATTTTTATTAGTAAAGAATCTTAAATTTGAATCTAGAGAAGGTGACTCAAATCAAAACATCAAAGATGAAAAAGTTAAGCAGTGGAAAAGAATAGAGGTAATAAAAGATTTTAGATTTTACATTATATGCGCAAACATGCTTGCTATGCCTTGGATAGCTACAGGTACTTTTGTATATCAATCGTTTATACTTGAGTCAAAAAACTGGGGACCATATGTAATAGCTCAATCTTTTATGGCTTATTCTGTATTGTCATTATTAACATTATTTATTTCAGGATTTTTAATCGATAAATTTACAAGTAGAAAAATATTAATTTATATGAATATTCCATTACTTTTATCTGTATTTGTAATAATTTATTTTAATAATCCAGTTTCATCTTTTATATTTCTTGGTTTAATTGGTATTTCAAATGGCCTAGCCAATGTACTTGGTTCATCTACATGGGCTGAAATTTATGGGGTTAAATATATTGGTTCAATTAAAGCTTTAACTACAGCTTTAATGGTGTTTGCAACTGCTTTTGGAACAGCATTATTTGGAATACTTATTGATAAAGGTTTTTCTATAGAGCAGATAGCCATAATTTCTGGCATTTACATAATAATTTCCCTAGTTTTTCTTTTTCTTATTAAAGAAAAACTCAATCCAATAAAAATTTAGAAAAACCTTGATTTTGCCAAATTCGGAGTATAAATAGCTCGCATGGCAAGAGTTACAGTTGAAGATTGTATAGATAAAGTAGACAGCCCATATGAATTGGTTCTGGTTGCCAAAGAAAGAGCTACACAGCTTAATTCAGGCTTGTTACCCACTGTTGATAAAGATAATGATAAAAATACAGTAATTTCATTAAGGGAAATAGCTGAAGAGAAAATTAAAGTTCCTGATCTTAGGGAGAGTGCAGTCTATAAACTAAGAAAACATGTTGAGCAAGTAGATGATACAGCTGAAGATGATGAGGATATAGGCGATGATTTTGAAAATTTATATAAGGGAGAAATTTCTAAAAGCGGTGTTCCAATTTTGCCTTCAAAAAGAGCAAGAAAAATTCCAGAAAAAATTCAAGTTTCGAAAGAAGATTTAGCTGAATTACAAAATACTGAAGAACAGGTAGTAACTACACCCACATCAGAAGAAACATCTGAAGAACAAAATGAAGATGTTTCAATCGAAGATTTAAAAGAAGCAGAAGAATCAACTCAAGAAGAAGATACAGAGTCTACAAATAGCTAAAAAAATAATATATTAATCATATACTATGATTAGAAAAGTTTCAGTTGCACCAATGATGGATTGTACTGATAAACACGAAAGATATTTTTTAAGATTAATAAGTAAAAATGTTCTTTTGTATACTGAAATGATTGTTTCAGAAGCAATAGATCGAGGAGATAAAAAAAAACTTTTATCTTTTAATTTAAATGAAAAACCTGTTGCGCTACAATTAGGTGGGTCATCTCCAAAACTTTTAGCCAATGCATCAAAAATAGGAGAAGAATTTGGTTATGATGAAATTAATTTAAATTTAGGATGTCCAAGTAAAAAAGTCCAAAAAAATAAATTTGGAGCATGTTTAATTAAAGAACCTAATCTAGTGGCTGAATGTTTAAGTGCGATGCAGTCATCTACAAATCTACCTGTTACCGTAAAAACAAGAATTGGTTATGACAATGTCGAGGACTACGAAAATCTTTATAATTTTATAGATATCTTAAAATCTACAGGTATAAAAACTTTTATTATACATGCAAGAAAAGCCATGTTAGGAAAATTTACTCCTAAACAAAATTTAAATATACCTCCATTAAAATATGACATGGTTTATAAATTAAAGAAAGATTTTAAAGATTTAGAAATAATAATAAATGGTGGAATAACAACTATAGAACAAGTTAAAAATAATTTAAAAAAAACTGATGGTGTAATGATGGGACGTTCTATATATCATTCACCATACTTATTAGCCGATATAGAAAAAGAAATTTTTAATAATGAGAATATTTTATCTAGACAGGAAGTAATAGAAAAATTAATCCCTTATGTTAAACAAGAAATAAAAAAAGGAACAAGAATGAATCAAATAATGAGACACACTCTTGGATTGTTTCATGGTCAAACTGGCTCATCTTTTTGGAAAAGATATTTAAGTGAAAATATGTGTGTTAGAGATGCTGATATTAAAAAAATTGATCATATTATGGATAAAGTAAAATTAGCACCTGAAGCACATCAAGTAGGTTAAATTGATTAGCTCTATTTTATCAAGCGAATATTCATATTTTATAATTTTAATGATACTGACAGCGTTTCCCGTTGGTTTTCTTGCTGGTCTGTTTGGAATTGGAGGAGGACTTATTACTGTTCCTTTTCTATTTTTTATCTTTGACAGTCTTAACATAAACCAAAATTATTTGATGCATTTAGCAGTTGGAACTTCATTTTCAATTATTGTTCCTACATCTATAGTTTCTTTATTAACTCACAAAAAACATGGCTCAGTTGATTTTAGTGTGATCAAAAATTATGCAATTTTTGTAATAATAGGAGTTTTATCAGGAACTATTTTTGCAGCTATATTGGATAGCAGCACTCTTTTGTTGTTTTTTACTATTATTGTTTATTTGTGTGGAGCTTATTTATTAAATATTAAAGATAAAACTGATCAGTTAAAAAAGAATTTTAATATAATTCCAAGGGTTTTACTTGGTTTTGTTTCAGGATTCATTTCAGCGACTATGGGCATAGGAGGGGCAATTATGAATGTTCCTATTTTAAAATATTTCGGTTATCCAATTAATAAAGCTATAGGCAGTGCAGTTGCTATTGGTTCTGTAATTTCTTCATTCGGTGCAATAGGTTTTTTAATTTCAGGCTTATTTTTAAAAACTGATTTACCATTAAGTGTGGGATTTATAAACATCCCTGCTTTTTTAATATTTATACCAATAACTATGTTTATGGCTAGAGTAGGAGCAAATGCAGTTCATAAAATTAACAAATCAAAATTACAGACATTCTTTGGAATTTTTTTATATATAGTGGGAACCATATTTTTATATAGATATTTAAATCTCTAATTATATTTTTTGGTCATACTCACCAATTTTTCCAGTTTCTTGTAATAATTTATCAATAAAATAAAATATCTCTTTTTTTCTGTTATCTGATGTAGGGCTTTCAGTAACAACAACTAATGAAGGTTTATTTGATGAAGCTCTAATTAACCCCCATGAACCATCTTCTAAACCAAATCTAATACCATTAACCGTTAAAATACTTACAACTGACTGCCCATCAATTAATTTTCCCTCATTTTTCATTTGATTTATATTTTTAGTTATTTGTTCAATAACTTTATATTTTTCATCATCTTTACAATATGGCCCCATCGTTGGACTTTGGAATGTCTTCGGCAAACTTTCAACTAGTTCTTTAATATTTTTATTTTGACTATTTAATAAATGACATACTTGGATTGCTGAATTTATTCCATCGTCAAAACCATATCCAAGGGGTTTATTAAAGAAAAAATGTCCACTTTTTTCAAACCCAGCTATTGCTTTATCTTCTTTAACTTTCCTTTTTATGTATGAATGACCAGTTTTCCAATATATTGTTTTACAATTATTTTTTTCTAGAATTTTATCATTTTCAAATAGTCCTGTGGATTTGACATCTACAATGAATTTAGAATTTGGATGTGTGTTAGAAATATTTCTTGCTATAAGTAATCCGATTTTATCTGCAAATATTTCATTACCGTTATTGTCTATCACGCCGACTCTATCTCCATCACCATCAAAACCAAAACCTACATCTGCTTGATTTTCTTTTACACATTTAGCAATTTCATGAAGCATTTTCATATCTTCAGGATTTGGGTTATATTTTGGAAAATTAAAATCTAAGTTACAATCTAGTTCAATAACTTCACATCCAATATTTTTAAGTATTTCCGGTGCAAAAATTCCTGCAGTTCCATTACCACAAGCTACAACAGCTTTAATTTTTTTTTTTATTTTATTTTTGGATAAAAATTTTATATATTTTTTATTAAAATTTTCTATTTTTTTATAACTACCTTTTCCTTCAATAAATTTATTATTTATAACAATATCTTTGAGCTCATTCATTTCATCACTACAATGCGTTAATCCTTTTTCAATGCCCATTTTTATTCCAGTCCAACCATTTTCATTATGACTGGCGGTTATCATAGCTACTGCATCGGTATCTAATTCAAACTGAGAAAAATATATTGTAGGTGATAAACAAAGACCTAAATCTTCGACATTGCAACCAGTTGAAATTAATCCTTCTATGAAATTTTTTTTTACTTCTTCACTATAAGATCTATAATCGTGTCCAACTGTTACTCTTGGTTTTTTATTTTTTTTAATTATTTGAGTTCCAAATCCTTTTCCTACTGATTTAATTCCTTCGGCATTTATGTTCTTGGGATATAACCATCTTGCGTCATATTCTCGAAAACCCAGAGGATCAATTTTTATGGAATTTTGCATGTAGATATATGTACAATTTTTTCAATTTTTTTATTGATAATTATTTTATTTGTTCTATATATGTTCTATTGATTTCTATATTATTTAGTATATTACAGAAGTCTACATACAACATCTAGTTGTTTTACGAAAAAATAAGGAAGTTAAATGAATAAAGTACTATCTCAGGCAATAAAGAAAGCTGTTTCTGAATTTTCACCAAAGATCAATAATCAAGAAAAAGAAAAGAGACCAGATTTATTTTCATTAAGTAATGAAACCGAACTATTTCAAAACTCAAAAGGCATAACAATTAAAATAGATAGATCAAAAGATAATAATCTTACAGAATTTGGAAAAGCAACACTTTTAGACAGATATTTAGGATTTAATGAATCTTTCCAAGATTTATTTGCAAGAGTTGCTAGTCACTATGCAGATAATAATTTGCATGCACAAAGATTATATAATTATATAAGCAATCTATGGTTCATGCCTGCAACCCCAGTACTTTCAAACGGAGGAACAAAAAGAGGTTTACCAATATCATGTTTTTTAAACGAAGCAGGAGATAGTTTAGATGGGATATTAGATTTATGGAGTGAAAATGTTTGGCTTGCAGCAAAAGGAGGGGGTATAGGAAGTTACTGGGGAAATTTAAGATCTATCGGTGAAAAAATTGGAAGAGTAGGAAAGACTTCAGGTATAATTCCATTTATTAAAGTTATGGATTCTTTGACAATGGCAATCAGCCAAGGTTCATTAAGAAGAGGATCAGCTGCTTGTTATCTACCAATAGATCACCCAGAGATAGAAGAATTTATTGAAATGAGAAGACCAACAGGCGGAGATCCTAATAGAAAATCTTTAAATTTACATCATGGAGTTTTAGTATCAGACTCTTTTATGAGAGCTGTAGAGACAGATGAACAATGGGCTTTAAAAAGTCCTAAAGATGGAACTGTTCAGTCAACTGTTTCTGCAAGAAATTTATGGATTAGACTTTTAA
Organism: uncultured Pelagibacteraceae bacterium; assembly: GCA_902551455.1. Taxonomy (GTDB): domain Bacteria; phylum Pseudomonadota; class Alphaproteobacteria; order Pelagibacterales; family Pelagibacteraceae; genus Pelagibacter. The sequence goes on along the minus strand of CACDDC010000007.1, from coordinate 33,632 downwards.
CTGCAAGAATAGAAACAGGTGAACCATATATTATATTTATAGACACTGTAAATAGAATGATTCCTCAACATCATAAGCTTGCAGGTTTAACGGTTAAAACATCTAATCTATGTAGCGAAATAACTTTACCAACAGGAATAGATAAAGATGGACAAGATAGAACTGCTGTTTGTTGTTTGTCTTCATTGAATTTAGAAAAATATGATGAATGGAAAGATGACAAAAATTTTGTTAGTGATGTGATGAGATTTTTAGATAATGTACTTACAGACTTTATTGAAAAAGCTCCAGATTCTTTTAGCGATGCAACATATTCAGCTTTAAGAGAAAGAAGTGTTGGTCTTGGTGTGATGGGTCTTCATTCATACTTTCAAAAAAAAATGATACCTTTCGAGTCTGTAATGAGCAAAGTTTGGAATAAAAAAATATTTGCAAGTATTCAGAATCAAGTCGATAAAGCTTCAAAAGATTTAGCAGAAGAAAGAGGAGCATGTCCTGATGCGGCAGATTATGGAATTAAAGAAAGATTTTCAAATAAAACTGCAATTGCGCCAACAGCATCTATTTCCATCATTTGTGGTGGGACTTCTCCTGGTGTGGAACCTATAGCTGCAAATAGCTTCACTCACAAAACATTATCGGGTTCTTTTAATGTTCAAAATAAATATTTAGCAAAAATTTTAGAAAAATATGGAAAAAATGATGATGCTACATGGTCAAGTATTACCACCAATCAAGGCTCTGTGTCCCATCTCGATTTTTTAACACAAGAAGAAAAAGATGTATTTAAAACAGCCTTTGAATTGGATCAAAGATGGATAGTTGATTTAGGTGCAGATAGAACACCTCATATTTCACAGGCTCAATCAATAAATATTTTTATTCCAGCTGACATTCATAAAAAAGATTTACATCAAATCCATTTTCAAGCGTGGAAAAAGGGACTAAAGAGCCTTTACTATTGTAGATCTAAATCAATTCAAAGAGCTGAAAATATTAATAGTGGATCTTCAACAGATGTAACTAAAAACGTTTATAAATCTGATGAAAATCAATCAAATGAAAGTGATTATGAGGAGTGTTTATCATGTCAGTAGAGAAAATTAAAAAAAATCAAATAATTCAACCAAAAGCAAAAGAGATGGGTTTGTTAGTGGAAAATCCTGTTTATAAACCATTTAGATATCCTTGGTGTTATGATGCTTGGTTAACTCAACAAAGAATACATTGGCTGCCAGAAGAAGTACCTTTAGGTGACGATGTAAGAGATTGGCAAAAAAACCTTAAACCAGAAGAGAAAAACCTTCTAACACAAATATTTAGATTTTTTACTCAAGCAGATGTTGAGGTAAGCAACTGTTATATAAGACATTACATGAATGTATTTAAACCAACAGAGGTATTAATGATGATGTCAGCTTTTGCTGCAATGGAAACTGTTCACATAGCTGCGTACTCACACTTATTAGATACAATAGGAATGCCAGAGACAGAATACTCAGCTTTTTTAAAATATAAAGAAATGAAAGATAAGTACGACTATATGCAAGGCTTTGATGTTAAGTCTCATCATGACATTGCAAAAACAATTGCAGTTTTTAGTGCTTTTACTGAAGGTCTTCAATTGTTTGCAAGTTTTGCGATTTTATTAAATTTCCCAAGACATAATAAAATGAAAGGAATGGGCCAAATAGTAACTTGGTCTGTTAGAGACGAAACACTTCATTGCAATTCTATGATCAGACTTTTTAAAAGTTTTATTAAGGAACAACCTGAAATATGGACTCCACAATTGAAAAAAGAAATTTATGAATCATGTAGAACAATTATATCTCATGAAGATGCTTTTATAGATTTAGCATTTCAACAAGGACCGATAGAAGGATTAACTCCCCAAGAAATTAAAGATTATATAAGATGGATTGGAAACAGAAGGTTGATCCAGCTAGGATTAGAACCAATTTACAAAATAGATAAAAATCCTCTTACTTGGTTAGATACAATGCTAAATGCTGTAGAGCATATGAATTTCTTTGAAGGCAGAGCAACTGAATATTCTAAAGCATCCACCAAAGGAACTTGGACTGAAGCTTTTACTTGATAAAATTTATCTTTGATTAAGCAACATAACTTTACGATGATCAGGACCACTGTATTTAGATAAAGGTCTAATCAATTTATTCGCAGCATGCTGTTCTATTATATGTGCTGACCAACCAGTTATTCTAGATATAACAAAGATCGGAGTGAAGAAATCAGTATCAAAGCCCATCAAATGGTAAGTAGGACCAGTTGGATAATCAACATTAGGATGAATATTTTTTCTTTCTATCATGACAGATTTAACTATATCATAAATTTTAATAAACTTTTTATCTCCATTTATTTTTGATACCTTTTTAAAATATTTTTCCATTGTAGGAACTCTAGAGTCTCCTTTTTTATAAACTCTGTGTCCAAAACCCATAACAACTTCTTTTTTTTTAAGTGCATTATTGATCCATTTCAAAGCATTATCTGGTTTTTTTATCTTATTCATCATATGCATAACCTCTTCATTGGCACCTCCATGCAATGGTCCTTTTAAACTTGCTATTGCACCTGTTATTGCTCCATGAATATCTGATAAACTACTTGTAATAGTCCTTGCTGTAAAAGTTGATACATTAAAACTGTGTTCAGCATAAAGTATTAAAGATACATCAAAAGCCTTAACAATATCCTTGTTAGGCACTTTTCCAAAGCACATATAAAAGAAATTTTCAGCAAATGATAAATTTTTTTTTGGTGGTATAATTTTTTTACTTTTTCTAGCTCTAAAAAAAGCTGCTATTGCTGTAGGGGTTTTAGCAAATATTCTTATTACTTTCCTCATATTCGCTTTAGGTGAATTATCATTAGTTTCCTTGTCTTCTAATCCTAAAACACTAACAATAGTTCTCGCTACATCCATTGGATGAGATTTTTTAGGCATATGTTTAACAATTTCTCTTAAGTTAATTGATATATTTCTGTTTTTTTCTATTTGATTTTTAAATTTTTTAAGCTGATTTTTATTTGGAAGTTCACCATTAAGAACTAAATAAGCAACTTCCTCAAAGTTACATTTTTCACAAAGATCTTGAACAGCATAACCTCTATAAGTAAGAGAATTTATGTCTGGCATTACTTGAGATATGGTAGTTTCATCAACAACTATTCCTAGCAATCCTTTTTTTACTTCATCACTCATTATTCGTGTCCATCAGTACTAAAGTTATATATTTTTTCATCAAGTGAATTATATTTTTCATAATCCACTAGCTCGTATAATTCTTTTCTAGTTTGCATTTTATCTATAATATTATTTTGATGTCCATCCTGAAAAATAGCACGCAATCCATTTTCAACATTTTTCATAGCTAATCTTTGAGTAGTAACCGGATAAATTACTATATTATATCCTAAATTTTCCAATTCATTAAAATTTAATAATTTTGATTTTCCAAATTCAGTCATATTGGCTAATAAATAAGAATTGAGTTTTTTTCTTACAGTAGCAAATTCTTTTTTATCTTTTAAAGCTTCTGGAAAAATAATTTCTGCCCCTGCATCTATATAAGATTTACATCTATCGATCATTTTATCTAAACCTTCAACATTTCTAGCATCTGATCTAGCAATTATTTTAAAGTTTTTATCTTTTCTTGCTTTGACACATTCTTTTATTTTTTTTACCATTTCTTTTGTAGAAATTAATTCTTTGTTGTCGAGGTGACCACATCTTTTTTGGCATATCTGATCTTCAATATGTACGGCTGCAACACCAGCTTTTTCAAAGGTATTAATTGTTTTTTTGCAAGATTTAAAACCAGTATCTATATCTACTATTGTAGGAAGATTTGTAACTCTAGCAATTTGATTTGATCTGTAACTTACATCTTTTAATTTTGTTAAACCTATATCTGGATATCCTAAATCGTTAGACATTACCCCGCCAGATACATAAACTGCATCATAGCCAATTCTTTCTATAAGTTTTGCAGTGAGAGGGTTATAAGCACCAGGCACTCTTAATATTTTGTTTTTTTTTAATCTTTTTGCTAAATCTAATCTTTTTTCTTTTGAATTTTTTTTAATAAAATGCATTAAAAAATTCCTTTTTTGTTATTTTTTTTTAAATTAGATTTTTTTATTTCTATATTTAACTTATACAATTGACCCGCTTTAAGTTTCTTTAATTTTTGGACATTATTTAAAAATTTTTTGCTCTCTTTTTTTGATATTAAATTTTTAGTAAGTATCAGAAACTTATTTATATAATTTTTTCTGTTAAAAGGCCTTAATCCATATGGATGTGCATCTGCTCGTTCTAAACTTTCTGTAATCTTTTTTCCACTTTTTAATAGCACTGTTACTTTTGCTCCAAAGCATTTTTTTTTCGGATTTGGATCATGATATTTCTTAGTCCATTTTTTATCTTCATGAGTTTTTATAGATTTCCAAATTTTGATAGTACTTTTTTTATTTGCTCGGGATTTAGTATAAGATTTTACATGGTGCCAAGCACCATCTTCAAGTGCGACAGCAAAAATGTACATAATTGAATGGTCAAGAGTCTCTCTACTTGCATTTGGATCCATTTTTTGTGGATCGTTTGCCCCAGTTCCAATTACATAATGAGTGTGATGACTAGTATAAATATCTATCTTTTTAATTTGATTTAATTTGTTAATTTTTTTTTTTAATTTAATTGCAATATCAATTAAAGCTTGGGCTTGATATTCAGCAGAATATTCTTTTGTATAAGTTTCCAAAATTGCTTTTTTTTCTTCATTTTTTTTAGGAAGTGGAACTGTATATAAAGCTTTTTTTCCATCAAGTATTCTTGCTATAACACTATCCTCTCCTTCGTAGATAGGACTTGGCGCTCCTTCACCTCTCATAGCTCGATCGATAGCTTCGATCGCAAGTTTACTTGCGTGAGCAGGAGCATAAGCCTTCCAGCTTGAAATTTCACCTTTTCTTGATTGTCTTGTTGAAATTGTAGTATGTAATGCTTGTTGGATACCTTGGAAAATAGTTTCAGTTTTTAATTTTAACATTGATCCAATTCCTGCGGCTACGCTTGGGCCTAAATGAGCAATATGGTCTATTTTATGCTTATGAAGACATATGCCTTTCACCAAATTCACTTGTGCTTCATAAGCGGTAATTATACCTCTTAACAAATCTAAACCACTTTTTCTTTTTTGTTGTGCTACAGCTAAAAGAGCAGGAATATTGTCTCCTGGATGGCTATAGTCAGCTGCTAAAAAAGTGTCATGAAAGTCTAATTCTCTTACCGCTGTACCATTAGACCAAGCAGCCCATTCACAATCAAATCTTAATTTTGAATTTACTCCAAATAAAGCAGCACCATTTTTTTTTGGATGACCTAATGCCATTTCTCTTGATGAAATTACTGGTTTTCGATTTAGTGATGCTATAGCTACTGAAGCATTATCTATAATTCTATTAATAACCATCTCTACAGATTTTTTATTTAATTTTGCATTATCACTAGCCATTTCAGCTATCTTCCAAGCTAATTGCTTTTGTTTTGGCAAATATTTTTTTGAAGGATAAACTCTTATTTTATGTAAAATCAAAAAAACTCCTTAAATTATTCTTTTATATAACTATAATTTATTTTTGTATTACAATCAAAATGGCAGTAATTAAAAGTAAAAAAGCTAAAAAATACTCAATTAAAGCTTTTATTTTATTATTCTTCACTAAATTTCTAATAGCAGACCCAAAAGCTGCCCAAGGTGATATTGATAAAGGACAAACAATTAATGCAACAGTTGCAATATAAAATATTGAAATAATCAAATTTCCATCTTTTGGTAAAAAACCTGAGGCTGCCATGCTAGATATCGTCCAAGCCTTTGGATTTACTATTTGAAATAATGCTGCTTCGTGAAATTTTAATGGACGTGAGTCATCTTCTTTAATTTTACTAAACGAACCTAAAATCTTATAACCAAGATATAATAAATATAAAGAACAGAGAATTTTGAGAACATTTTGTATTTGAGGGAAAATTTGAAAAATTTTTCCAAGTCCAAAACAAACTAAAATTAGTTGTATGATATGACCAATGGTAATTCCAGACATATGCGGAATAGTTTTTGTAAATCCAAATTTAAGACCAGAAGTTAAAACCATTGCATTATTTGGTCCAGGAGTTACATACATAACAAAATAAAAACTTATTAAAGCTATTAAAATATTTAGATCAATCATTTAAATATTTTGATATTATTTTTTCCAAGCCTACAAAGTCTTTTATTAAATAATCATGATGCAGTTGTTCCACTTTTTTTTCTGTATATCCATCTTCTAGGAGAATCATTGGAATTCCTGCAGATTTTGCTGCTTCACTATCATTTTCACTATCACCAATCATTAAGCTTTTTTTTAGATCACCATTCATTATTTCAATTATACTCGTTATATGTCTTGGATCAGGTTTACAATAATCAAAAGTATTTCTGCCAGCAACATATTCAAAAAAATCATAAATTTTTATTTTTTTTAAAAAATCTACAGCTAAGTGTTCTTGCTTATTAGTACAAACAGCCATTGAAATATTTTGGGTTTTAGCCCATTTTAAAAAATCATAAACCCCTTTAATTAGTTTACTATCAACAACAGTATTTTTCCCATAATATTCTAAAAATTCTTTTATCATTTCATCTTTAACTTTTTGATCTGTAATTTTTGACAATTCTTTTTTTGCAGAACTCCAAATTGATTTTCCAATCATTACTGCAGCTCCTTGCCCTACATAATTTTTAATTTCTTCAATATTTTTTGTATTATAACCAAACTTTCTCATTACATGATTGTGTGCTCTTAAGAGATCAGGTGCTGTATCAGCCAAAGTTCCATCGAGATCAAATATTATTGTTAGTTTTTGAGTCATATTAAAAAGTATTATTAAGAAATAATTTGTGAATTAAAGAACATGTACACTAAACTATAAGGAATCTTATTAAATGAAACAAATAAATTTACAAGATAAATTAAGAAAAAAATTTGTAAAACAGGGAGTAAAAATGGTTGCTCCTAATACAGTTTTTTTTTCAAACGATACAATAATTGGAAAAAATGTATTAATCGAACCTTATGTTGTTATTGGAAAAAAAGTGAAAATTCATAACAATGTAGTAATTTATTCTTTTTCCCATTTAGAAAATACAAAAATAGAAAACAATGTAACAGTTGGTCCTTACGCAAGACTTAGACCGGGAACAATTTTAAAATCTGGATCAAAAGTTGGAAACTTTGTTGAAATTAAAAAAAGCACTATTGATAAAAATTCTAAAATAAATCATTTATCTTATGTTGGAGATTCTCAAATTGGAAAAAGAGTAAATATTGGTGCTGGTACAATAACTTGTAATTATGATGGTATTAAGAAAAATAAAACAATAATTAAAGATGGATCATTCATAGGGTCAAACTCTTCTTTAGTAGCTCCTGTTAAAATAAATGAAAAAAGTATTATTGGCGCAGGATCTGTAATAACAAAAGATGTAAGTAAAAAATCTCTCGCTATTACAAGGACTTCTCAAATAGAAATTAAAAATTATAAAAGAAAAAAATAATGTGTGGTATAGTTGGAATTACAAGCAATAAACAAGTTACTTCATCAATAATTAATTCTTTAAGAAAATTAGAATATAGAGGTTATGACTCTGCAGGTATAGCAACTCTAAATAATGGATTTATAAATGAAGTTAAATGTGAAGGAAGAGTGAATGCATTAGAAAAAAATTTGGCAAAAAACAAACTGCAAGGAAATGTTGGTATTGGTCACGTTAGATGGGCTACTCATGGAATTCCAAGTACTATAAATGCTCATCCTCATTCCTCTGAAAAAGTTTCAGTTGTACACAATGGAATAATTGAAAACTCGACTATATTAAAAAAATATCTAATTAAAAAAGGCCATAAATTTAAATCTCAAACTGATACAGAGGTTATAGTTCATTTAATTACAGAATATTTAAAAAAAGATGACTTAAAAAAAACTATTTTAAAAATATTAAAAAAACTTCATGGAAGTTTTGCTTTAGGTATAATCTTCAAAGACGAACCAGATTTAATTGTTGGAGCTAGAAGAGGGTCACCGCTTGCTGTTGGTTATGGTCCAAACGAAAATTATCTTGGATCAGACTCTTATGCTTTAAAATCTATGACAAATAAAATTTCATATCTGAATGATGGTGAATTTTGTGTAATTAAAAAAGATGGAGTAGAATTTTTTGATGTGAAAGGTCTTAAGATTAACAAAAAGATTTTGGAATTGTCTTCAAATGAGCAAACTTATGATAAAGGTGATTATAAACACTACATGGCAAAAGAAATTGAAGAACAACCAACAACAATAAAAAATTGTATTAATGAGTATATAGATAAAATTAATAGTTCCATAAATATTTTTAATTTTCCTTGGAAATCGAGTGAAATTTCTTCAATAACTTTGATTGGTTGTGGAACAGCATATCACTCATGTCTTATGGCAAAATATTGGTTTGAACAACTAACCTCAATAAACATAAGTGTAGATATTGCATCAGAATTTAGATATCGAAATAATAGGTTTAATAAAGAAACACTATACGTTTTTGTTTCCCAATCAGGTGAAACCGCAGATACATTTGCAGCCTTAGATCTATGCAATAAAAATAAAATGAAAACTTGTAGTGTCGTAAATGTTGTTGAAAGTTCTATAGCAAGAGAGTCTAAATTTGTACTTCCAATCCATTGTGGGCCGGAGATTGGTGTAGCATCAACCAAAGCTTTTTTAGGACAAATGTTGGTTTTATATATTTTATGCTTAAAAATTGGAAAGATGAGAAATGATATAAATAAAAAAGTATATTTTACAAAAATAAAATCTCTTTTTGATTTATCAAAAATGCTTAAAAAATCATTAGAAACAGAAAGCAGAATTGAGACAATTTGTAGTTCTTTTGTAGATATTAAAGGATCAATGTTTTTAGGACGAGGATATTCCTTTCCTATAGCTTTAGAAGGCGCACTTAAATTAAAAGAGTTAGCTTATGTTCATGCGGAAGGATATCCAGCAGGAGAAATGAAACATGGACCTCTTGCTTTAATAGAAGAAGGTATGCCAGTTGTAGTATTGGCACCAAGAGATCAATATTATAAAAAAACAATTTCTAATATGCAAGAAGTTATAGCAAGAGGTGCTAAAGTTTTATTAATTACAAATAAAAGTAAAGATGAAATTTATTCAGAAAACATTTGGGAGAAGATTGAAGTAGAAAACATCTCAGATGATCTTTTACCTTTTTTGATTACAGTTCCACTACAAAAATTAGCTTACTATTCTGCCTTAAAAAAAGGTTATGACATTGATAAGCCAAGAAATTTAGCAAAATCTGTCACTGTTGAATAATTAATAAACTCTGCTAGAACACTCTTAGGTTGAATATGAAAAAATGGAAAACAAATAGTTGGAGAAATTATCCTGTTAAACACATCCCTACATATGAGGATGAAAAAGAACTTAATATGGTTCTAGGAAAAATAAAAGATTTCCCCCCTTTAGTTTTTGCTGGAGAAACAAGACATTTAAAACAACAACTTGCAGAAGTTGTTGATGGAAAAGCTTTCTTATTACAAGGAGGTGACTGTGCAGAAAGTTTTGCCGAATTTAATCCTGATAATATTAGAGATTATTTTAAAGTTATGCTGCAAATGTCACTAGTGTTAACATATTCTGCATCATTACCAGTGGTTAAATTAGGAAGAATAGCAGGACAATTTTCTAAACCAAGAAGCGCACCTACAGAAAAAAAAGGTGATATTGAACTACCAAGTTATCTTGGTGATAATATTAATGGCATAGAGTTTACAAACAAAGCAAGAAAACCTGATCCAAAAAGACTGTTCAAAGCTTATTCTCAGGCAGCATCTACATTAAATTTAATAAGAGCTTTTTGTCATGGAGGATTTGCTGATTTAAAAAAAGTTCATTTGTGGAATTTAGGTTATATAAAAAAAAGTCCGCAAGCTAAAAAATTTAAAGAATTGGAAGATAAAATAGCTGATGCATTAGCATTTATGGATGCTTGCGGAATTAATTCAGAATTTAACAGAAGATTAAAAACTGTAAATTTTTGGACATCACATGAAGCTTTGTTATTACCGTTTGAAGAATGTATGACAAGAATAGATTCTACTACTGGCGAATATCACGATACCTCTGCACATTTTGTTTGGATTGGCGATAGAACAAGACAATTAGATGGAGGCCATGTTGAGTTTTGTAGAGGGATTGAAAATCCTATAGGGATTAAATGTGGACCAACATCAAAACCTGATGAAATAGCAAAAATTATAAATGTAATTAATCCTAAAAATGAAAAAGGTAAGATTACATTAATCTCAAGATTTGGACATGATAAAGTGGAAAAATTTTTACCAAAATTAATTAGAGGTATTAAAAAAGAAGGTCTTAATGTTGTATGGTCATGTGATCCCATGCATGGAAATACGATTAAGTCAGCCACAGGTTTCAAAACAAGACCTTTCAACAACGTATTAAATGAAGTTAAAAAAGTTTTTGCTATTCATCAAAGTGAAGGATCGTATGCTGGGGGGCTCCATATAGAAATGACAGGCCAAAATGTTACAGAATGCACAGGTGGTACACAAAAAATTTCAGATCAGGATTTGTCTAGTAGATATCGAACACATTGTGATCCAAGGTTAAATGCAAATCAAGCAATTGAGCTCGCATTTTTAATATCTGATGAGATTAAAAAAAATTCTAATAACGCAAAAAGTGGTATTAGAGCGGTATCTTAACACATTTATAAAACAGATTCTTTAACATATATATAGACTATGGAAGTAAGTAAAAAAGTTACATTTATTAAAGATTGGATCTTAAATTATGTTAATTCTATGCCAATCAAAGCAGAAACTTTGGTAATTGGAATTTCTGGTGGAATAGACTCCTCAGTTTCCAGCACTTTAAGTGCTATGACAGGATTGAGAACAATTGTATTAACAATGCCAATTAAACAAAGAAGTTCTCAACATGATTTAAGTTTAAAACATCAAGAATGGCTTAAAAGAAATTTTAAAAACGTAGAAGGTTATACTATTGAATTAGATAATTTATTTACTACTTTTGAATCTACATTAAATAAATTTGATAATGATCATGGTATGGCAAATTCAAGAGCTAGACTTAGAATGACAACCTTATACCAAGTTGCAGCCGCAAATAAAGGTATTGTAGTTGGTACTGGAAATAAAGTAGAAGATTTTGGAGTAGGTTTTTACACAAAATATGGTGATGGTGGGGTAGATATCTCACCGATAGCAGACTGTAATAAATCTGAAGTATGGGAAATGGGAAAAGAATTAAAAATTTTAAATGAAATTATAGAAGCCGCTCCTACTGATGGACTTTGGGATGATGGAAGAACAGATGAAGGACAACTTGGCTTAAGTTATAAGGAATTAGAAGAAGCAATGAATAATGAAGATTCTAAAAACAGAGAAAAATATAACAAAATTAGAAAAACCAACTTACATAAAATGGAACCAATTCCAGTATGTAAGATTCCCAAGTAATCAATTAGATTCACAAAACTAAAATTACAGTATATTTCTAGAATAATGAAAAAAGATATATTTTTATCAAATAGCTTAGGTAATAAAAAAGAAAGATTTATTCCAATAAATGAAAAAAATATTGGAATGTATGTTTGTGGACCAACCGTTTATGATCACCCACATATAGGTAACGCAAGACCTCTAGTTGTTTTTGATATTTTGTACAAAATTTTGAAATGTAAATTTGGTGAAAATAAAGTTACATATATTAGAAATATAACAGATATTGATGATAAAATTATTGAAGCTTCCTTAGAAAAAAAAATTTCGATAAACGATCTTACAAAAAAAATTACAAATATTTTTCATGAGGATTGCAAATATTTAAATTGTGAAATTCCAACGCACGAACCAAAAGCTACTGAAAATATTTTATTAATGATTGAAATGATTAAAAAACTTATTGAAAATAATTTTGCTTACGAAACTAACAATCATGTTTATTTTGAAGTAAATAAATTTAAAGATTATGGAAAATTATCAAATAAAAATTTAGATGAATTAATTTCAGGAGTAAGAGTAGAGATATCTGAAGATAAAAAGAATCCTGCTGATTTTGTATTGTGGAAGCCTTCAAAAGAAAAAGAACCATCTTGGGAATCTCCATGGGGTAAAGGAAGACCAGGTTGGCATCTTGAATGCTCAGCTATGTCTAAAAAATTTTTAGGAGATAAGTTTGATATTCATGGAGGAGGAATGGATTTAATTTTTCCTCATCATGAAAATGAAATAGCACAATCAAGATGTGCCAATCAAAATGAAATTTTTGCAAACTATTGGGTTCACAATGGTTTTATAACTGTATCAAATGAAAAAATGTCAAAATCACAAGGAAACATTTTAAAAATTAGTGATTTTAAAAAAAAAGTAAGTGGACAAGTTTTAAGACTAGCCTTAGTTAGCGCTCATTATAAACAACCATTAGATTGGAATGAAAAACTTTTATCTGAATGTGAAAAAACTATAAGCAAGTGGTATGAAAGTTATACAAATATTGAAAAATCAGTTTTAATACCTGAAGAATATCTTCTTCCATTGTATGATGATTTAAATACCCCAGGTTATATTGCCAATCTTCATAAACTATTTGAAAAATCTCAAAAAGGATCAGTGAAAGACAAAGAAATGTTTGTTTCCGCGTGTAATTTTATTGGCTTGTTAACTGAAAGCAGAACTTTGTGGGATAAATTTAAACAAAGTAAATCAAAAATCTCTGTAGAAGAAATTAAAAAAAAAATTAATGAAAGAAATACTGCTAGGAATAACAAAGATTATAAAAAAGCTGATAAAATCAGAAATGAATTATTAGATAAAGGAGTTTTAATTGAAGATAAAGATGATAAAACCCAGTGGAAATTTAAATGAGCAAAGAAAAAATACATATATTTGATACTACGCTAAGAGATGGAGCTCAGACCCAGGGTGTAGATTTTTCAATAGACGATAAATTAAAAATAGCTAAAGCCTTAGATGATTTAGGTGTGGATTATATAGAAGGAGGTTGGCCAGGTGCCAACCCTACTGATACAGAGTTTTTTCAAAAAAAAATTAAATTAAACAATTCAATACTAACTGCTTTTGGCATGACTAAAAGATCTGGAAGAAGTGCTGATAATGATCCTGGGCTTTCTTCTATATTAAATAGCAATACTCTAGCTGTATGTTTAGTTGGAAAATCTTGGGATTTTCATGTGGATGTAGCTTTAGGTATATCAAACGAAGAAAATTTAGAAAATATATCAGAAAGTGCAAAACTATTTGTAAAAGAAAAAAAAGAATTCATGTTTGATGCAGAGCATTTTTTTGATGGTTTTAAAAATAATAAAGAATATGCGCTTTCATGCATAAAATCAGCTTACGATAATGGTGCTAGATGGATTGTGCTTTGTGACACAAATGGTGGAACATTGCCCCATGAAGTTTCTGAAATTGTAGGAGAAGTAGTCAAATCTATTCCAGAAAAAAATCTAGGTATTCATGCTCATAATGATACTGGAAATGCTGTAGCAAATTCTTTAGCGGCTGTTTTATCTGGGGTTAGACAAATACAAGGAACAATTAATGGATTGGGAGAAAGATGTGGAAATGCAAATTTAATGTCAATAATTCCAACATTACATTTAAAAGAAACTTACTACAAGAATTTTGAAATAAATATTAATAAAGAAAATATTAATAAATTAACACAATGCTCGAGATTACTTGATGAAATATTAAATAGAAAACCAAATCAACATTTACCTTACGTTGGAGCCGCTGCATTTTCACACAAAGGTGGGTTGCATGTTTCAGCAGTCCAAAAGGATCCTAAAACATATGAACATATAAATCCTGAAACCGTAGGAAATGTAAGAAATATTGTTGTTTCAGATCAATCTGGAAAATCAAATATCGTATCTAGATTAAAATCTATAGGTGTATATTTTAAACAAGATGATCCAAAAATAAAAAAACTTTTAGAAGAAGTTAAAGATAGAGAATTTATTGGGTATAGTTATGACGGAGCTGATGCTTCTTTTGAATTATTAGCAAGAAGAATAATGGGTGAAATTCCAAGATATATTTCAATAAAAGAATATGATGTTAGTGTAAAAAAAAATAGTTCAGGAGAAATTATTTCTTCAGCTAAAGCTAAATTGGAAGTTGATAAAAAATTAATTCTTTGTGAAGGTGAGGGTAATGGTCCCGTTCATGCTTTGGATAATGCAATTAGAAATAATGTAGATAAACTAGCCAAATATTCACAATATTTAAAAGATTTAAAATTGGTAGATTATAAAGTACGAATTCTTAACACTGGAACCGAAGCAGTAACAAGAGTTTCTATTGAAAGCACGGATTCAAAAGGAAAGAACTGGTTTACAATTGGTGTATCTGCAAACATTATTGATGCTTCATTTAAAGCTCTTATTGATAGTTTGGACTATAAATTGTTTAAAGATAAAGCGCCCGCAAGTCTTTAATGTTTAATAATATTTCTTTTATTCTAAACAAACCTCAATTATCAGAAAATATTGGTGCATGCGCTAGAGCTATGAAAAATTTTAATTTTTCAAAATTGGTTGTAATTAATCCCAAACCTATTTATCCAAATGATAAAATAATAGCTACTTCTGTAGGTGCTCAAGATATTATAAAAAAAAGTAGGATTTATGAGAGCATAGAGCCTGCGATCAAAAATATAGATTGTCTAATTTCAACCACTTCTAGATTTAGGAATAAAAATATCAAACATATAAAATTAAATGAATTAAACAAAATAGATTTTAGCAAAAAAATTGCTTTTTTATTTGGTCCTGAAGCATCAGGTTTGTCAAATAACGAAATAAGTTTTTCGAATTATCTTTTACAGATACCAAGTAATTCTCAATTTCAATCATTAAATTTATCCCATAGTTTAATAATTGTAGCTCAAGCCACTTTTCAATTATTAAATATGAAAAAATCAAAATATTCTAAATCAAAGAAAATTAAACCAGCAACCAAGAAAAATATTCAGTCTATGATTAATTTATGTGTTAAACATTTAGAGGAAATCAATTTCTTTAAACCAAAAGAAAAAAAACCTAAAATGTTAGAAAACTTAAGAAGCATATTTTATAAAATGGATTTATCACAAAAAGAAACTCGCATATTATCAAGTGTATTCGCTAGCTTAAGTAAAAAAAAGGTTGATTGACAAAAATATGAGTAAGTTTATAAAGCCCTTTATTAAATGACAAAAAGATTAAACTCAAAGCATAAAGTTGATAGAAGACTTCGTGTAAATTTATGGGGCAGACCCAAAAGTCCATTTAATACAAGAGCATATCCCCCAGGACAACATGGCAAGACAAAAGCTGATAAACCTTCAGATTATGGTATTCAATTACAGGCTAAACAAAAATTAAAATCTTATTATGGGAATATGAATGAGAGACAATTTAGAAATATTTACAAAAAGGCAATAATGAAAAGGGGAGATACTGCAGAAAACTTAATAGGATTATTAGAAAGAAGATTAGATGCAATTATTTATCGATCTAAACTTTCAAATACAATTTTTTCTTCAAGACAATTAATTAATCATGGACATGTTAAAGTTAATGGAAAAAAAGTTAATATATCTAGTTACCAAGCAAAAGAAGAGGATATGATTGAAATAAGAGATAAATCAAAACAATTAGCCATTGTTGATATAGCATTAGCAAATAAAGAGAGAGAAGTACCTGAATATCTTCAGTTAGATGAAAAAAATAAAAAAGTAAAATTTGTAAGAATTCCAAAATTTGAAGAAGTACCTTATCCAGTCACTATGGAACCAAATTTAGTAATCGAATATTATTCAAGATAAGCATAATTGATAAAAAGATCCTCACTAAAATTTATTAACAAATTATTAAAAGAAAATAAAAATTGGAAAGTGTTAGATATTGGTTGTGGATATACAGCAAATGAAAATGCTAATACATTATGCGATGTAATTGATTTACAAAATCAATACCCAGATAAAAAATTTATTAAACTGGAAACAAATAATTTACCTTTCAACGACAAAGAATTTGATTTTGTGATTGCTTCTCACGTATTAGAACATACTAAAGAGCCAGAACATTTTATTAAAGAATTACAAAGAATCTCATCAAAGGGATATATTGAAGTGCCCACAACTCTTGAAGATAATTTAGTTTTTGAGAATAAAAAAGATCATTTGTGGCATTTAGAATTTGATGATGACAAACAAAATTTAAATATAAAAAAAAAAATTCAAATATTTGAACCAATTTTAACAGTTTCAAGTTCTCAAAAATTTAGAAACTTGTTTAGAAGTAGTTTAGTTATTGAACTTTATTGGGAAGATAATATTGATTTTACTTTTACTAATGAGGATAGTCAAAAACCAAGTAAAATATCGATTTTAAATTTGTTTAAGAAATTTATTTCAAAAAAGTTGAGAAGTATTTTACGATGATTTTTTAAAGTTAATAGATTTTTCCTCAAGTATTTTAGCTAGTTCTCCATTTTCAAACATCTCTTTTATTATATCACAACCTCCTACAAACTCATTTTTAATATATAGCTGAGGAATAGTAGGCCAATCACTAAACTCTTTAATACCTTGTCTTATGCTTTGGTCTTCTAAAACATTTATTCCTTTAAACTTTACATCCATGAGTTTTAGTATATTCGAAACAGCCATAGAAAAACCGCATTGAGGAGCTTCTGGTGTTCCTTTCATAAACAAACAAACTTCATTATTTTTTATTTCGTTGGAAATTTTTTCTTTAATATTGTTATCCATTTCTTTCCTTTGTTTTAATTGCTAAAGCATGTAGCTCATTTCCCATTTTTCCTTTAAGAGAATTGTAAACTAATTTGTGTTGCTCAATTTTACTTATACCTTTAAACTTTGATGAAGAAATTGTTGCTGAATAATGATTGCCATCACCAGCTAAATCTTGAATATCTACCAGAGCATCTGGCAATGCTTCTTTTATCATTTTTTTAATTTCTTCTAAATTCATTGCCATTAGTTTACCATATAGTTTTTAATCCAATTATTATTATAGTTTTTAAGTTCGTCAATTGACAGTTTTGGCTCATTTTCAATTTCTATATAATTTTTCATAATAATTCCCAATTTATCATAATGTACAGAGTTTTGATTTAAAATATCTTGCACTTTATCTAAATTTTCTTCTTTTACCTCAATAATATATCTGGCTTGATCCTCTCCAAAAAAAAATTCAAATTTATTCATTAAGTTTTTTAACTTACCAATTTTAATACCTTTGTTGCCTTTAATACACATTTTAGATATTGCTACGATAATCCCACCCAAAGAAACATCATGAGCAGACTCAATAAAGTTATTTTTATGGAGTTTTAGCAACGTCTGGCCTATATTTTTTTCATTAAATAAATTTACTTCTGGAGGAGGACCTTTTTTTTCTCCCAATATTTCTTTAGCAAAGATGCTTTGATCTAAATGTCCATCAGTTTTACCTAAAACAATAACATGGTTATTTATTTTTTTTATATCCATTGTTATCATTTTTTCGTATTCTTTAATTAGGCCTATGCCACCAATTGTTGGTGTTGGTTTAATGCCTTTATCTTTAGTTTCATTATAAAATGATACGTTTCCAGAAACTATCGGAAATTCTAAATATTTGCTTGCATCATTAATTCCCTCTAAACATTCGACAAATTCACCCATATTTTTTTCTTTTTCTGGATTACCAAAATTTAGGCAATTAGTTATTGCTATAGGTTCTGATCCTACTGATATTAAATTTCTCCAACTTTCACAAACAACTTGTTTTCCACCAGTTAATGGATGTGAGTAACAATAGTTCGCAGAAGAGTCTACCGAAGCAGCTATTGCTTTTTTACTACCATGCACTCTAACAACTCCCGCATCTCCACCAGGTTTTTGGATTGTATCACCCATTATAGTGTGATCATACTGTTCCCAGATCCATCTTTTCTCACAAATATTTGGGCTAGATAAAATTTTTTTAAGACAATCATTTATTTTTAATGATTTAAATTCATCCTTTTTAAATTTAATTTTTTGAGGAAGCTTCGTTTTTTTCCATTTACGATCATATTGTGGGGCGCTTTCTGAAAGAAAATCAATAGGTATATCTACAGTTTTTTCATTGTTAAAATAAATTTCAATTTTTTTACTATCATTAGTTTTTCCAATTATTTCAAAATCTAAATTCCATTTATCAAAAATTTTTTTTGCCTCTTTCTCTTTACCATTTTCTAAAATAATCAACATTCTTTCTTGACTTTCAGATAGCATTATTTCATATGGTGACATATTTTCTTCTCTACATGGAACTTTATTTAAATTTAATTCAATACCCAATTTTCCTTTGGATGCCATTTCTACACTTGAAGAAGTCAGACCTGCAGCGCCCATATCTTGAATTGCAATAATTGATTTACCAACCATTAGCTCTAAACAGGCTTCTAATAGTAATTTTTCTGTAAATGGATCTCCAACTTGAACTGTAGGTTTTTTTTCCTCTATTTTTTCATCAAAAATAGCTGAAGCCATGCTAGCACCATGAATTCCATCTCTTCCTGTTTTAGACCCAACATAAATTACTGGTTTATTTATTCCTACAGCTTTTGAATAAAATATTTTATTTTTATTTACCAAACCGATAGTCATAGCATTAACTAGTATGTTTCCATTGTAGCTTTCATCAAAACATGTTTGACCGGCAATAGTCGGTACACCAATACAATTACTATAACCACCAATTCCTTGAACAACACCTCTTAATAAATTTTTAGTTTTTTTATGCTGGGGAGATCCAAAATGTAATGAATTTAAGTTTGCAATAGGTCTAGCTCCCATTGTAAATATATCTCTCATAATTCCACCTACACCTGTAGCCGCTCCCTGATAAGGTTCAATGAAAGATGGATGATTATGACTTTCTATTTTAAATACGATAGCATCATCATCTCCTATATCAACAACACCGGCGTTTTCCCCAGGCCCTTGAATAACTTTTTTACTTTTAGAATTAAGTGTTTTCAAATGAACTTTTGAAGATTTATATGAGCAATGTTCATTCCACATAGCTGAAAAAATAGCAAGTTCAGTAATATTAGGATTTCTCTTTAAAAGATTACATATTTTTTCAAATTCTTCTTTTTTTAATCCGTGCTCTATAGCAATTTTTTCATTTACTACCATTATTTAAAATTTCCAAGTATATTTTCAAAAAAAATTGAACCATCATCTCCTGAAAGATATTTATCAATCATTCTTTCAGGATGAGGCATCATTCCTAGAACATTTTTTTCTTTATTTAATACTCCAGCTATATTTTTAATTGCTCCATTAGGATTATTTTCTTCATTCGATAGACCTTCAGAATTACAATATGTTATTGCTATTTGATTATTGTCTTCAATAGTTTTTAATTCATCATTAGAGCAAAAATAATTGCCTTCATTATGAGCAATATGAAGTTTTAAAACATTTTTTTTAATATTATTAAAAAAACTATTTGAATTATTGTTTATTTTTATAAAAACATTTTTACATATAAACTCTAAATTTTTATTTCTTTGAAGAACTCCAGGTAGCAATCCAGTCTCAGTTAAAATTTGAAATCCATTGCAAATTCCTAGAACCAAACGTCCTGATTTAACAAAATCAATTAATGAATTTATTATTTTTGATTTTCCAGCTATGCTCCCACATCTTAGATAGTCTCCATAAGAAAAACCTCCAGGCAAAACTATTAAATCACTTTTAGGTATTTCAGGTTCGTTGTGCCAAACCATTTGATTTTTAAAACCAAATTTTTTTAAAGCTACATCCATGTCTCTATCACAATTAGATCCTGGAAAAATTATTACAGATGATTTCATTAATTTTATAAAATTTTATAATCTTCTATTACTAGATTGGCCAATAGTTTCTCGCACATTTCCTCAACTTTAGCTTTTGCTTTTTTTTCATCTTCTATGTTAACTTCAATATCAAAATATTTACCTTGCCTAACTTTTTTTACCTCAGAAAAACTCATACTACTTAGTGTTTGCTGGATAGCCTTACCTTGAGGGTCAAGCACTCCTTCTTTTAGAGTAACTATTGCTTTTATTTTCATTTATTTTTTTTGATTTTAACTGCCGTTGGTTTGGAAAATTTAATTGGTCTTATATTCGATTGTTCATGAAGAATTCCTAGCCTTCTAGCCACTTCTTGATAACCTTCAATTATTTCTCCCAAGTCATTTCTAAATCTATCTTTATCTAACTTTTTATCAGTTTTGCTATCCCACAATCTACAGGTATCAGGACTTATTTCATCTGCTAATATTATTTTTTCATCTGATTTAGTTTTTCCAAATTCTACTTTGAAATCAACCAATTTAATACCGATGCCTTTAAACATTCCCTGAAGAAAATCGTTAATTCTTAGACATTGTTCATTAATTAGATCTATTTCAATTTTCTTTAACCATTTAAAATTTAATATATGTTCTTGAGAAATTATAGGATCTCCAAGCTTATCATCTTTTAGGCAGTATTCTATTAAAGGAAAGTCTAAAATAGTTCCTTCTTCTATACCAACTCTTTTAGTTAATGAGCCGGTTGCTATATTTCTAATTACAAATTCAATAGGTATAATATCTAAAAATTCAACAAGTTGTTCTCTCATGTTTAATCTTTTAATTAAGTGATTCTTAATTCCAATCTCAGATAGAGAAGATAATATATGTTCAGAAATTCTATTATTTAAAATTCCCTTTCCTTCGATAGTTGCTTTTTTTTGATTGTTATAAGCTGTAGCATCATCTTTGAAGTGCTGTATAACTGAATTTTTTTCTGGTGAAGCATAAATTATTTTTGCTTTACCTTCGTATAGTTTTTTACCTTTTTTCATTAATTAAAAACTCTCTTAAAGATATAGTCAATATTTTTAAAATGTTTAGAATAATTAAAAATTTTATCAATTTTTTTTTCAGAAAGTTTGCTAGATATTAACTTATCCTTTTTTACTAGATCTATTAAATTTACATTTCTCTTAAAACTAGATAAAGCATGTTTTTGGATAATCCGATAAGACTTTTCCCTTGAAATCCCAGATTTAGTAAGCTCAATCATTAGCTCTTGTGAAAAAATAATACCTTTGGTTAAATTCAAGTTTTTTTGCATATTGTTTGGATATATAATCATATTATCTAAAATACTTGCTAATCTTGATAGAGCAAAATCTAATGTGATATTTGCATCAGGACCTATATTTCTTTCAACGCTTGAATGAGAAATATCTCGTTCGTGCCATAGAGCAATATTTTCTAAAGCTGGCACCACATAACTCCTTACCATCCTTGATAAACCTGTTAAATTTTCACTTAAGATTGGATTTTTTTTATGTGGCATTGCCGAAGAACCTTTTTGTTCTTTTGAAAAGTATTCTTGAAGTTCATATATTTCTGATCTTTGTAAATTTCTTATTTCTATTGAAATTCGTTCAATCGATCCAGCTATAATTCCTAAAATAGAAAAATAATAAGCATGTCTGTCTCTAGGTATAATTTGAGTAGATATTGGCTCAGGTTTTAATTTCAATCTCTTAGAAACATATACCTCAACTCTTGGGTCAATATTTGCAAATGTTCCAACCGCACCTGAAATTGCACAAGTAGAAATTTCATCGATCGCCTTAATTAACCTTTTTTTATTACGTTTAAATTCTTCATAAAAAGAAGCTAGTTTTAAACCAAATGTAATTGGTTCAGCATGTATTCCATGACTTCTTCCTACGCAGGGAGTCATTTTATATTTTTTTGCATTTTTTTTTAAAATAGATAGAATTTTATCAATATCATTAATTAATATTTTGCCAGATTGAACTAATTGAATGTTAAAGCTTGTATCTAAAATATCTGATGAAGTCATTCCTTGATGCAAATACCTAGCTTTTAAACCTGCTTGTTCCGTTAAGGATGTTAAAAAAGCAATTACATCGTGTTTAACTTTTGACTCTATTTGGTGAATTCTATTAACCTTAATTTTCCCCCTTTTTCTAACTAAAGACGCTACACCTTTTGGAATAATTTTATATTTTTCCATTGCCTCAGCTGCAGCAATTTCAATATTTAACCAAATTTTGTATTTATTTTCTTTGGACCAAATATTTAAAAGTTCTTTTCTAGAATATCGAGATATCATTAATTATACGGAGGCTTTCTATAACCTTTAGCAGATTCTGTGAAAATTTCATAACCATTTTCTGTAATTCCAAGCGTATGTTCAAATTGCGCTGAGAAAGACTTATCTTTAGTAACCGCAGTCCATCCGTCATTTAAAACTTTCACATCATATTTTCCTGAATTAATCATTGGCTCAATGGTAAAAGTCATTCCAGGTTTTAACTCTAATCCATTGTCTTTTTTACCATAATGAAGAATATTTGGTTGTTCATGAAACACACTACTTATACCATGTCCACAAAAATCTCTTACAACTGAAAAACCTTTTCTCTCCACATAAGACTGTATGGTATAACCAATATCGCCTAATTTTATTCCCGGTCTCAAAATTTTAATTGCGTTCATCATTGAGTTATATGTTGCATCAATTAAATTTTCAGCTTTTACAGGAATTTTTCCAACTGTATACATTCTGCTAGTATCGCCATGATAATTATTTACAATTGTAGTAACATCTATATTTAAAAAATCACCCTCATCTAAAATTCTATCTGAAGGAATACCATGACAAACTACATGATTTAATGATGTACATAAAGATTTTGTATAACCTCTATAATATAATGGTGCTGAGTAACCTCCATTATCTTTAATATACTCATAACATATTTGATCTATTTTATTTGTTGAAATCCCCGGTCTAATGAAATCTGTGATCATGTCTAATGTTTGAGAAGCTAATTTTCCTGCGACTCTCATCTTTTCAAATTTTTCAGAATAATTATCATT
The DNA here is from genome assembly GCA_902551455.1 of uncultured Pelagibacteraceae bacterium. GTDB lineage: Bacteria > Pseudomonadota > Alphaproteobacteria > Pelagibacterales > Pelagibacteraceae > Pelagibacter. The sequence continues at coordinate 10,476 of CACDDC010000007.1, read as the reverse complement.
CATCAATTATTTCAATTCTCTTTTCAATTTTAATTTCTTTTTTACTCAAAATACACCTGTATGCTAGAAAATTAACACCAGCTTTTTTTGCTAAAAGATAATTTTCATAATAATTATTATCAATATCTTTTGCTATTTTAAATTTATTTATATCTTGAATTTGAGTTAAAAATAAGACGTAAGGTTGATAACCTTTTTTAATTGAATCTATTAATTTTTTTAAGTGTTTTGATCCTCTTGATGTAATTGCATCAGGAAATTCAGCAAAATCATTAGTTCTTCTTAAAGTAACATTTTTAACCTCGATAATATTTTTATCACATAAAAAATCAAATCTTGTATCTGTCGAGTATTTAAACTCAGATTTAATTTCTTTGATACTGCGAAATTCTTTAATAAGTTTATTATTTAGACCGTGTTCTACAATCCTATTAGCTCTATGGGTATTCACTCCAATTAACTTTTTATTTACCTCTATCATCTCTAATGTGAATTTTAATTTTCTTTTTGGATCATTGTTTTTTGATACCCAAACATTATTATTTTTTTTCAACATTCCCTTCATAGACCCAGTATTTGGACAATGTGCTATTACCAATGAATTATTCACTTTTATATCTACAAAAAATCTTTTATATCTTTTGATTAGCTTGCCTTTAATTAAAGTGTTGGTAAATTTCATTATATTTTATTTATATTTGTAAATGAAAAATAAAAAAGAAATAAATTCTGGAATAATTATAATTGGTAACGAAATACTATCTGGTAGAACACAAGATACTAATACTGGAACACTTTCGTTATGGTTAAATTCTTTGGGTATTAAAGTATTAGAAGTAAGAGTAATACCAGACATTGAAAAAAATATTATAAACACAGTTAACGAATTAAGAAAAAAATATAACTATGTTTTTACAACAGGTGGCATAGGACCAACTCACGATGATATTACAGCTTCATCCATATCAAAAGCATTCAATATAAAATATGGGCCTCATAAGGAAGCAATGAGTATTTTAAGAAAATATTATAAATCTGGAGAGTTTAGTGAAGGCAGACAAAAAATGGCATGGATGCCAATAACAGCCAAATTAATTCTTAATCCAACCAGTGGAGCACCGGGATTTCAAATTAAAAATGTTTTTTGTCTTCCAGGAGTTCCATCAATTTTAAAATCTATGTTAGGAGGAATCGACCACAAACTTACTGGAGGTATTCCAATTTTAACTCATACGATAAACTTAAGAACAGTTGAAAGTGAAATTGCTAAATCATTAGCAAAAGTACAACATAATAATAAAGAAGTAGAAATTGGAAGCTATCCTTTTTTCAGAGCTGGAAAACTAGGTGTATCGATTGTTTTAAGAAGTAATGATAAAACTAAAATTGAAAATTGTAATTTACAAATAATTAAATTTGTTAAAGAAAAAAATATAGAAATAATCGAAAGAGATTAATGTTATATTTTGCTTACGGAAGTAATTTAAATAGGAGACAAATGCTAGAAGAAAGATGTCCCGGCGCAAAATTTATTACCAAATACAATCTACATGGATACAAACTTATATTTAGTAACCACAACCCTAAAAGTATATTTGGTCATGCAAATATAGAAAAAAATAAAAACTCAAAAGTTCCTGGAGCAATTTGGAATATTACAATTAAGAATGAAAAAATATTAGATTTATATGAGGGTGTTCCCACTTATTATCAAAAAGAGTATATAAAATGGAATAAAAAAAAAGTTTTGGTATATATTCAAAATGATTTTGTAAAAAAAAAACCTAGTTCATCTTATTTACATACGATAATAGAAGGGTATAAAAATTGTGATTTGGAATTAAAACACTTAAAAAAAAGAATTTCCTTCTACACTATAAATTATAAAATTAATTGGTAAATAAAAAATATTTATTATAAACATATTTCATGAAGATTTACGATTGCACATTATATCATGATGAAGATTTAATACTTGATATGAGGTTAAATATTTTATCAAAATTTGTAGATAAATTTATAATATGTGAATCTAAATTTTCTCATAGTGGAAGGGAAAAAAAATTGAATTTCAACATTAATAGATTTAAAGAGTTTAAAGAAAAAATTATATATATAGTTTCTGATGATGAACCAGATGGATTATTATTTGAAAAAACAACTCATAGAAAAGAATTGCCAGAAAATTATAGATTTAATGCTATAAAAAGAATTTCCTATCAGAGAAATAAACTTTTGGATGGAATAAATGATGCTGAAGATGAAGATTTTATTTTGTATAGTGATAACGACGAAATACCAAATTTAAATAAATTTAACTTTCAAATGTTCAATAAAAAATATGTATTATTTGAACAAAAACTTTTTTATTATAAATTAAATCTCTGTTTGAATAGAGTCAATTGGTATGGAACTAAAGGTTGTAAAAAAAAATATCTTAAATCTTTTGAAAATCTTAGACAAATAAAACCAAAAAAATATCCTTTTTACAGATTAGATACAATTTTTGAATTTGATAAACAAATTAGTTTAGAAATAGTAAAAGAAGGTGGTTGGCATTTTACGAGACTTCAAACACCCGAAGATATACATTCAAAAGAACTCGATGCAGAACATCATGATGAGTATAGGGCATCAGGTAAAAATGTTGCAAAAATAACAGAGTTAATTAAAAATAGAAAAATAGATCATGATCATTTAGCAGATACTAAAAAATCTAAATATGAAAGTGAGTTCAATTTGAACATTTTTCCAATAGAAAAATTACCTCAATATATACAAGAAAATAAAGAAAAATATAATGAATGGTTTGATTTTAAATAATTTTGTTTATTTTAGTTTTATTTTTCACAAAAAAATATAAATAAGTCACGAATGAAAAAAATAAAAATCCTTATAACTGGCGTCGCTGGTTTTTTAGGATCTCATTTAGCAGAAAAATTATATAATTTAAATTATGAAATTATTGGAGTTGATAATATGTCCTCTGGTTATGAGGATAATATTCCAAAAGATATAGAATTTCACAATTCTGATTGCTGTGATTTTAATAAAATGAATAATATTATGAATGGTGTAGATGTAATATACCATTGTGCCGCCGCTGCTCACGAAGGACTGTCTGTTTTTTCTCCTCAAGAAATTACAAAAAATAATTTACAAGCCTCTGTTACTGTTTTTTCAGCCGCTATTTCAAATAAAGTAAAAAGAATTATATTTTGTTCATCCATGGCTAGATATGGTTCGCAAAAAACACCTTTTACTGAAGATATGGAACCAGCTCCTGTAGACCCATACGGAATTTCAAAAGTAGCTGCAGAAAAAATTTTAATAAGTTTGTGTAACTTAAATAAAATAGAGTGGGTTATAGCAGTACCTCATAATATTATCGGTCCTAGGCAAAAATATGATGATCCATTTAGAAATGTAGTATCAATCATGTTAAACAGAATTATGCAAAATAAATCTCCTATAATTTATGGAGATGGTAATCAAAAAAGATGTTTTTCTTATATAGATGATTGTTTAAGCTGCCTTATACCAATGAAAGATGATCAAAGTCTAAACAAACAAATAATTAATATCGGTCCTGACGAAGAATTTGTTACTATTAATGAAGTATTTGAAATGTGTTCAAACATAACCAAAAGCAATTTAGAACCTATTTATAAAAAAGATAGACCACTAGAAGTAAAGCATGCAACGTGTTCTGCGGATAAAGCTAGAAAACTTTTAAATTATAAAACAGAGACCTCATTAAAAGAAGGAATACAACAAACTTATAATTATATAAAAAAGCGTGGTATAAGACCATTTGATTATCATATTAATTTAGAAATTAAAAATGAACTAACACCAGAAACTTGGTTAAAAAAAGAAATTTAGTTTATAAATTATTGGCATATCCATAAAAAAAAATAAATGAATAAAAACAACTTTATTAGAATAAAATTCAACGATGCTGGTGATGAATCCTTATCTCATACTTTAAAAGCATTTAATTTAATCAACAAATTATTAGAAAAAACCGATGATTTTTACAGATATGAATTTAAGGTTTGGGATATAGAAGGTAATACTGTTGTAGATATTTTTATGTTACCTAAGATTATAAATAGTTCATAATTTTTATATCTTTTTTAATATTCAGATAATTTATTGGAATTGAATTTTTATTTATCTTCAGGTTTATCAAGTAAATTATCTGGTAAAATTGTACCAACTTTTGATCTAAATGACAGAACAACATTTTTAAGTTCCTGGTTCATCTCCAAAAGACTTAATTCTTGATCTGCAATATTTTTTTCAAAGAATTTTTTTTGTTTTTCTATATTTTTTTCAATTTTTAACATTTTAAGGTACAAAACCCTCAAACCCTGTTTGAATTGATCACTTCTGATTAATTCCCAGAGTCTTTTCATTTCTGCTGTACCATCAAAATCTTTTGAGTTTTGTGACTGTGTTTCGAGACTATCTTTAACAAAACTTACAACAGAATGTATAAGTCTATAATTCATCTCTATTATTATGATGCAATTATGTCTTGTAACATAACCATCATCTTTCTTTAAATCTTTTGGTTTTGAAACTGAAACTAAAATTCCGTAACTAATATTTCTTTCTTGCATATCTTTTAATAACTTATCAACCCATTTTTCTTGAAATACTTTTTCTCTATCTTTACTCTCGAAATATATTTGACCGATTTCATCATTCTTTTTGTTATGAAGTGTCATTATACAGTCACCACCTTTCTCACCTTTCTTAATAGGTGTAACTGAGTCAGATGGAAATTTTCTTCGAAGAAAATCCTCTATTAATTCTTCTTGAACTTCGCCTTGAACTTCTGGTGATTTTTGTTTAATTATTTTTTTTAGTTCTCTATTATTTTGTTCAGATTTTGCAAGTCTATCTAATAATCTCTTATTGTTAATTTGATTTTCTTTAGTCGTTTTTTCATTTATTTTACTGAATTTTTCCTCTGCATCTTTTGATGCTTTTTCTCGTTCTTCTTTTCTAATTTTTTCCTCATCTTTTTCTTTATCTTTTTTTAATTTTAAATTTTCTTTCTCAAGTTTTTCATTGTCTGATTTGAATTTTTTTTCAGCATTTAATTGAGCAGTGCGCTCTGCTTTTTTTTTTCTTCTTTCCTAGTTTTTTCTACATGGTCATTAAATGCACTTCCAGCATCAAATATATTCCCACAATCTGGACATTTTATCTTTAGTATATTGCTCATTATAAATTTACTTTAATATAACATATTTAATAAATATTAATTCTTTAATAAATTTAACTAGTGTAGTTCTAGTGTAGTTGTGATAAATAAAAAAATTGATTTTTTATGTTAAAAAAAGTAAGTAAACACAACTCAAATAATGCCCTCGTGGTGAAATTGGTAGACACAAAGGACTTAAAAGACGAGGGATAGAAGTTAAAGTCAGTCCATAGTAGTCTAAGGTAGTCCAAAAATTTTATAAATACACATAACTTTTATTTAGTTTTCAATTAAGATTAGAAAATAAAGCTTAATTAACTTGCTCAAACTAGAGCAAGACTAGAGCATGGAGAGATAATATAATAGTAATCTAAAAGTACATTATACAAAAAATGAAATTAGAAGACTACTTTATAAAATATCCTCACTGCAGAAGACCAGAGTCTAAAAAAGTTAAAACATTTGGTAACTACTCATTTATTACAGAGCTATTTTATCCAACATGGGGAGAAAGAGGTTTAGATCGATTAGAGAATGAGTTTAATTTTACAGATGCAGAGGGAAATAAAAGACGAATTGACTTTGTTTTACATGGAGACAATGGAAAGTACGCTATAGAAGTAGATGATCCCACACATCATCAAATTTCTGCTGAAGATTATTCGCATGATCAGCTTAAAAAAAATTCTATCAACGAGTATTTTAAAGGTAATTATAGAACCATCCCACTTTTCGATATTATAGAAAATAAGATTAGAGGTAGGGATACATTATTACGTTTTTTTGTGGCTGAGCCAGAGTTTAACGTAAACTCTAAAACTTTTATCTCAGGAAAACCGCAGCCAAATGAAGTTCAAAAAATAACATTAGAAAGATTAAAAGAAATTAGAAAAAAAGGAAAAAAGAAAGGCCTTGTATGTTATGCTACTGGACTTGGTAAAACTTATTTATCAGCTTTTGATGCTAAGAATTTTAATGGAAAAACACTTTTTGTTGTACATAGAGATGAAATTTTAAAAAAATCACAAACGTCTTTTAAAAATGTATGGCCTGAAAAAACATCTGGGTTTTTTAATGCTGAGGAAAAAGATACTAAATCAGATATCATTTTTGCATCAATTCAAACTTTATATAGACCAGAAAATTTAGAGAAGTTCGATAAAAGTCATTTTGATTATATTATTATTGATGAGACGCATCATTCTTCAGATGAAAATATTACTTATTCAAGTGTATTAAATCATTTTAAACCTAAATTTCTATTAGGTTTGACTGCTACACCTGAGAGAGCAGATGATTTTGATATAATAAATGAAATTTATGATGGAAATTTGGTTCATGAGGTAAGAACAGAGGAGGCCATCGCAAAAGGTTATTTGGTTCCATATCAATGGTTTAGACATAAAGATAATGTTGATTATAGCAATATTAGATGGAACAATAGAAAGTATTATGAGGAGGATCTTAATCAACTTTTAGTTATCGAAGAAAGAGATAATTTGATTATCGAAAAATTTAGATTATTAAAAGATCCTTTACCAAAAAAAACTCTCGCATTTTGTGTCAATATAGAACATTCACATAGATTTGCAGCAGCTTTAAATAATCAAAACCTTAATGCAGCTGTAATACATAGCAATACAAATACAACTAGTGAATTTTTTCTTAGTAGAGAGCAAAGAAAAAAAAATACTCAAGATTTTATTGACGGTAAAATTAATATTGCTTGTGTTGTTGACATATTTAATGAGGGAATTGATATTGAAAAAATTGACTGTTTATTATTACTAAGACCAACAAATTCATCAACAATTGCGATCCAACAATTTGGTAGAGGGTTAAGACTTTCTGATAATAAATTTAAATTAAGAGTTATGGATTTTGTTGGTCAAAATCAACGTAATGCACTTGGTGTATTTGAAGGTGTCACAGGCACAGTCGAGTTACCTGAAAAAGATCTTTTTTACTATGATAATAATGGAAATGAAATAATCTTTGAAAGAGAGGTTATTGATATCTTTAGACAAGAAGAGGCTCTTTATTCTCCAAAAATTGATGTCGAAAGGATTCCACAGAATTGGAAAAAATGGGGAGAATATTTGGTAAGACAGGCAAAATCAAATATGTATTCAAAAATAGGTCAGCAAAAAAAAGATATAATAACCAATCTTAAAGGGTGTAAAATTTATAAAGATAATCCTGAGATAAATGTGAAAGATTTTGAAAAGAAATTAGAAAATATTTCAGATGATACATCTGGCACTAGAACGATGATTTTGTCTAGATATTTAGGATTATTAGATAAAGATAAAAAGAACGCCCCAACAAAAGTTTTTGATGAAATTTGTAAAAGAACCAATAACTTTGATGAGATAAATAAATATGTAGATTTAATTGAGTCTCAATTTGAAAAAATTTGCTATTGGAATAGAATAGCCAAAGATACAGACATTAGAAATCCAGAGTCTGAGTCGTTTAATAAAAATTTTAAAAACTTTTTAATAATAACTTTGTATAAAGTTCTTTTAACAATTGGTGAAAAAACCAAAAAATTTGAGATATCATATTTGGAATATAAGTTTTTTGTTTTTATCTCTAGAAACTATAATGAATATAAAGATATAGTTGATCATATTTTGTTATTAAGGAACGAAACTGAATCTCCATATATAATAAGATATTTGGATGATTTAACCAACAACAAACCAAAACTTGACGACAGATTTTATCAGGTTTTTAAATACATACCTTCTCTAATTTATAATCACGATGAAGGTTATATTCGAATCAATGAAAAATATATTGATAGAATTAAAAACATTACATCTAATTTTGAGAAAAAACTTGAAGAAGATAAGGTGCCTTTCCCACTTGAAAATGGTGAGAGGGGAGAGTATGAGGAAATGCTATATAATCCGAAACCTTTTTTGGAATAAAATTGAAAAAAATAAACAAAAATATTAAAGCCAGTTCTCACTCAAAACATTATCTATTACATAGGTACTGGGGAAGAAAAGCTCATAATGTAGTTAATGAGTATATTAAGAGCTACACCAAGAAAAATGATCTTGTTCTAGATCCATTTATGGGCAGTGGCGTTGTTCCAATTGAATGTTCTAAGATGCAAAGAAAAGCAATTGGTGTGGATTTAAATCCCATTTCAACTTTCATTGTTAATAATACCATTAACAAAATTGATTTAGATTTCTTAGAAAAAAATTTTACCAGAATATTTAATAAGAATAAAAAAAAATACGAAAGTTTTTATTTTAGCAAGTGTAAAAAATGTAAATCTAATGCAATAATTGAAAACTCTGTTTGGAAAGAAAAAAAATTTTACTCAATAAAAATTCGTTGTAAAAAATGCGGTATTTTGATTAAAAAAGCAGATGAGTTAGATACAAAATTACTAAGTACAATTTCCCTAATCTTTAATAAAGAAAAAAATAACTTTTATTATCCAAAAGAAAAAATACTTAAATATGTAAAAAGAAGTGATAAAACTCATATGAATATGCTTTTTACAGAAAGAGCATTAATCATATTAGGTAATATTAATAAAGATATTGGAAAAATTTCAAATCAAAAAATTAGAGATAATTTAAAACTATGTTTTTCATCCATGCTATCAAGCGTCTCAAGAATGATACCTGGTGATGAAAAAAAAGTTCAAGGAAGGTCCGGTTGGGTGGTAAGCAAGTTATGGGTACCAAAAATACATACTGAAAAAAATATTTTCATAACATTCCAGACAAGATTTAAAAAATTTTGTGAAGGCAAGAAAGAGGCTATGAATTTAATTGATGATAAACAGGTTAAAATTTATAATAAATCTTCTGAAAATTTATCATTTATCAAATCTAAAAGTATCGATTATATATTTACAGATCCTCCATATGGTCAAAGTATCTCATATTTTGGTTTGAGCATGTTCTGGAATTCATGGTTAAGAAATAGCGTTAAATACAATAAAGAAATTATTTATGACCCTTATAGAAATAAAAAATATGATGATTATTCAAAGCGGTTGATTAATGTATTTAAAGAAATGCACAGAGTGCTAAAAGATAACAAGCATCTATCATTAACTTTTCACAATAGAGATATACAGATTTGGGAAATTGTTATTTCTAATCTCCAAAAAATTGGGTTTAGATTAGAAAATATTGTCTACCAAGAGCAAGCCGTATCTTCTGGAACACAGGGATTAAATAGAAAAAACACCTTTAAGGGAGATTTTGTTTACAATTTTAAAAAACAATCTTTAGTCAAAAGACAAAAATTGAATGGTGTTGCACCTGTTGAGCATTTAAAAAAAGAAATTCAAAAAAATATAAAAAAAAACAAGGGTTTTATTACTCCTGATAAGCTATACGAAAAAATTATACCGTTTATTGTAAATAATAATCTTTATAGAGATCAAGATAATAAGATTATTGATGTAGAAAACCTTCTAAATAAAAATTTTAAATATAAAAAACTTATCAAAAATAGTAAAACTACCTACGGATGGATTCTTTAAAAGTTATTGATTTATTTTCTGGAGCTGGGGGCTTATCTCAAGGGTTTAGAGATGCAGGCTTTGATGTTATTTCAGCAGTAGAGATTGATAAAAATCTTTCACAAACTTATAGGGAAAATTTCAAAAAAACCAAAATATTTGAGGAAGATATAACGAAAGTTAATTCTAATGATTTGTTAGTTAATAAATCAAATGTAGATGTGATTGTTGGAGGCCCTCCTTGCCAAGGTTTTAGCATGTCTGGAAAACGGATAAGAGGTAACGGTATTTTTCTAAATGATAAAAGGAACAAACTATTTAAAGAGTTTGTTAGAGTTATTAAAGATTTAAAACCTAAAATATTCTTAATGGAAAATGTTCCAGGAATATTAAACATTTATCAAGGCAAAACAAAAAACCAAATTTTATCAATCTTTAAATCGATTGGTTATGACACCAAAGTAAAAGTCCTTCTTGCAGCTGATTATGGGGTGCCTCAATTGAGAAAGAGAGCTTTTTTTATTGGAAACAATTTAGGTATTGATCCAGAATTCTTATTTCCTAATAAAATAAATAAAGAATATGTAACTGTTGAAGAGGCAATATATGATTTGCCTTTTACAAAGTCAGGTCAAGGAGAATTTAAATCAAAATATGACAAGAAACCAATTACAGAGTATCAAAAAATAATGAGAAGAAATGCAAAGTCACTATTTAATCATATCTCCACAAAACATGATGACAAAGTTTTAAAAAT
>CACDDC010000006.1 GCA_902551455.1 uncultured Pelagibacteraceae bacterium | reverse complement strand
AAAATCGTGGTATAAAATTAATTATAGACCTGATGTGATAATATTTGAAGGTTGGTGCGTTGGTGCAAAAGCTCAAAAAAATTCTAAAATCAAAAAACCAATAAATTCCTTAGAAAAAGTAAAAGATTCAAATTTAATATGGAGAAAGTATGTTAATACTCAATTAAAAACGAATTATAAAAATTTATTTAAACAATTAAATGAAATAATTTATCTTAAAGCTAATAGATTTGATTTACTTCAGAAATGGAGAATAAAACAGGAAAAAAGATTATGGTTAAAATCAAAAAATAAGAAAAATTTAAAAATAATGAACAAAGAAGATATAGTTAATTTTATGCAAACATATCAAAGAATTACTCAAAATATGTTTAAAGACGTGCCAAAATATGCCTCGATTATTTTAAATTTAAATAGTAATCATCAAATTAAATTTATTAAATATAATAAAAAATGATAAAAAGAATTTTATTAACTTTATTGATTTATGGCTTAATATTTAGTGAAGCATTCGCGATTTCACTTTATGAAGCATTAACATCAGCTTTTAAAAATAATACAGAATTGAATGCTGAAAGAGAAAATATTGATGTTGCAAAAGAAGACCTAAACATATCAAGAAGCAATTATCTTCCGAGCGTTACAATTACTGGGTCAAAAAGCTCTGAAGATACAAACAAACTTACTAATCGAGATGGTTCAGACGCATCCATCAGCGATGTAGACCCTTTAACTACTACACTAAAAATCGATCAAAAAATTATTGATTTTGGTAGAAAAGCTGATTACCAAAAAAATGAGTCAGGAATTTTTTTAGCTGAAGCTAAATTATTAAAGAAAGAACAAGAAATATTATATAAAGCAGTTGAAGTTTATTCAGGTATAATTTTAGCAAACGAGAAAGTTATAATTAATCAAATCAATGTTAATCTTTTGGAAAGACAAGTAGAAACAGATAGAATTAGGCTTGATAAAGGAGATATAACTTTATCTGATTTAGCCCAATCAGAATCATCTTTATTAGGAGCAAAAGCAAAACTTATAGAGTCTCAAAATAATTTTATTACAAGCAGATTAAACTATGAAAATGTTATTGGTCCAATAACTGATGTAGAAAGTTTAGAAAAATCTATAAATTTTACTGGAAAAATTCCTAATGATTTAAATGAAGCTTTAGATTTATCAAAAAAAAATAATCCTGATATTACAATTTCAAAAATTGAACTTGAGCAATCAGAAAAAGATGTTCAAATTGCTAAATCAGACCTATCACCATCAGCAAGTATATCTCTTGAAAAAAGTTACTCAGAAGATCTGAGCACTACTTATGACGAAAGACAGAAAGATATTTTAAAAGCAACGGTCTCTTGGCCATTTTATTCAGGTGGAAAAAATTATGCAAAAGTAAAAAAAAATAAAAATTTAAATAATAGAAAAAAATTGCTTTATGATAATGTGCTTAAAAGTAATAAGACAAATATCGCGAGCGCTTGGTCAAATTTACAGTCATCAAAAAGTCTATTGGAATCTGTTAAATCCCAAGTTCAAGCTGCTGAAATAGCAAATGAGGGCATTACAGGAGAGTATGAAAGTGGCGCCGGACAAAGATCTACTTTAGATGTTATTCAATCTAATTCCCTTTTATTAAGTGCCAAAATTTCTTTGGCTAATTCTGAAAGAAACTATTTGTTGTCTCAGTTCAATCTTTTAAAATCAATCGGACTATTGAATAGCGACTATTTAAAACTTCAATAAATATTAGGTTTTTTTAACTAATTTTATAATTTTATTGCCAAAGAGAACAAAATGTGTACATTTAAATTATGATTCGAATGATAAAAAAAGTAAAAAAAAGAGGCAAAAATGACAAAAAATAACTTAAAAGTAGTGAAATCTACTAAAAATCAAGAATTGGAAAATAAAGAGAAAAATAAGGCTTTAGACGCAGCAATAAGTCAAATCACAGACACTTTTGGAAAAGGATCTGTAATGAAACTTGGCCAGCAAAAAGCTATGGACATAGAGTCCGTTTCAACTGGCTCATTAAGTTTAGATTTAGCGCTTGGAATTGGCGGACTGCCAAAAGGGCGAATTATCGAAATTTACGGACCAGAATCATCTGGAAAAACAACACTTGCATTACAAGTTGTAGCTGAAGCTCAAAAAGCAGGAGGAATTTGTGCATTTGTTGATGCAGAGCATGCATTAGATCCAGTTTATGCAAAAAAATTAGGTGTAAACACTGAAGAATTATTAATTTCCCAACCAGATACCGGTGAACAAGCATTAGAGATAACAGATACTTTGATCAAATCAGGATCAATGTCAGTTATTGTAATAGACTCTGTTGCAGCGCTAACTCCTAGAGCGGAAATTGAAGGAGATATGGGTGATCATCATGTTGGTCTTCAAGCAAGATTAATGAGCCAGGCACTAAGAAAATTAACTGGCTCAGTTTCTAGAACAAATACAATGGTCATTTTTATTAATCAAATAAGAATGAAAATTGGTGTTATGTTTGGAAGTCCTGAGACTACCTCAGGAGGAAATTCCCTTAAATTCTATTCATCAGTAAGAATGGATATAAGAAGAACAGGGGCAATAAAGGAAAAAGAAAATATTATTGGAAACACAACCAGAGTAAAAGTTGTTAAAAACAAAGTATCACCGCCATTTAAAGTTGTAGAATTTGATTTAATGTATGGCAAGGGAATTAGTAAATCTGGCGAATTAATTGACTTAGGTGCAAAGGCCGAGATTGTAGAAAAATCAGGTGCTTGGTATGCATATAAAGGTGAAAAAATTGGCCAGGGTAGAGAGAATGCAAAACTTTATTTAGAACAAAATCCTAAAGCTGCAGCCGAAATAGAAATGGCTATAAGGGAAAAAGCTGGGGTAATTTCAAAAAAAATTGAAGGAAATCCTATAGATCAGGAAAAAGAAAAAACTGAATCGAAAGAAGACGAAGTACCATCAAAAAAGAATTAACTTTTAGTTATCTAAAAAGGCGCTTGTTTTAAGCGCCTTTTTTCCCTACTGTCATCTAGACATCGAACAAAAAAGCTGTATTTTAAAAATATGGCCAGCAAAACATTAAATGAAATAAGAAATTCTTTTCTTAAATACTTTGAGAAAAATGATCATAGAATTGTTGAGTCTAGCAATTTAGTTCCCAACAATGATCCTACTTTAATGTTTGCTAATTCTGGAATGGTACAATTTAAAAATGTATTTACTGGTTTAGAAAAAAGAGATTACCAAAGAGCAACCACATCTCAAAAATGTGTAAGAGCAGGAGGAAAACACAATGATTTAGAAAATGTAGGATACACTCCTAGACATCACACATTTTTTGAAATGTTAGGAAATTTTTCTTTTGGAGATTATTTTAAAGATAGAGGAATTGAACTTGCTTGGAATTTAATAACAAAAGATTTTGGGATAGATAAAAATAAACTATATTTTACTGTATTTAACGAAGATGATGAAGCCTTTAATATTTGGAAAAAAATTACTGGTTTTGGTGAAGATAGAATAATTAAAATTTCAACTGCAGATAATTTCTGGTCTATGGGAGAAACAGGACCATGTGGGCCTTGCTCTGAAATATTTTATGATCATGGTGATCATTTAATAGGAGGATTGCCAGGCACAAAAAATCAGGACGGAGATAGATATATAGAGATTTGGAACTTAGTTTTTATGCAATTTGAACAAGTTTCAAAAAGTAAAAGAATAAATCTTCCCAAACCATCAGTAGATACTGGCATGGGGCTAGAAAGAATAGCAGCTTTACTGCAAGGTACTCATGATAATTACAAAACAGATCACTTCATAAAACTAATTAATTCTACAGCTGAAGTTGTAAAAACAAGGCCTAATGAAAAAAATATATCAAGCTTTAGAGTTATAGCTGATCACTTAAGGGCCAGCTCATTTTTAATTGCTGAAGGTGTTTTACCATCAAACGAAGGTCGTGGATATGTTTTAAGAAGGATAATGAGAAGAGGAATGAGACATTCTCACTTCCTAGGCGCAAAAGAACCAATATTTTTTAATATTTTCAAAACTTTATTGAGTGAGATGTCAGATAATTATCCTGAACTTAAAAGAGCAGAGTCACTTATTAAAGAAACTTTAAGAATGGAGGAAGAAAAATTTCTAGTACTTTTAGATAGAGGTATGAAAATTTTGAATGATGAGATTAATAAAGTTAACAAAGTTTTACCTGGTGAAGTTGCTTTTAAACTTTATGATACTTATGGCTTCCCTTTAGATCTTACTGAAGATATTTTAAAAAATAAATCTCTAACCGTTGATCATGCTAAGTTTAAATTGTTAATGGATAAAAGTAGAGAGCTTGCAAAAAAAAATTGGAAGGGTTCAGGTGATAGTGCAGTTGATGATATTTGGTTCAGTATTAAAGATAAGTTAAATCCTACAGAATTTTTAGGATATGAAACTAATCAAGCTGAAGGAATTATTTTATCTCTAATTAAAGATGGTAAAGAAATAAAAAGTTTAAATGAAGGTGATGAAGCAATGATAATTTTAAATCAAACCCCTTTTTATGGAGAGTCAGGTGGCCAAATAGGAGATACAGGAGATATAGTTACTGCTGATTTTAAATTTAAAGTTACTGATGTTCAAAAAAAACTTGGAGATCTTTATGTTCATTATGGAAAAGTTGAAAAAGGATCAATCAAATTAAATGATAATGTGGAAATGAAGATCGATGTTGAGAGAAGAGAAAATATCAGAGCTTATCATTCTGCCACCCATCTACTACATGAGTCATTAAGAAGAGTTTTGGGAACACATGTAATTCAAAAGGGATCTTTAGTTGCTCCTGACAGATTAAGATTTGATTTTAGTCATATGAAACCAATTTCAGGTGACGAAATAGATAAAATTGAGAAATTTGTAAATGAAATGGTTGAAACAAAATCTGATGTAAAAACAAGATTAATGACACCTAAAGAAGCCGTAGATAATGGTGCTCTAGCCTTATTTGGTGAAAAATATGGAGATGAAGTAAGAGTTCTTTCAATGGGAAGTGAAAAAAACAACTATTTTTCAACGGAATTATGTGGCGGAACTCATGTTAGAAATACTGGGGACATTGGTAAATTTAAGATTGTAAACCAATCATCTATTGCGGCTGGGATAAGAAGAGTTGAAGCTCTAAGAGATAAACAATTAGAAGATTTTTTAACGAAAAAAGAAAAATTATCTGATTTATCAATCCAAAAAAATGAAGAGATAATAAAAAATCTTTCTGAACAAATTATTAAGTTAGGAGGCAAACCTAAATTAGATAATGATGATAAAAAAGAATTAATCAAAAACCTTAATAAGCAATATGATCAACTATCCATAAAAGATATTTTGAATGATAAATCAAAAAATATCATTAAAGATGAAAAAATTAAAAATATAAATATTAGATTTCAAAAAATTGTTGGTCTACCTACAAAAGACTTAAGAAAATTAGTTGATACTGGAAAACAAGAAATAGGAGAAGGAATAGTAATTATATTTACATCTAAAGATGATAAAATTGGATTAGCAGTTGGAATTACAGATAAACTTACTAAAAAATATAACGCTGTTGAATTTGCTAAAATAGCTTCTGAAACCATTGGAGGGAAGGGAGGTGGAGGAAGACCGGATTTTGCACAAGCAGGTGGTGTATTAGAAGATAAGATCGACGAATCTTTTGGTAAATTAAAATCTTTAATTTAACTTTTTTTTAAGATTTTCATCAATTTTATCCAAAAATTGATTAGTTGTTAAATATTTTGTAGAAGAGCTAATAAGTATAGCTAAATCTTTTGTCATTGAACCATTTTCAACTGTTTCAACACAAACTTTTTCTAAAGTTTTTACGAATTTTTTTAGATCATCATTATTATCTAATTTTGCTCTATGATATAATCCTCTAGCCCATGCAAATATAGATGCTATAGGATTAGTTGATGTTTCTTTACCTTGTTGATGTAGTCTATAGTGCCTCGTAACAGTACCATGTGCTGCTTCAGCTTCTATAGTATTGCCATCAGGGGTCATTAGCACACTTGTCATTAATCCTAAAGAGCCAAATCCTTGTGCTATAGTATCAGATTGTACGTCTCCATCATAATTTTTACATGCCCATATATAATTTCCATTCCACTTCATTGCGCAAGCCACCATGTCATCAATAAGCCTGTGTTCATAAGTTATTTTTCTTTCTTTAAACTTTTCTTTAAATTCTTTTTCATAAATTTCTTGGAATAGATCTTTAAACCTACCATCATATTTTTTTAAAATTGTATTTTTGGTTGATAAATAAACCGGCCATTTTCTATTTATACCATAATTCATGCATGCTCTTGCAAAGTCTTTAATAGACTTGTCTAAATTATACATTGATAAAGCAATTCCTGGGCCTGGAAAATTAAATACTTCATACTCTTTTTTTTCAGATCCATCTTCTGAAGTCCATTTTATTTCTAATTTACCTTTTCCAGGAACTTTGAAATCAGTTGCTCTATACTGATCACCAAATGCATGTCTTCCTATACAAATAGGGTTAGTCCAACTAGGAACCAATTTAGGAATATTTTTACATAAAATAGGTTCCCTGAAAACTGTTCCACCTAATATATTCCTTATAGTGCCATTTGGAGATCTCCACATTTTTTTTAAATTAAATTCTTTAACTCTTGCTTCGTCAGGAGTAATTGTTGCACATTTAATACCCACGCCATTTTTTTTAATTGCTTTTGCGCAGTCAACAGTTATTTGATCATTTGTTTTATCTCGATTTTTTATTCCAAGGTCGTAATAATCAATTTCTAGATCAAGATAGGGAAGTATTAATTTATTTTTAATAAACTCCCATATAACTCTAGTCATTTCATCACCATTTAACTCGACAACTGGTTTTTTTACCTTAATTTTACTCATATTTAGATGTATCTTAATAGTTGAATTTAATTAACTTATATACATATTAGCCTAAAATTAGCAAATATACGATCATGATAGATAAAATTTTTCCAAAGGTCCATGAAGAGGGTTACAAATTTTTAACAATTTTCGTAATAGTAACTATAATTTTATACTTTGTTAATGGATTTTTAGGATTTATAGGATTTGTTTTAACAATTTGGTGCTATTACTTTTTTAGAGATCCAGATAGAATTTCAATTCAAAATGATAGTTATCTAGTTAGCCCTGCAGACGGTTTAGTATTGCAAGTAATTGAAACAAATGGTCCAAAAGAACTTGGTTTAGAAAATAAAAAATTCAAAAAAATAAGTATTTTTATGAATGTCTTTGATTGTCACGTTAATAGGTCTCCTTGTTCAGGAAAAGTATCTGAAATTTTATATAAACCAGGAAAATTTTTTAATGCATCTTTAGATAAAGCTAGTGAATATAACGAAAGAAATTATTACACAATAAAAAATAATAATGGAGAGGATATAATTGTAGTTCAAATTGCAGGATTAATTGCAAGAAGAATTGTTTCAGAAGTAAGTAAAGATCAAGAATTGCAACAAGGATCAAAAATTGGAATGATCAGATTTGGTAGTAGGGCTGATATATATTTTGAAAATTATGATCCATTAGTTAAAGTAAACCAAAAAACTATTGCGGGGGAAACGCTTATAGCTAAAAAATAATTTATGGAACAACCAAAAAAAAATTTTAAAATAGTTTCAAACAAAAATACTCGTGTAATATTACCAAATATTTTTACTTTAGTTGGTGTTTGCATAGGGTTGAGCTCAATAAAATTTGCATTTGATGGTAGATTTGAAATTTCTATTATTGCAATTATAGTTGCTGCAATTATTGATGGTTTAGATGGGCGTATAGCTAGATTGATTAAAGGAACTTCTAAAGTTGGAAAAGAATTAGACTCATTAACCGATGTGATTAGTTTTGGAGTAGCGCCAGCGTTTATAATGTATTTCTGGAAATTAAATGAGCTTGGAAGAATTGGATGGTTAATTTGTTTAATTTACGTAGTTTGTGTAGCACTAAGATTAGCAAGATATAATATAACTTCTTCGGGGGAATCGTCATGGAAAGATAATTTTTTTGAAGGCGTACCTTCTCCTGCGGGTGGAGTTCTTGTTTTAATGCCTTTAGTTTTCAGTTTTAGTGAACTTCAATTTATAAAAATAAACTATGATTTAGTTGTACCCAGTATTTTCATTATTATATCAATCTTGTTAATAAGCAAAATTCCTACCTATTCATTAAAAAAAATAGTTGTTCCAAGAAGTATGACAATTTTTTTATTATTTACTGTAGTTCTCTATTTCGGTTTATTATTAATTTATAATTTCAATACAATTTTAATATCTGGTTTAGCATATCTTTTATTTATACCAGTAAGCACTACCCATTATTACAAAATAAACAAAAAATTTATGACACAATTTGATGATAATGATGATCACGAAGATATACTTTAAATGAATAAAAATGTTATTGTCTCATTAGCAGACTCAAATTATTTTGATCTTTTAAAAGAATTAATAGACTCTATTAGAAGTTTTAAAGAAAGTTCTCAGATATCTATTTGTATATTAGATGCAGGTTTAACCGATGAACAAAAATTAAAATTATCAGAAAAAGTAGATGAAATAAAAAAAGCCGAGTGGGATATTGAAGTTCCTAGTTACAAAGTGGGTGGAAAAGATTGGTTAAAAAGTCAAGTGTCTAGAGCTTTTCTTCCAGAGTATTTTCCAAATTATGAAAAATATCTTTGGATTGATTGTGATGCTTGGGTTCAAGATTGGACTGCGATAGAACTATATTTTAAAGGTTGTGACAATGGAAAATTAGCTATTACTCAAACCATGGGTCCTGGATATAAAATTATGTCTAAAGCCAAATGGATTTTTGGCAAATTAGCTTTAATAAAATCTCAAAATTTTAAACACGCAATAAGTTCAAAAATTGGAATTGAAGATGCAAGAAAATTAGCTTTTGCACCACATGTAAATATTGGAGTTTTTTCACTTGAAAAAAACTCACCTTGTTGGGCAGTCTGGCAAAAAAACTTAAGAAAAACTTTAAATGCAGGTAAAATTTTTGGCTCTGAAGGTCTTGCAATAAATATGAGTGTTTACATTGATGAAGTTGATACAGAATTTCTGCCACTAAATTGCAATTGGATAACTAGTAATCTTCTCCCAAAATTTGATGAAAAAATAAATAAATTTGTAGAACCTTTTTTGCCAAATTATACGATTGGCATTATTCATTTGGCTGCAGGTATTTGGAAAGAAGATAAAGATATGAGATTAGACAAATCAGTAAAAATAGAAATTACAACATTAGAAAATAAAGTTTTAATAAAAAGCTTAAGGTATTTAAAATAATTGAAAAAAAACAAAATTTCTAAAAATTGGATTAATAGACAAAAAAGAGATATCTATATCAGAAAATCAAATATAGAAGGATATAGATCAAGAGCCGTATACAAATTAGAAGAAATTAATAATAAATTTACAATTTTTAGAGATGGTTTGAAAGTAATAGATTTGGGTGCTGCTCCAGGAAGTTGGTCTCAATATATATCAAAAAATATTAATAATTGTAAGCTTCTAGCAATAGATATTAAAAATATAGAAACTATAAATAATACTTATTTTTTAAAAGGAGATTTTCTTGACGAAATATTTCAAGAGAAAATAAAAAAATATTTTAATAAAAAAGTTGATGTAGTTCTTTCAGATATGGCTGCAAATACTACTGGAAATAAGAATTTAGACTCAATTGCAACTGGTGAATTGTGCATAGAGGCAATGAATTTTTCTATAAATATTTTAAATAATAATGGACAATTTGTCTCAAAGTTATTTATGGGATCTATATTCAATGAAATAGTTTCTTTGGCTAAAAAAAACTTTAAAGAAACTCATATTTTTAAGCCTACGTCTAGTAGAAAAGAGTCTAAAGAATGCTTTTTGATTTGTAAAAAATTATTTTAAATATAATTAATTTATTTAATTTAATGTGATACAGTTAGCAATCTATAAAAAATATGAATACTAAATTTTACTTGCTAACAATTTTAATATGCCTTCTTCCTTGGACAAGTAATGCTAATGAAAATTTTTTTGATGAGGCAAAAAAATTATTTAATGAAAATAATTATGAAAAATCTAAATTCATGTTTCAACGAAATATTGTATTTAATCCTAAAGATGCAAAATCATATTTCTATTTGGCAAAAATATTTCAGATAGAAGAAAATAATATTGAACTTAATAAAAACTTAGATACTGCAATTTTGCTTGATCCTAATAATGAAGAGATTATTTATATGCTCATAGATATAGAACTGAAAAAATCTAATTTTTCAAAAGTAAAGGAGTTGAATAAAAAATTTAAATTAATTTGTTCTTCTTTATGTCCAAAGATAAGTTTAATTGATGAAAGATTAAATAATTTTCAAGAAAAAAATGATTCTTAGAAATATTTAATAAATTTTTCATTTATTTTTAAAACCTCTAAATCAACTAAACCACCAATAATTAATTGAATAGCTACAATTAAAATAAAACCTAATCCAACATACGCTATCCAAAGATGTTTTTGTATATAATTTGCTAAATAAGTTGCACCTGCTCCTGTTAAAACTACTGAAAGAACTAATCCAAATATCATAAAGCCAAAATATCCTTTTGCAGCTCCAACAACTCCAATTACATTATCAAAGCTAATAGTAATGTCTGCGAATAATACTTTATAAACACTTTGTATATATGAAGGTTCTTTAGATTTTTTTGTTGGAGATTTAATCTTTTTTATTTCAAATAAATCTTTTCTTAAATCATTAACAATCCAAATTAATAGTAGGCCTCCAAGAATTTTTATAAAATAAAATTTAAACAAGTAAGTTGCAAAAAGCGCGAATATAATTTTAAAAACTAGTGCTCCTGCAACTCCCCACAAAATAATTTTTTTTCTATTTTTTGGAACAAAACTTGCAGCAATCAAACCTATAATTATTGCATTATCAGCAGCTAATATAATATCTATGAATATTATTTGAATTAAAATTATTGATTGTTCAAGCAAAGTTTTTTTATTTTATATTAAAATTTTGCCAAATCAATCATAAGTATCCAATTTGGGTTTTATTATTACTATATAGCTGAATTTTTTAATCGATGTGAAATTTGTCTTTTAATATGTCTAATTAAATCTATGATTTTAGTAATTTTATAAAGGAGGAGATATTATGAGTAGATCAAAGAAGCTCTATAATTCAGATTTAGCTCCTACTCCAAGTAACAAAAAAAATTGGGGTTGGTTCGAAATCTTTAACGTATGGGCAAATGATGTGCAAAGTTTGTTTGGATATACGCTTGCTGCATCATTATTCTTGGCTTCGGGTTTAAATGGCTGGGCAGTTTTTCTTGCTTTAATTCTAGCAGGATTTTTTATTATGTGGCTAGTCAATTTATCTGGAAAACCAAGTGTTAAACATGGAATTCCTTATCCAGTTTTTGCAAGAGTTAGTATGGGTGTATTTGGAGCAAACTTTCCAGCTATGGCCAGAGGACTAGTTGCAATGTTCTGGTATGGTGCACAAACTTATGCAGCTTCTACAGCTGTGGCATTATTATTAACAGCATTAACAGGTGCGACTGGTGGTGGAGAATTTTTAGGAATGAGCTCTATTATGTGGATCTCATTTATATTTGTATCACTGTTTCAAATCTATTTGTTCTGGCAAGGAGTTGATCTAATTAGAAGATTTTTAAACTTTGCTGGTCCAGCAGTTTATGTGGTTATGCTAGTATTAATGATAGCAATTTGGGCAAAAGCTGGTGGTGGACTTTTATCAGAAGTTGGAAATATATTTTCGGGAGGAGCTCGTTCAGGAGGTTTTGAAGGTTTAGGATCTTTTGCTGCTTTCTTGGCGGTATTTTCAATAATGGTAGGATACTTCGCTGCTGTAGTAATTAACTTTGGTGACTTTGCTAGATTTGTAAAAAATGAAGATGAAATGAAAAAAGGAAACCTATGGGGCTTAGTAGGCAATGTTGTATTTTTCTCATTTATTACATTAATGATTACTGGTGGAACAATTGCGGTTTTTGGTGAGTATGTTGCACAACCAACTGATATGGTAGCAAAAGTAGACAATATGGTTTTAACTATTGTTGCAGCATTTGCATTTTTTGCAGCAACAGTTGGTATAAATATGGTTGCTAACTTTATACCTCCGGCATATGACTTAGCTAATTTAATGCCTGATAAAATTAATTTTAGAACAGGTGGTTTAATTACAGCTATATGTGGTTTTGTTGTAGGTGGTTTATGGGTTTCAGTGATTACACAAATGGGAATGTTTCCTTTTGTAAATACACTTGGAGCAATATTAGCACCTGTGTTTGGAATTATGATCACTGACTATTACATCATTAAGAAAGAAAAACTTAATGTTGATGATCTGTTTAGTGACAGACCAGGAGGCAAATATCATTACAATGGTGGATTTAACCAAAAAGGAATGATTGCTTGGATTCTATCTGGTTACATTGCTGTTGGATCTGTTTGGCCAAATATTTTACCTGGAGCATTAGGTGATTTCTTCTCTGGTTTAGGTGGAGGAGGAGGATATGCATGGATGATTGGTGCTGCTTTAGGTGCAATTGTTCATTTAGCAATATCTAATAGAAAATAATTTAAATTAAGATTAAACCCGTCGTATATTTTATGCGACGGGTTTAGTATTTTAGGATAATTTTTTTTTCCTCTAAATTTTCAATAACTAAATTTTCACCTGATCCTTTTCTATCAATTACTAAAAAATTCATATCTTCAGTTGATATTAAAGGGAAATGCCATGTTCCAGGTTTATAATTTATTCCTATTCCAGGAGGCACAATAAATGATTGAATTTTTTCAATTAACGGCCTCTCTCCTTTGGGTGCAACAAGTACGAGAAAAGTAGTTTCTTTCATTGGAATAAATGCTTGGCTGCCTAAAGGATGTTTTTCCATCATGTCAATTTTCATTGGAAAATTTCTTTTTAGAGCTGAAAATATAGAAATTGTAGCTTCTCCATTTTGTTCTTTGGTATCTAGATTGGCAATACCATCAAATCTTTTTGCATAACCGTTATTTATTTCAATTGGTTTAATATCTTTAGTTGTAATAACGTCTCCAAACTCAGAAAAGTTAGATTTATTTATTGGTTTTGGATTAATGATTTTTTCCATTAAACAATCTTTCCAAATGCTCTAATTCTTGAAATTCCTCCATCAGGAAAAATATTAATTTTTATATAGTTTATTTTTTTGTTTTTCATTAATTTATTTTTAAAGTTATGTTTTTTATTTGCAAAAAGTTTAACTTTATTTAATAAAAATTTCCATTTTTTTGAATTATTTATTATTGATTTGTTAGAAATTTTTTTATCGATATATACTCCCTGGATAGAACATCTATCAGGGTAGTTACCTTTAAAGTGATGTGTATCAATTTGAATATTTTTAATTTTACCAGGTGCAGCACATTTAATTATTAACCAATCAACATTTTTTCCCCTACTTCTTCTAGTTTCCCATCCATCTCCCATGTTTTTACCAATTCCAGGAGCAAGAATATTTTCTGCTCTTCCAAAATGTTCATTATTACATACTATTGGTACAGCTCCATTTAAGACCGAAGTAAGGTTAAAAGTTTTTTTTCCAAATTTTTTTTTAACATCCATAGAACCATATATTCTTAATCTAGCAACTCCTCCATCAGGAAAAATATTTAATTTAACATGAGAAAAAATAGATTTATTTTTTATTTTAAAAATATGATGACTATTTGCTTTAGTAGGTGTTTTTTTTAAAATTGTAATCCATTTTGAATTTTTATCAGGTAATTCTTTTTTACTGTAACATGCTTCCAAAGAAACTTTTGAAGGATGATTGCCAGAGAAATATGAGGTATCTATATCTACTTTATATACCCTTCCAGTTTTACCAAGTTTTAAAATTAAATAATCGTGACCTTTTTTTCTTTTTCGTCTTGTTTCCCAGCCATCCATCCATTTTCCATTTTTATCAAATACACCTTCTTTGAATACTGGTGGCCAAGGACTAATAATTCTTTTTGCTGGTGCAAAAAATTCATCTGTTTTATACACAATTTTTGAGCCTAATCTTGATTGGGCAAGATCTACTAATCCATTTAAAAATATATTTTTATTCATTTAAAAATTTATATATTTGGGTAATTTTTTATCCAATACTTTGCAATATCTACTCTTTTACAAATCCATATATCTTTAAATTTTAATACATAATCCAAAAATTTTTTCAATGCCTGTATTCTACCTGGTCTTCCAATTAATCTACAATGCAAACCTACAGACATCATTTTTGGACTAGTTTTTCCTTCCTCATAAAGTGCATCAAAACTATCTTTTAAATATGTATAAAATTGATCTCCACTATTAAAACCCTGGTTCGTTGCAAAGCGCATATCATTATTATCTAAGGTATAAGGTATGATTAATTGTTTTTTGTTTTTTCTGTATTCCCAATAAGGCAAATCATCACTGTAAGAATCGCTATCATATAAAAATCCACCTTCGTTAAAAACTAAATCTCTAGTGTTTGGGCTACATCTTCCCGTGTACCAGCCTAAAGGACGTTTACCGAATATTTTTTTAATTGTTTTTATTGAAAGTTGCATATGTTTTTTTTCAACTGACTTACTGATATTTTGATAATCAATCCATCTCCACCCATGTGAAGCTACTTCATAATTACCATTTTTTATAGCTTCACATATTTCAGGGTTTCTTTTAAATGCCATGGCAACCCCAAAAATTGTTATAGGAATTTTTTTTTCACTAAATAATTTATGCAATCTCCAAAATCCTCTTCTAGATCCATATTCGTAAAAAGACTCCATGTTCATATGTCGCCCTTTTATAGGTTGAGCTCCAATTATTTCCGATAAAAAAGTTTCAGAATGTTTGTCACCGTGTAAAACGCAATTTTCAGCACCTTCTTCATAATTTAGTACAATCTGTAAAGCTAATTTAGAATTTTTAGGCCAAACAATTTTAATTTGTTTAGACCCATAACCAATCATATCTCTTGGATAATTTTTTTTCATATTAATCAAATTTTTTCATTTCGTTTAATGGTTTCAGTTCAAGATTATTAGAAATAAGATTATCTCTAATTGATAAAGCAGTTTCAAGTGAACTTTTATTATCTCCATGTATACAAACAGAGTCAATTTCGCAAGGAATTTGTTTTCCCGAAAGACAACTTAATGCCTGATTTTGGACCATTTTTAAAACATGCTTTTTACATAATTCTGGATCTGTAATTAGTGCGCTATCTTTTTTTCTTGAAATAAGATTTCCATCATCTTCATAATTTCTATCAGCAAATATTTCACAAGCAATTTTCATATTTAGTTTTCTTGCAGCCTTTTCCATTTTTGATCCGGTAGGAACTAAATAAATTAAATTTTTATCAATTTCGTTTACTGATTTTGCTAAAGTCATTGCAAGCTCAAAATCTTCACATGCCATATTATTTAAAGCTCCATGTGGTTTAATATGACTTACCTTTGTACCATTTGCTGAAGCTATTCTTTGTAAAATTTCATATTGATCAATAATCAGTTTTCTTATTTCTTTTGCACTTAAATTCATTCTTTTTCTTCCAAAGTTTTCTGGGTCTTTAAAAGAAGGATGAGCACCAATACTTACCCCATTTTGTTTAGAAATTAAAACTACCTCAAGCATAGTTTGTTCATCGCCAGCATGGTATCCACATGCTACACTTGCGGAATTTACAATCTTTAATAATTCAGGATCATTTATATTTGAGTGGTGTTTTGACTTTTCACCTAGATCACAATTAATATTAATTTCCATAGCAATAAAACTTAAGTATAACACAGCATGATAAAAAATATATCAAATCTTGGAGACTCAGCCGTGTACTGTGATTTTGGTGATAAAGTTACCAAAGAAATAAACTCCAATGTTATAAAATATTTTGAAGGTTTGAAAAAAAATAAGATTTTAGGAATTACCAATATAACACCTTCTTACAATAAATTAATAATTTCTTATGATTTAGAAAAAATAAGATTTGATCAAATAAAAAATAAAATACTTGAAATAAAAACAGAGGATATAAATTCTGATGAGAATAAAATTATTAAAATTCCAGTCTGTACCGATGAAGAATTTTGTTTAGATACTGAAAGACTTTCTAAAAAACTTAAATTAGATATAGGAAAAATTTTAAATATTTTTTTTAATAAAAAATATTTTTGTTATATGACAGGTTTTATTGCTGGAATGCCTTTTTTAGGAGACATCGATAAAGCTTTAAGGCTAAAAAGATTAGAAACTCCCAGAGTAAAAGTACCTAAGGGCTCAATAGGAATTACAGAACAGTTTTCTAATATATATACTTATGAGAGTCCTGGAGGCTGGAACATAATTGGAAATACACCAACTAAAATATTTGATAAACTTAATCAAGATAATCCATTAAAAATAAATCCTGGAGATATTGTTGAATTTTATGAAATTACTAAAACTGAATATTTAAATTGGAATGAGTGAAGCATATTTTGAAATTTTAAGAGCAGGAATAAATTCTACTTTACAGGATGAGGGAAGATTTCATCAATATCATATAGGCTTACCCATTAGTGGTGCTATAGACAAAAGAAATTATCTAATTAGCAATCATTTGGTAGGCAACAAATCAAATACAGCTTCATTAGAATTTGCCTATCAAGGACCTCTTTTAAAATTAAAATCTGGAAGAGCAAGTGTCGTTATAACAGGAGATGTGATTTTTAATATTATTAGAAAAAATTCTGAAATAGAAGAAGGCGTTTGTTATCAAACATTCAGTTTAAATCAAGATGATCAACTAGATATTATTTCCACAAATAAATCTGTTTATGGATATCTATCAGTTCAAAAGGGTTTTAAAGGAGAGTATTTTTGGGGGAGTTGTTCAATTCATACAAAATCTGAAGTGGGTTCAAATAAAGGTAAAAAGTTTTCAATTAATGATAAAATTTTCTTGAATCAATCTGAAATTAATCATAATTCAAAAAAAATTGATTATTTTAATTCAAAAATAGAATTTATAAGAATTCTCAAAGGAACCAATTTTGATTATTTTTCTGATAAGTCAAAAAAAGATTTTTTTAGTAAAGAATTTACTATTACAAAGCTCACTGACAGAATGGGTATGCGAATTAAAGGCCCAAAAATTGAAAATATAGTTGATACTAATATTAAATCAGAAGGTTTAATAAAAGGAGTAATCCAAGTTCCTTCAGATGGAGATCCAATAATAATGCTCTCAGACCATGGAACTATAGGGGGTTATCCAAAAATTGGAGTAGTTATAAGCGCAGACCATGATAAATTAGTCCAATTAACTCCTGGCAATACTGTTAAATTTAAATTAGTTGAGTTATCTGAGGCTGAAAAGTTGTTTCAATTATATAATTTAGAAACCAAAACTATTCTTGATCAAATAAAATGAATTTTTTTTTAAAAATACCTGGCCCTTTACTCGTTTTCTTTGGAGCGTTTTGTCTAAGTTTTGGAGGTTTAATTGTAAAATCTTTTGATGGAGCCACGCTTTGGCAAATATTATTTTGGAGATCAATTTTTTTTTCATTCGTTGTTGGAATTTTTCTTTTAATAACTCACAAAAAAAATTTTCTAAAATCATTTTATAATTCAGGAATACCCGGTTTATTTGGAGGTATTGTTTTATCTATTGGATATTTTAGCTATGTATTTGCCATGTATAATACTACAGTAGCAAATACTAATTTTATAATTCAAACACAAGTAATCTTTTTAGCTATTTTTGGATATATATTTCTTAAAGAAAAAATTTCAAAAATTACATTAATATCAATTATATTAGCTGTTGCTGGAATAATATTAATGATTGGAAATAATTTGTCCCCGGGTCAACTTGAGGGAAACATAGTTGCTTTTATTATGCCAATTTCATTTGCAACACTTATTTTAATAGTAAGAAAATATCCTAATACAGATATGATACCTCTCCAGTTTATTGCTGGACTGGGAGCTCTAGTTATTGGGTATTTATTTTCTGCAAAAATTATTATTTCTGCGCATGACATCTTTTTAGGATTCTTAGCCGGGTCTTTGCAAGTTGGATTAGGTTTTATATTTATAACTATTGGTGCTAGATCTACGCCTTCTGCACTAGTAGGAATCATTATGTTGACAGAAGCGGTGCTAGGACCTTTATGGGCCTGGCTATTTGCGGACGAAAATCCACCATTAGTTGTTTTAATTGGAGGTATGATAATTATTTTTGCTGTATTATTGCAATTTTTTAACTCAAAAGTAGAAAATTAATTCTTTTATATAATTTAATAATTTAGGTGAATCAGTTATTATATT
Source organism: uncultured Pelagibacteraceae bacterium (assembly GCA_902551455.1). Taxonomy (GTDB): domain Bacteria; phylum Pseudomonadota; class Alphaproteobacteria; order Pelagibacterales; family Pelagibacteraceae; genus Pelagibacter. The sequence continues at coordinate 43,432 of CACDDC010000006.1, read as the reverse complement.
CAAATGTCTTTAATTAAAGACCTTTCCAAGCAAAAAAAACATATAGACGCAAAAATAAGAAAATTAATTAAAACTAGATTAAATGATAGATCTTCAGAATCTTGGGCGAGTCTAAGAGAACTGAAAAAGAAAAAATTGGCAGTAAAAGACAAAATAAATTTTTTATCTAAAAACCATCAGTTTAGCTAATTTTCAAGTAAATATAAATTTTGCTGGATACTTTTTTAATCCATGCTAGAGTACCTTTTATACGGGAGAGACCACTTTTGTGGCGCCGAAGGAGCAACCACCCCGGAAACTCTCAGGCAAAAGGACCGTACATATTAACTCTGGAAAGAGAATTATTCTCGCCGAAGGAGCAAATCTCTCAGGCACCAAAGACAGAGGGGGCAACGAAAGAGTTAATATGGAAGTAAAAAAAACAACTTTATTTAATCTTCATCAAAAAAATGGAGCAAAGTTTGTAGAATTTGCAGGCTATCAAATGCCTATACAATATAAAGAAGGTATAATTGAAGAGCACAAATTTACAAGAACATATTCAGGCATATTTGATGTATCTCATATGGGGCAATTATTTATTACTGGCAGCGATGATTTAACCAAAGAATTAGAAAAAATATTTCCAACTGATTTAAAAAATCTATCAATTAATAAGAGCAAATATTCATTTTTGATGAACGACAATGCTGGAATACATGATGATTTAATAATAACCAAAGTAGAAAATGGTTTTATGATCATTTTGAATGCCGCTTGTAAAGAAAATGATCTTAAAATTATAGAGAAAAAACTTGATAAAAAATTTGATTTAAAAATTAGAGAAGATTTATCCCTAGTTGCTTTGCAAGGACCAGAAGCTAAAAATGTTTTAGAAAAAATCATTCCAAAATCAAATAATTTAAAATTTATGCATGGAAATAGATTTACTTTTAAGGATATAAGTATTTATATAACAAGATCAGGATATACTGGCGAAGATGGTTTTGAAATCTCTATAGATAATTCTAAAGTTGAAAGTTTTGTAGATATTTTATTGAAAAATGGTTCAAAATTAATTGGCCTTGGAGCTCGAGACACTCTTAGACTAGAAGCAGGTTTGTGTTTATATGGACATGATTTAAATGAAAAAATCAGTCCAATAGAAGCAAATTTAAAATGGGCAATACCTAAAAGTAGAATTAATTCCATTTTTCCAGGTTCTAATATTATAAAAAAACAAATAGACGAAGGAGTAGAAAAAATTAGAGTTGGGATCAAACCAGCAACTAAAGTGATCGCTAGGGAAAAAACAAAAATATTTGATCAAAATGATAAATTAATTGGAAATGTTACAAGTGGAACATTTGGACCTAGTGTGCAAGGTCCTATTGCAATGGGGTATGTTTCAAATGACCACTCTTCATTAAATACCAAAGTTTATTTAGAGGTAAGAGGTAAAAAAATACCAGCAAATGTATGTGGCTTACCTTTTTATAAAAAAAACTATGTGAAAGGAGAAACAAATGTCAGAAGTTAAATTTTCAAAGGAACATGAATGGATTACTGTTGATGGAGAAGTTGCAACAATAGGAATAACAAAACATGCAACAGAAATGCTAGGAGATATTGTTTTTGCAGAACTTCCTGAGAAAGGATCAAGTGTTGAAAAAGATGGAACCGCAGGAGTAGTGGAGTCTACTAAAGCGGCAAGCGATGTATATACACCTATAAGTGGAGAAGTGGTTGACACTAACCAATCCATTGTAGATGACCCTTCAAAAATTAATGCTGATCCAGAAGGTTCTGCATGGTTTTTTAAATTAAAAATCAAAGATAAATCAGAAATGGATACATTGATGAATAGAAGTGAATATGAAAAATTTGCTAAAGAAAGTGCTAGTTAATGTTACATAATTCTCAAAAAGATTTTATCAGAAGACATATAGGACCAAATAAAAAAGATGAACAAAATATGTTGGATCAACTCGGATATAAATCTTTAAGTGAATTAATAAATAATACTGTACCAGAAAATATTTTATTAAAAGACACACTAAGCATCGGCGATCCTAATTCAGAGTATGAAGCCTTAAGAAAACTCAAGGCAATTTCCAAAAAAAATCAAATATATTCAAATTTTATTGGTATGGGTTACTATGGAACATATACCCCAAACGTAATTATAAGAAATATTTTAGAAAATCCTGGATGGTACACTTCTTACACTCCTTATCAGGCTGAAGTGGCTCAAGGCAGATTAGAAATGCTCTTAAATTTTCAACAGATGATAATAGATTTTACCGGAATGGACATAGCTAATGCTTCATTACTAGATGAAGGGACCGCTGCTGCAGAAGCAATGGGTTTAAGTCACAGATTGAATAATAAAGATAGCAAAATAGTTTTTGTATCAAATGATTGTCACCCTCAAACAATTGATGTTGTTAAAACAAGAGCTGAACCTTTGGGTTTAAAAGTAAAAGTTGGTCAGAATACTGATTTAGATAAATTACAAGAAGATATAATTTGTGGCATCCTTCAATATCCTGGAACTCTAGGAGATATACAAGACCCAAGCGAAAGTATTAGTAAAATTAAAAAAAAAAATGGAAAAGCAATTTTAGCTTGTGATCTACTAGCTTTAGCAAAACTAAAAACACCTGCAGAATTAGGAGCTGATATAGCTATTGGTAGTTCTCAAAGATTTGGAATTCCAATGGGTTACGGAGGACCACATGCAGCATTTTTTGCCACTAAAGATCAATTTAAAAGATCAATGCCTGGTAGGATTATAGGTGTTTCTGTTGATAGACATGGAAACAAAGCATATAGACTTGCTCTTCAAACTAGAGAGCAACACATTAGGCGAGATAAAGCTACTAGCAACATTTGTACTGCCCAAGCTTTATTGGCGATTGTTTCAGCAGCTTATGCTATTTACCATGGACCAAATGGTATAAGAAAAATTTCAGAGAGAGTTTCACAGCTAGCTAATAATTTTGCGGATAAAATAAAAAAATCTGGTTATGAAATATATTCAAATAGCTTTTTTGATACAGTCGTAATTAAGACAAAAGATAAGACAGAAAAAATATTTAAAAATGCTTTAGATCAAAAAGTAAACATTAGAAAAGTAAATTCTGAAATGTTGGCAGTTTCTTTTGATGAAAAGAAAAATGTTTATAGAGCAAATCAGCTATTAAAAATATTTAATTGTGCGGAGTCAATTAAAGATAACCCAACAGAAAGTTTACCAAATTTACCAAAAAAACTTTTAAGAACATCAAAATATTTAGAACATCCAGTTTTTAACAGCTATCATTCAGAAACTGAAATGCTTAGATATTTAAAAAAACTAGAAGATAAAGATATAGCACTTAACCGCACAATGATTGCTTTGGGGTCGTGTACTATGAAATTAAATGCAGTTGCTGAGATGATACCTATATCTTGGAGAGAATTTTCCGAACCACATCCATTTGTACCAGTTGAACAAATGGAAGGTTTTAGAACACTTTTTACTGATTTAAAAAATTGGTTAAGATCTATTACTGGTTTTTCAGGAATTTCTTTACAACCAAATGCAGGTGCTCAAGGAGAGTATGCTGGGTTAATGGTTATAAGAAGATATCATTTGGAAAGGGGAGAAAAAAATAGAAATGTTTGCTTGATCCCAAGTTCTGCCCACGGAACAAACCCTGCAAGCGCCCAAATGGTTGGAATGAGGGTGGTTGTTGTCAATTGTGATAAAGAGGGCAATGTTGATTTTGAAGATTTAAAAAAGAAAACTGAACTCCATTCAGAAAGTTTAGCAGCTCTAATGGTAACGTACCCGTCTACTCATGGAGTATTTGAGGAAAAAATTTCTGAAATTTGTGAGTTGATTCATAAAAATGGAGGACAAGTTTATATGGATGGAGCAAATTTAAATGCACTAGTTGGAATAGCAAGACCAGGAAATTTTGGACCAGATATTTGCCATATAAACTTACATAAAACATTTTGTATACCACATGGAGGTGGCGGACCTGGAATGGGTCCAATTGCGTGTAAAAAACATTTAGAAATTTATTTACCTACACATCCAGTGGTAAAAGACTGTGGGCCTGCTACAGGAATTGGTGCTGTTTCTGCTGCACCATGGGGAAGCTCAAGTATTTTATCAATATCATGGATGTATATAAAAATGATGGGATCGGAAGGATTAAGATTAGCAACCCAGATTGCTATTCTAAATGCAAATTACGTTGCACATAAATTGAAAGATCATTTCCCAATATTATATAAGGGCAACAAAGGAAATGTGGCTCACGAATGTATAATAGATATTAGAACAATTAAGAGTGAAACTGGAATAACCGAAGAAGATATTGCAAAGCGATTAATCGATTTCGGTTTTCATGCCCCTACAATGTCTTGGCCAGTTCCAGGAACCATGATGATAGAACCAACTGAAAGTGAAAGTTTGAACGAATTAGATAGATTTTGTGATACTTTAATAAAAATTAAATCAGAAATTGATAAAATTAAATCTGGAAAATTTGATAAAAATGACAACCCTATAAAAAATGCACCTCATACAGATTTAGAATTAGCATCAAATAACTGGAGTCATAAATATACTAGAGAAGAGGCAGCTTACCCATCAAATTTTTTAAGATCAAATAAATTTTGGCCTCCAGTAGCTAGAGTCGACAATGTTTATGGGGATAAAAATATTTTTTGTACTTGTCCAAGTATTGATGAATTTAAAGATGACGCAGCATAATTTTTAATGAAGATTGCTGTTGTTGGATCAGGAATATCAGGCTTAAGTGCTGCTTATTATTTATCAAAAAAACATCAAGTAGATTTATTTGAGAAAGAAGATCATTTTGGAGGACACTCCCGTACAATAGATGTTTTGATAAATAATAAAAAAATTTCTGTTGATATAGGTTTTATTGTTTTTAATCATGAAACGTATCCAAATTTAATTAACTTTTTTGAAGAAAATAAAATTGCAATTGAAAAAAGCGATATGTCATTTTCTGTTCATATTAAAGATACAAATTTTGAATATTGTGGCAGAGGTTTAAAAGGAATTTTTTCAAATAAATCTAACTTGTTTAATTTCAATTTTTTAAAAATGATTTTTGAAATAATAATTTTTTACAAAAATTGTGATAAAATTACAGAATTTAATGAAAAAATTACTTTAGGTGAATTTTTACTAAAAAAAAAATTATCAAAAAAATTTATAGATTATCATTTATTGCCTATGGTTTCAGCTATCTGGTCTATGCCTCCTTATGATGCAAAAGAAATGCCATTAACATTTTTTTTAAAATTTTTTCAAAACCATGGATTATTTAAGTTAGGAAAACGTCCTCAGTGGTATACAGTTTCAAAGCGAAGCAGGACCTACGTTAATGAAATTCTCTCTCAAATTAGTGGAGAATATTATAAAAACTATAAAATAAGTCTTGTAAAAAAATTATCAACAGGCGTACAAGTATATTATGGAGATAATAATGAATTTTTTGACTACGATAAAGTTATTATAGCTACACATGCAAATGAAGCACTTTCTTTAATTGATAAACCCTCTATGGAAGAAAGAGTTATATTATCAAATTTTAACTACAAAGAAAATTTAGCAGTTATACATACTGATAGCAATGTTATGCCAAAAAATAAAAATGCATGGTCATCATGGAATTCCTGTGTAAATAATAAAAAGCCCGAAATAAATTCTCTAACTTACTGGCTTAATCTTTTACAAAATTTGAATTGTAAAGAAAATATATTCTTAACTTTAAATCCTTTTTCGAAAATAAAAGAAAGTAAAATTTTACAAAAAGTTAAATTTAAACATCCTTACTTTGATCGAAATGCTCTTGATAATCAAAAAAAACTAAAAAATTTACAGAACAAAGGCAACATTTTGTTTTGTGGAAGTTATTTTGGTTATGGTTTTCATGAAGATGGAATAAAATCGTCAATTGAAATGATAAAAATATTAAATGATTAATAATTCTTGCATTTACAATGGTACTGTGATCCACAAAAGGTTCAAGCCCAAACAACACTTTTTCAAATATAAAGTATTTTCCTTATTTATTGATTTATCTGAATTAAAAAAAATTGAAAAAGAAGTTAGTTTTTTTTCTTATAACAAATTTAATTTGATTAGTTTTTTCGATATTGATCATGGACCTCGAGATGGAAAATCAATAGAAAATTGGATAAAAAAAAATTTAGCAAAAATTCAAATTTATAATGAGAATATAAAAATTATGTTGCTATGTTATCCAAGAATATTTGGATATGTTTTTAATCCTTTAAGTATTTTTTTTATTTATGATAAAAACAAAAATCTCATTTCTATACTTTATGAAGTCAAAAACACATTTGGTGAACAACATACCTATATATTTAAAATTAAAAAAAATAGAAATTTCATTGAAAACTCTTGTAATAAAAAATTTCATGTATCCCCATTTATTGAAATGAACTGTAAATATTACTTTAAAATATTAAATCCAGAACAAAAATTATCAGTGGTTATTAATCAAAGTGATAATGAAGGTAAGCTTCTATTCGCATCCCAAGATGGGGTGAAAAAGGATTTAAACAGTAAAAATCTAATATTTTCTTATATTTCACATCCTTTAATGACTTTTAAAGTTATTATGGCGATACATTTTGAGGCATTCAAACTTTGGTTAAAAGGAATAAGATTTGTTAAGAAAAAAACTAAATTTAAAAACAATATTACCTATGAGACTTAATATATTTCAAAAAATATCAGACAAAATAGTTTTTGGTGCGCTAAGTTTTATTAAACACGGTCAACTAAACTTAACCAATTTCGATGGAAAAAAATATTATTTTGGAGACAATAAAAATTTAGTTGTAAATTTAAAAATAAATAAACCAAACTTTACATTTAATATTATCCAAAAGGGGAGTGTTGGTTTGGCTGAAGCTTATATGAGAGGAGATTTTGAAACAAATAATCTTTCTGATTTAATTGAGTTAACAGCTAAAAATATAAACATTATATATAAATTTTCTGGGTTGTTAGCATTTCCAAATATTAATTTCATCAAAAATTTTTTACAAAGAAATACAAAAAAAAAGAGCAAAGAAAATATTTCAAAACATTATGATCTTGGTAATGAATTTTTTTCAATGTGGCTAGATAAAACTCTGACTTACTCAAGTGCAATATTTGAGGAAGGTAAAAATAATCTTGAAGATGCTCAAATAAATAAATACCAAAAGTTAATTAATCTTATAAAACCTAAATCAGGTGATAAAGTTTTAGAAATTGGTTGTGGATGGGGAGGATTCGCAGAATATTTAGGAAAAAACTTTGATGTAAAGTTAGATTGTATAACTATTTCTAAAAAACAATATGAATATGCTAGCCAAAGAATTTATAACAATAAGCTTAATGACAAAGTCAATATACAATTTCAAGATTATAGAGATGTAAAAAATAAATATAATTCTATTGCATCAATTGAAATGATAGAGGCAGTTGGAAAAAATTATCTAAGAAACTATTTTCAATCTATTAAAAAAAATTTAAAACATAATGGTAGGGCAGCTATACAGTCAATAACAATAGATGATAAGCTATTTGACAGATATAAAAACAGAGAAGATTTTATTCAAAAATATATTTTTCCAGGTGGTTTTTTACCAAATAAAAAAAGTTTATATAAATATGCTGATGAAAATGGTCTTGATATAACAGACTATAATTCATATGGACTACATTACTCAAGCACACTAAAAATTTGGAGAAATGAATTTATCAAAAAATGGGAAGATATTTCAAAACAAGGGTTTGATTTAAACTTTAAAAGAATGTGGAATTTTTATTTATCTTATTGTGAAGCTGGATTTAAATCTAAAAATATAGATTTAATACAATTTTCTTTGCAAAATAGATAAAAAATATAATTGTAATGAAAATTAAAATTTTTTTTATTTCAATAGTATTAATAATATTATTTTTAATATTTAAAATTTATTTTAATGAAGATAACATGAAACCCGAAGACTTTAAAAATAAAGAACCAGTACTAAAAATAGAGAAATATTTTGAAGGCAATGTCGAAGCATGGGGAATGCTTCAAGATAGAAAAGGGAATGTAACTCGACAGTTTACCGCTGAAATGAAAGGAAATTTTGAAAATAATATACTTACATTAGAGGAAGATTTTTTTTGGAAAGATGGAGAAAATCAAAAAAGAATATGGAAAATTGAAAAGTTGGATGATCATAATTATTTAGGCAGTGCTTCCGATGTTGTGGGTAAAGCTAAAGGAGTTTCTTATGGTCCAGCTTTTAAGTTTGAATATGAGTTAATTATTCCTTTTAAAGGCAGAAATATTAAAATAAAATTTGATGATTGGATATTTAAGCAAGATGATAAAGTTGCAATTAATAGAGCAATACTATCCAAATTTGGTTTTAAAGTTGGCGAACTAACAGTCTTTTTTAAAAAAAATTAACGGCCGATTAATTGCATTCCTTTTTTAACAAGTCTTAAATATAGCCAATTTGGTAATATTTTTAAAATTTTCATTATAAAAGTAAATTTTTTTGGAAAGTGAATTTCAAATGAATTTGATTTAGTTAAACCTTTAAACATTTCTTCAGCTGCAAACTCTGGCGTTTGAATCATTGGCATAGGAAAATCATTTAGATCTGTCATTGGAGTTTTTATAAATCCAGGACATATCAAAGAAACTCTTACATTGAATCTTTTCATGTCAAAATATAAACTTTCGGCATAATTATTCAATGCTGCTTTGGAAGCACAGTAACCTCCTCCTGCAGGCAACCCCCTATATCCAGCTACTGAAGAAACTATTGAAATATGACCAGATTTTTTTTCTTTATAATCTTCATAAACTGCATTAACCGAGTTTATTGTTCCAAAAAAATTAACATTCATAATTTTTTTAATACTTTCCAAATTTAATTTTTTTTCTGACTCTGGATCATGAATGCCAGTACAAAATACAGATATATCTACATTTCCAAACTTTTCTTTTATTTGATTGAATACTTCTTTGCAGTTTTCAGCATTAGTTACATCAAGCGGAAACGAAAATATATTTGAGTTTAATTTAGTTATTTCGTTTAATAAATTTTCTCTTCTCGCAGATGCGGCAACTTGCCATCCTTCGTTAGCAAATCTTAAAGCTAAAGATTTACCTATCCCACTACTTGCCCCAGTAATCCAAATTTTATTCATAAAAACTATCTTATACGCTTACAACAATATTGTAACATAAAATGTGCGACAAGATGTAAGTAGATCAAACTTTAAAGCAAACTATATCGTATTTAACTATGGACCAGGTAATCAGAAAAATACAATTAGTAGCAGTAGCATTTATATTAATTGCAACTGCATTAGCTTTTTTAATTGAGGTTAATAATATGTATATTAGGCAAACTGTCGATCTAGCGGACCTGCTTCTACTTTTTATCTATATAGAAGTAATTGGAATGATAAGATTATTTTGGGAAAGTAAGTCAATAAGAATAACCTATCCACTTTTAATTGCTATTACAGCTTTAGCTAGATTTATTATTTTACAGGGAAAAGGTGTTGATCCAATAAATTTGATATATGAAGCATCAGCAATTTTGTTAATTGCTATAGCAATTCTCTTTTTAAAAATGAGAAAAAGCAAGTTATTAGGTTTAGACAGAGTTAAAGAAGGTGAAGATTCGTAACATAGATGGATAAATATTTAATATTCGGTGCAACAGGAGCCATAGGCTCTAATCTCGCAGAACAATTGAAAAAATCCAATAAAAATATCCACCTGATTGGAAGAAATCGTGAAAAACTTGAAGAGATGTCTTCAAATTTGAACTGTGATTACACAGCTTTAAATATTTTGTCTGAAAATATTTCGGAAGAATTAAAAGAAGAATTTAATAATACTAATATATCAGGAATTGCATATTGCATAGGATCTATAGATTTAAAACCTTTGAGGATTTCAAAAAAAGAGGATTTTCAAAGATGCTTAGAAATAAATTTTTTTCCTATAATTGAAGCAATAAGAGCTCTACAGGATAATTTAAAAAGAAATAAAGGATCAATTGTATTGTTTTCAACTGTAGCTGTCCAAAAGGGTTTTGTTAATCATAGCATCATAGCATCAGTAAAAGGTGCAATTGAAGGCCTAACCGTTTCTTTAGCAGCAGAATTTGCACCAAATATAAAAGTTAATTGTATTGCTCCAAGTTTGACTAATTCTAAAATCGCTGAACCTTTACTTAAAAATAAAATTATTGCTGATGGAATAGCAAAAGCCCATCCAATGAAAAGAATAGGTGAGGGCAAAGATATAGCGTCGATGGCTAAATTTTTATTGACAGAAGAAAGCTCTTGGATAACTGGTCAAATTATTGGTGTTGATGGAGGAAGATCAAGAATAGCTTAAAAATAAATGAAATTGTATAAAGTTATAATAACTTACGAATTAATATTCATAGTTTTTTGGAATCTTCTTTATCTTTCTAATTCTGATGTAGAAAATTGGTTTACTGAAAAATTTTTAACTGGGATATTTGTTTTTTTATCAACAATGGCTTTAGGTGCAACTCTTGTTTATATTATATATATAAGTGCTAAATTATCTGGGGTTATAGATAGAATAAAAAATATAGAAGATCCAAGAAAAAATATATAATTAAATAATTTATATAGAAGAAAATTTTTTAGAAAATACAATAATAAATTATGGAGTTATTTTAAATGAAAACAAAAAAAGATAATAAATTTGTGTATTTGGCTTTATTTTTATTTCTTTCTTTTTTTATGTCATGGTGGGGTGGTTATATAACTAGTTATTTCAAAGAGCCTTGGTATTCAACATTAATTAAACCTACTTTTAATCCACCTGACTGGATATTCGCACCAGTTTGGATAAGCATATATTTACTAGTGGGGTACTCTGCTTGGTTGATGTGGTCCTCAAAAGCAAAAACCCAAAAAATTTTAAATATTTACTTTATACATTTATTTATTAATGCTAGTTGGAGTGTTGCATTTTTTGCACTTCACCAGATACTTGTATCTTTAATTATTATTGGCTTAATAATTATTTTTGTTATTTGGTTGATTAAACTTTATTATCCAATAAATAAAATAAGCGCCTATTTAATGGTACCTTATCTTTTTTGGTTATGCTTCGCATTTATTTTAAATTATTCTATCTTTACTCTTAATTAGAATATATTATCGATTACTGGTATAAATTGATTCATGGATGATGTTGTAATCGTTGGTGGTGGTATAATAGGAGCTTCAACTGCTTATTTTTTGTCTAAAGCGGGTAGAAAAGTTAAAGTTATAGAAAAAGACCCAACATACAAAAAAGCTTCTTTCCCTTTATCTCTTGGCGGTTTTAGAAGGCAATTTTTTCAAAAAGAAAATATAATGCTAGGTAAGTTTGCAAGAGAGTTTTTACTTGAATTACCAGAAACATTAAAAACAAAAAAAAATCCAAATCCAACAGCAAGTATGGTGCCGAATGGTTATCTGCTTTTATTTGGACCAGAACATGCAGAGGAACAATACAAAGCTTTGGAAAATCATGCCGCTTGTGATGCTGGAACAAAAAATATTAGGGGTAGTGAGCTTTCTTCTATATTTCCTTATGTAAATAATGAGGGGATCGAAACTGCAACTTATACCGATACAAAAATTGAAGGGTGGATAGATCCTTACTTGTTACATAACGCTTTAAAAAATAAAGCAATAGAACTTGGTGCAGAATTTCTAAAAGGTGAAGTAAAAAGTTTAAAAGAAATTAGTTCAAACGTAATTGTTTCGGCCGCAGGCTGTTGGACTAATGAACTGTTAAATGATATTCCAGTATTTCCTCAAAAACACACAGTTTTTAGAATAAAATGCCCAAAACATATTCCAACAATGCCTTTAACCGGAGATTTAACCACAGGAGTTTATTGGAGACCAGAAGGAAATGAATATTTAGCTGGTTCTCCAATTTCAAAATGGGATTGTGAAGATTTAGAGCCTGAATGGAATGATTTTGAAGAACTAGTATGGCCAGGATTAGCAAAAAGAATACCAGTATTTGAGGAATTAAAGCTAACCGGTGGCTGGGCTGGCTACTACGATACAAATAAGCTTGATAACAACGCAATAGTGGGAAAACATCCTGCTTATGAAAATGTTTATTTAGCTACAGGTTTTACCGGAAGAGGTTTGATGCAATCACCAGGAATTGGAAGAGGTTTAACAGAATTAATAACAACTGGATCTTACCAGACTATTGATCTAAATTGTTTTGGAGTTGAAAGAGTTTTAAATAAAAAAGAAAGAATTGAACCGTACGTACTTTAAATATGTCACAAATTATAAACTTATTTCCTTTATCAATATATAAATCAAAAATTGAAATTTCAAAAAAAGATAAAGAAATAATGGTCAAAGAAATTTTTGAAATGGAAAAAAAAAGTAAAAATCCGAACTATAAAAAAAATAATTTGTCATGGACAGGAGATACACAGGGTTATGAATATTTAAATAAAAATCCAAAATTTAAAGAATTATTTTCAAAAATTAAAAATGAAGTAATTAAATATGTAAAAAGTTTTGATATAGATATTGATCAATTAGATTTTTATATACAAAGATCGTGGGCAACTATTTCAAGAGGGCCCGAAACAATACAAAGCCACATACACGGTCAATCACACATAACATTTGCATATTATTTAAAAAAAGAAACAAAAGACTCTAAAATTACATTTTATGACTCACATAAGCATAATGAATTTATTACTGGTTTATTTGGGTCCAAGACAGGTGGTAGAAATGTTATAAAAAAAATGAATGCCCTCAATGCATCTGCGGTAAATATAGAAGCTGAAGAAGATGATATAGTAATTTTTCCATCAAAGACTTTTCATGGAACTGGACAAACTGTAAATGTAAGCAATAATGATAGGATTTCAATAGCAGCTGATATAAGTATTTTTGCTAAAGATTCTACAAATCTTGAACAATTTATTACACCTATTAAAGAATGGGAGAAATTTTAAATAAATATTTGTCTAATATTTTTTTTTAACAAATATTCCCATTATTCCGTTAAATACTGCAACTGCTAATAATATTATTTGTCCTTTCAAAGAATAAAAATTAAATGAAGGATAAAAACTTATAGCAACCGAAAAAAATATGTACGTAATTAAAAACGGTTTATAAAACTTTTTTAATAGCAAAATTATTTTTTTTTGTATTTTGCTGCCTCCTCCGAACCACCTGTTGCTGAACCTTTACTGTATGAATGAGCTCCCATACCTGCTAGTTGTCCATCTTTTACAATTAAATACTGATTTCTAATTTCTTTTTTATCAAAAAAACACTCTAGGATTTCTCTTACTCCATCTGCATATCTTGCTTGAGCAGATAGTGATGTTCCTGATGTATGAGGTGTCATTCCATGGTTTGGCATAGTTCTCCAAACATGATCGTTTGGTGCTGGCTGAGGAAACCATACATCTCCCGCATAACCACTTAGCTGGCCACTTTTTAGAGCTTTTGCGATTGCATCACGATTACAAATTTTTCCTCTTGCAGTATTAACAATATAAGCACCTTTTTTCATTTTACTAATCATCTTATCATCAAATAGATTTTCAGTTTCAGGATGTAATGGACAATTGATAGTTACCACATCACAAACTTTAACCATTGATTCCACCGAGTCATGAAATGTAAGATTTAATTCTTTTTCAACACTTTCTGGTAATCTATGTCTATCAAAATAGTGCAAATGAACATCAAAAGGTTTCATTTTTCTTAATGCATCCAAACCAATACGACCTGCTGCAACTGTTCCTATATGCATTCCTTCAACATCGTAAGATCTCTGTACAGCATCAGCAATGTTCCAACCTCCATCATTAACAATTTTATGTTGATTGTGGTAATCTCTAACCATTGATACAATCATCATTACAATATGCTCAGCAACAGATCTTGAATTACAAAAAGTTACTTCAACAACATCGATTTTATTATCCATAGCCGCTTGAAGATCAACGTGATCAGATCCTATCCCAGCAGTAATTGCCATTTTTAAATTTTTTGCTTTGGCGATTCTTTCCTTGGTTAAATAATATGGAAAAAAAGGTTGAGAAATAACTATATCAGCATCAACTATATGCTTGTCAGCTTCACAACCATCTCCATCTTTACTATTTGTTACAATTAATTCATGTCCATTACTCTCTAAAAACTTTCTTAAACCAAGTTCTCCAGAGACACATCCTAGCAATTGCCCAGGTGTAAAATCTCTACCTTTTGGTGATGGCAAAGTCATACCATCAGGATATTTTTCTAATTTTGGAAGATCTGATAAAGGATATGATTTAGGCATACCTCCTTTAGGATCATCATATAATATACATAGTACTTTCATTTTCTATCTCCTAATATTTAATTTATTTAAAAATAAATTATTTTATAAAATTGTAGCATAGAAATATATGATTGATCAAACATATTATACTAAAGGGTATTTTTTTTGTGCTATAAATCTATTTAGAATTACTCCAAATAGTATTAATATAATAGAACCAAATATTATAGGGTTTAAAAGATAATTATATGACGCAGATGCCATTAAAACTATTATTGGGTTACCTCCGGCTGGAGGATGCGTAACATTAAGTAATATCATTAATCCAACGGCTATACCTACAGCCAAAGGTATTTCTAAATATAAAGGAAGAGGTATAAAATTTACAAACATAACTCCAACACTAGCTGTTAATAAATGTCCAAAAAAAATATTTTTTGGTTGTGCAAAAGGACTTTCTGGATAACCAAAAAGTAAAACCATCGTTGATCCAAAAGAAGCAATTAAAAATATTCCATAACTTGTTTTATAAGTAAGCAGAGCTAGAATACCAATGGTAATAATAGAAAAACAAGCTGCAAAAAAAGATTTTTTTAAGTTTTCACTTTTCATAATATTCTTTCAAGGCTTTAGATAAAGTTTTAAAAGGTAGTTTTAAACATTCTTTTCTAGGCATATTTTTTTTATTAAACAATTTATTAAAATCTCTCCATTCCTTAGAAAAATTTAAATTATTATTTTCAAAAATTATATCTGCAGTTTCAATTAAATTTATTATACTATTTATAGATTTGTTAATAGATTTTCTAGCTAACAAGCTAGCAGATGCTTGACAATATATACAAGATTTACTTTGATATCCAAAATCTGATATTATATTTTTTTTTATTTTTAAGCTTATCTGCATTTCATCGCCACATAATGCATTTTTAAGCTTTGATGAGTGAGTATAATTTGTAAGTGATTTATTATTTTCAGTATTAGATGCTATTTTTAAAATTTCTAAATCCATTTATAATTCTTTCAATTAAATATTATTATTTTATATTTAATTTAATGACCGAAAACAATATCTATGCTGCAATAATTGAAGACAAAATGATCACATATAATATAGAATATTAACAAAATGATAGATTATAAAAAAGCAATATCAATAATAAAAAAAAATATAATTAAAATTAATTCAGAAATAATTTTATCTATTAATTCGATAAATAGAATTTCTGCATCCGATGTATATTCTCCTTGCAATTATCCAGCGGCAGATAACACATCTTTTGACGGTTATGCAATAAATTCAAAAGAGACTAGAAATTTAACGAATGAAAAACATGAAAAATTTAAAATTTTAAAAACACTTGCTGCAGGAGACAATCCCAAGATTAAAAAAGTAACAAAATATTCAACTGTAGAAGTTATGACAGGTGCAATTATTAGAAAGCCTTTTGACACAGTGGTTCCTATAGAACAGATAAAATATTTTCCAAATAAAATTAATCCAAAATTTATTATTTTAAACAAAAAAATTAAAAAAAATAATAACGTAAGATTTAAAAGTTCTGACTATAAAAGAGGTCAAAAAGTAATTAGCAAGGGGGAACTAATAAAACCAAGTCATATTTTAGCATTTAAAACTTTAGGAATAAAAAAAATAAAAGTTAAAAAAAAACTCAAAATAATATTCTATACAACTGGCAATGAAATTTCGAATAAAGTAAAAATTCCTTATTGGAAAATTAGAAATTCCAATAATCAATTTATTAAATCTTATTTAAAAAACTATCCAATAGAATTTTATGAAAAAAAAATATTAAGAGATAATGATGAAAAGTTATTTAAAAAAGAAATTAGTAAATTTTTAAATTCAGATAATGATATTATTATAACCTCGGGCGCAGTATCGGCTGGAAAATTTGATTTTGTTCCAAAAATTGTAAAAAAATTTAAATATAAAAGTTTTTTTAAAAATGTTGCTATAAGACCTGGAAAACCAATAATGTTTTTGAAATTTAATAAAAATAAGTCTTTTTTCGGACTTCCAGGTAATCCAATTTCTTCAGCAGCTTGTTTTAAATTTTTTGTTATGCCTTATTTAAGTTTTTCTCAAGGCAATTGCTCAGAAAATTTTCTATATGCTAAACTTAAAAATAATTTTAATAAAAAAAAAAAATTTACAAGATTTATCAAAGGACAATTAAATTACTCAAATACAAATATCCCATATTTTAAAATATTAAAAGGTCAAGAGTCCTATAAAATAAAATCTTTTGTTGGATCTAATGCCTGGGGTTTATTCCCAAGTGGTAAATCAAATTTTAAAAAAGGAAATTATATTAAATGCTATGTTAATTTTCTTGAGTAATAATCAAATTGAGATAAAAAGCACTTATGAACGACCTTAAAGACCCAAGACTTGCAATACCTGTTGTTTTACTAGCTGGCATATTTTGGTCTTTTGGACCATACGTAGTCAGGCATATAGACAATGCACATTTATTTCCTTGGCAATATTTATTTACTAGAGGAATAATAATTTTTATTTTATTAAATATTTATCTTTATCTCGAAGAAGGAATTGAGTTTATAAATAATTATAAAAAAATTGGAATTTCAGGACTCATTGGTGGAATTGGATTAGGAATTGCCATGATGACTTTTATTTGGTCAATTACAAATACTTCAGCAGCAGTTACACTTTTATGTTTGGCATCTATGCCATTTATTGCTGCATTACTTGGATTTTTATTTTTGAAAGAGTCTGTGTCTACGAGTGTTTGGGTAACAATATTAATTGCTTGTATTGGAATAATAATTATGAGCTTTGATCACAATGATAACAACTCTTTAATAGGTTTAATCTTTGGAATGTTATCTGCAATCGGATTTGCAGTTTTTTCAGTTAGTCTTCGTTGGAGAAAAGATACCCCTAAATTTACCACTGTAGCAATAGCAGGAGCATTTTGTGCATTTTTTTCTGGAGCAATCATAATTTTTTATGATTTGAATTTTTTGTCTTCAGGAAAAAACGAGGCATTATTTGCAACTCATGGGACTTTAGTTTGCTTGGGATTAATTTTATATTCTATTGGTTCCAAAAATATTCCAGCAGCTGAGTTGACACTGCTATCTTTAACCGAGGTTATAGGAGGGATATTTTGGGTTTGGTTGCCGTGGCTTGGAATAAATGAAATACCTTCAACAAACACTATAATTGGGGGTTTTTTTATATTTATATCTATATTTTACTACAGTTTGATTATTCAGAACAATAAAAGATTTATTGGATTAAATTAATTTATAATGGATAAGAATAACATAATAGTTAATAGCTGGAATGAATGGGACCCACTAAAACACGTTATAGTCGGCAGAGCCGATGGTTGTTGTATACCTGCACCAGAACCTGCTTTAGACGCAAAGGTTCCCGAAGACTCAGATATGAAGGGACAACATGGTCCCAGAACAAAAGAGTCTGTAGATAAAGCAAATGAACTATTAGATAATTTTGTCAATATATTGGAAAAAAGAAATATTAAAGTTGATAGACCATATCCTATAAATTTTAACCAAAAAACTTCAACACCTGATTGGAAAACTGAAAGCATGTTTGGTTGCATGCCTGCAAGAGATATAATACTTACAGTTGGTAATGAAATGCTAGAAGCGACAATGAGCTATAGATGTAGATGGTTTGAATATTTAAGTTATAGACCTCTAATTCAAAATTATTATAATTTAGACCCAAATATGAAACATGAATCAGCGCCAAAGCCAAGATTAACTGACTCTGATTATAGAAAAGATTATCTTTCTGATAAAATTGGTATTCAAAAAAGATTAGACTGGACCGCAAAAAAATTTTTTGTAACAACAGAAGAAGAGCCATTGTTTGATGCTGCAGATATTTTAAGATTTGGAAAAGATTTAATTGTTCAACATGGTTTTACAACAAATTTAAAAGGTATAGATTGGCTACAAAGACACTTTAAAGATCATAGAGTGCATGCTGTAAATTTTCCTGGAGATCCATATCCAATACATATTGATGCAACTTTTACTCCCATTAAGCCTGGTTTAATTATAAACAATCCTCAGAGAAAACTTCCTAAGGAACAAAGAAAATTGTTTGAAAAAAATGGTTGGAAAATAATTGATGCTGCTCAACCAGCGCACAATTCTCCGCCGCCTTTATGCTATTCATCTGTCTGGTTATCAATGAACATATTAGTGCTAGATCCTAAAACTGTTTGTGTTGAAAAAAGTGAAGTTTATCAAGCTGAACAATTAGACAAACTTGGCATGGAAGTTATTCCTGTAGATTTTAGAGATGCCTATGCATTTGGCGGAGGTTTACATTGTTCAACTGCTGATGTCTACAGAGAAGGAAAGCTAGAGGATTATTTTCCAATCCAATAACTAATTTGGATTATTTTTTAAATATTCAATATATTTAATTACATCTTCAAATTTTTCATTATCTATATCCTTATAACTTTTTTTAAATTTTTGTTTAATACAAATGGCTACATGTGCGTATGAATTTCTTCCCTTGGGATGATTTGGATGGTCAGGTAGTCTTCCTTGTAAATAATCACCAGTTTCCTGAATTATTTTCCATAGCTTTCTTGAATTTACTTTGTTCACTTACACTTCGTATTTGTTGATTTATTTTTAGTTTTCTTTTGTCTGTTTGACTTCAAAGTTTTCTAATCTAGAAGTTAGTTCTTCTTTTATATTTTCTTGATTTTGATTTTTAGATTTACTTTCTTCTAATTCTCTTAATCTTATTCTCTCATCTTTTAAAATTTCTTCATGCTCTTTTGTTTTTTGTTCTTCATCAAATTTAGCTTCCCATTCTTTTAACCTAACTTCCTCTATCGCTTTTCTTTGTTGTTCTTCTTGTTTTCTGATTTTTTCTTCTTTATATCTTCTTTTTCTTTCTTTTTGCTCAAGTTTTCTTTGTTCTTCTTCTCTTAATTTTAAATCAACATTTTTTCGATTCTGCTCTTCCTCTTTTATTTGAATTATTTTTTCTCTATTTTTATATTCTTTATCTTTTAGCTTTAATGTTAGTTCTTTAGATTTTAATTCATCTTCTTTTCTTTTTTGTGAAATATCTTTTAATTTTAACTCATCATCTTTTAGAGATAATTCTTTATCTTTTGTTCTTTGTTCTTTGTCTTTAAATCTTAAATCTTTATCCTTTAATCTTAACTCTTCTTCTTTTTTCCTTAAATCTTCATCCCTTTTCTTTTGAATATCTTCTTTTTTTTTTATTTCTTCATTTTCTGATTTTTGTTCTTTTTCTTTGAGTTTAATCTTTTCTAATTCTTTTTTAATTTGTTCTTCTCTTAATTTAATTTCCTTTTTTTCTTTATTTTTTTGTTTATTTTTAAAATCTTCATAAACTCTATTTATAATTCCTAGATTTTTATTTCTTATTTTCTTTTTCATTTTCTTTTTTTTAAAAATTTATTTCACCAAACTTTTAAAAAGTTTGCAAGCTTTTGATAAAAAATCTGTCTACAACCTATGATAGATTTTTAATTTATTTTTTTTCGTTGTCTGATGTTGAAAGATCTATCCCTGTTTCTGGATCAAGCTGTAATCCCACTGGGGTAATATTTTTAGGCAAAGGAGTAAAAGTGTTTTCACTTAAAGGTATTGTTTCTGTAGATCTTATGGTCATTCTGTAAATTCCAAATAAACCAATTATACTTTGAAATATAAATAAAAAAATAAAAAACCCATTAGTGCCTAAATTTTTCATAAAAAAAGAACATATAAAAGGTGCTGTCATTGCGCTTATCCCAAATATTATTTGCATTCCAGCCCCAGCTGATACAAATTTTTCTTTTGGCAAAAAATCATTTACATAAGCAAGATTTAGGGAAAATAATGGCAATGACATACCAGCATAAAGACTTATAAAAATATAAAAAATTAATCTATGGTTGCTTATATGATGTATAATTGTTTTCCAATCACTGCTTAGATTTATAAAATCTGGCGACTCTGTAACAGAAAAAAAACAAAATATTGTAAAAATTGCTCCCATTATAGAAGTTGAAATTATTATTATTCTTCTATCAAAGCGATCAGATAAATAGCCAATAGGCCACTGAAATAAAGCTCCTGAAACTGTTATTAGAAATAAATATAATGAAATTTCAAAAACTGAAAAGTTCATTAATGCTCCATAAACTGAACCCATTGTAAATATTGCTGGATGAATAAAACCAGTGCAAAACATGCTTACTGTTGCTAGAGGAGAAATTTTATAAAGCTCAGTTATTTTTATTGCAGATATTTTTTTAAAAGTAGGAGGTTTACGTTTTGTAAGAAGTATTGGAATTAAAGCTATAGATAATAATAAAGAAACTAAAATGAATGGTTCATAGTTTTTAGGATCATTAAAATTCAATAATAACATACCTATGCCCAAACCTACAAAAGTTATAATCATATAAATTGATAAAACTTTTCCTCTTGTTCTATTATTGGCTCTGTCATTTAACCAACTTTCAACAACTATAAAAATACCAATTATACTGAATCCTGTTAAGAATCTTCCTAATATCCAAATATATGGATTAACAATAACCGCATGAATTAAAATACTTAAAGAAGCCATAGAGGCAAATGCTGCGAACACTCTAATATGGCCTACTTTACCTACTAAATTAGGAACAGCGTTTGCTCCAATAAAATAACCTATAAAATAACCAGACATTAAGGCGCCAGTTGCGATGATGTTAAAATTTTCTATTACAGCTCTTACTCCTAACAAATTACCTTGAAGACCATGTGCAATTATAAGAATACCATAACCTAAAAAAAGAGCCCAAGAATTTTTAAATAATCTTCCCATTTTTGAGTGAGTATGCCTTCTGTATTAAAATGCAAGTAGTTAATTTTATATTATGTTTTTTTTAAGGCCAAAACTGAGTGAATAGCTATAGTTAAAACTATTATTGATCCACCTAAAATAGTTTCTAAACTGGGCTGTTCTTTTATAACTAACCATACCCATATAGGACCAATTATAACTTCTAAAAGAAAGAAAAGATTGACTTCAGCGGCAGTGATAAATCTTGGAGCAATGGTTACTAAAACAAATGGTAAAGCAACACACATGACACACATTAAAGGTATAATTAAAATATCATTTTCAACTAATTCAAAACTTTCAACAAAGAAGAAAGCAAATATAGCTACTAAAAGTTTACCCAAAACTGCTGAAGGAACTAAATCTATATTTTTTTTATATCTGGCAAGATTAGCACATACTGCCAATCCAAAAGCTGTTATAAAGCCAAAAATATCACCAAGAAAATTTCCTAATTTAATAGAATCAAAAAATATATAGGTAACTGCTGAAAAAGTAATAAGAATTGCTGTCCATGTTTTTCTATCAGTTTTTTCTTTTAAAAATATAACTGATAAAATTGCAGATAACATTGGAGCCATAGCAACCATTATTAATGTATTTGCTACATTTGTATTTTGAATTGAAATAATGAAAGTAACATTGGTAACTGCAAAACTTATAGTATAAAAAATTCCTGGGTATCCAATTTTTAGCACTGCTTTTAAAAAGTTATTTTTGTAAAATAATAAAAGTCCAAATATGACAACTACAAAAGGAATTGTTCCTCTATAAAAAAGCATACCCCAAGTCTCAATATTAGAAAGTCTTATAAATAAAGAATCTGGAGTAATAAACATTACTCCAATGAAAGCCAACAAAGAACCTTTTTGTTGGCTAGTTAATTTATCAAAATTCATAAACTAGTTTTTATAAATTCTTCGATCTGACTAATGTTTTTTAATTTTTTTGAACATGTTTGACTCCTGCATATAATAACAAAAAAATCTTCCTCTTTTTCTTTATAAATTATTGATACATTTCCCATAAACTTTTTTAAAATTTCTTTTTTTAATTTTTCATTTATTTTACCATGTAATGAAACAGTTATATTTTCTTCACAAA
This sequence comes from uncultured Pelagibacteraceae bacterium, assembly GCA_902551455.1. Taxonomy (GTDB): domain Bacteria; phylum Pseudomonadota; class Alphaproteobacteria; order Pelagibacterales; family Pelagibacteraceae; genus Pelagibacter. Next base: position 21,034 of record CACDDC010000006.1, on the reverse strand, counting down.
TATCCAAAGCTTTTAAGAAGCTAAACATTTGCGAAAAGTTAAAGCTTATATATGTATTGATAGATTTGGTTAAAATATCTAGCTTTTCAAACCACTTTTGATCATTAGTTATGTTGTTTAATTTGCTACATATTATTAGATAAATGCTATTACCGTTCGGAATATTATTATCACCAATATCTACTGGGTTTACAAATAGATCATTAGAACTAAAAATATTTTTTTGCAGCAGGTTATAATCTTTGTTAAAAAATAAATTCCATATATCTTCCATTATTCTTTTACATTTTTCCAGTGACTCTTTATCGTTATTTAATTCATACATAGAAATTAGTAATAATGCGTAATATACATAGTCTTCTAAAAAAACATCAATTTCATTTTTATTTTTGTCATAACAGTGAAAAATATTTGTTTTTAATTTTTCATTTATTAATTGAATTTTTGTAATTGTTTTAGAATATAATTCATTGTCATCTAAAATTATAGATGAGTAAAGATTTGAGTATAACCAATAACAATTAAGATCAGTTTGAACTTTATCATCAAAAAATGGTTTAACTCTTTTCTTTCTTTCATTAATTAGTAAATTTTCAGCTTCTTTTATAATTAAAATTTCTTCATCATTTAACTTATTGTTTATATTTTCTACAAGTATATTCGATCTTTCAAAATTACCTTCTTTTGTTATGTAATATTTTTTTTGAAAAGTTGCGAACTTTTGTTTTAATAAATTTTCTAACTCTTCATATTTCCAAGTATAATATTTGCCCTCGACACCTTCGCTGTCCGCATCATATGCTGAGCCTAATAGATTATTTTCTGAAAGAAATTCAGAATTTATAAATTTTATTGTTTGTATCAATTTATTTTTTAGATAATTTGAATTTTGTTTATGTAAAAAATTGTTTAAAAGATTTACATATAAAATATTGTCATAAAGCATTTTTTCAAAGTGTGGAACAATCCATTTATCATCAACTGTGTATCTGGCTATGCCTCCTTCTAGCTGATCATATATTCCTCTTGAAGAAATATTTATTAAAAGGTTTTCGACTGGTTTAAAAAATTTTTGATTATTTTTTTTATTATAAAAATAGAAAAGTGTTTCAAATATATAAAATTGAGGAAATTTAGGAGATCCTTTAAATCCTCCATACTGCGTATCAAGATATTGAATTATTTTATCTGCAAAAGGCTCATAGTCTTGTTTAAGTACTGCGTCTTTTCTATTTAACTCTTTAAATACAGCTTTCATCTGAGAAACTTGGGCAATTATTTTTTCTCTATTTTCTGAGTAAACTTTGGAAACGTTTTCTAGCACTTTAATAAAACTTGGCCTTCCATGAATTTCTTTTGGTGGAAAATATGTTCCTCCAGTAAATGGAACAGCATTTTCATCTAAAAACATTGAAAGGGGCCAACCACCCTGAGCCCCTGTTAAAATCGCTAAACTTTTTTGAAAAATAGAGTCTAAGTCAGGTCTTTCCTCTCGATCAACTTTTATGTTAATAAATTTTTCGTTCATTACTTTAGCTGTTAATTCGTTTTCAAAACTTTCATGTGCCATTACATGGCACCAATGACAGCTTGCATAACCCACACTTAAAAAAATTGGTTTTTTTTCTTTTTTTGCTATAGCTAAAGTTTCTTTATTCCAAGCTAACCAGTTAACAGGGTTTTTTTCATGCTGTTTTAAATATGGACTTTTTTCATGCTTAAGTTGATTAATCATAATAACTATTTTTATTCATAAATTAGTTATTTGAGGCATTGCTCAATAATGAAAGTTGTGTGATTTTATCTTTTCCTAATTCATCAATAATTTTAACAGGATAATCGCCAGTAAAATAATGATCAGTAAGTTGTGGATATGTATTATTTCTTTTTTCATAGCCCATTGCTTTATATAGACCATTCAAAGATAAAAATTTAAGAGAGCTTGCATTTATATATTCGCACATTTCATTAACAGTTTTATTTGCAGCTAAGAGTTCATTTTTTGTTGGCATATCTACACCATAAAAATCAGGAAATTTTATCTCAGGACTTGCTATTCTTAAATGTACCTCTTTAGCACCAGAGTCATATAACATTTTCGTAATTTTATGTGATGTTGTGCCTCTTACAATAGAGTCATCAACTAAAATTATTTTTTTATTTTTTATAACTGATTTATTTGAATTAAGTTTTAATTTAACTCCTAAACTTCTTATTTTTTGAGAAGGCTCTATAAAAGTTCGACCTACATAATGATTTCTAATTAATCCTAAATCAAAATCTATATTTTTTTTTTGACTATATCCTAACGCAGCAGCATTTCCTGAGTCTGGAACAGGTACAACTAAATCGGCATTTAAATCATCTTCATTGGCAAGTTCCTCACCTAATTTTTTTCTGTATTCATATGCTGTTTTACCGTTTAAAATACTATCTGGTCTTGAAAAATAAATATATTCAAAAATACAAGGCCTAATTTTTTTTGGAGGAAAAGGTTTAAGACTTTTTAATTCATCATTTTCTATATAAACAATTTCACCATTTTCTACTTCTCTTAAATATTTTGCACCAATTATATCTAAAGCACATGTTTCTGATGCAAAAACATAAGAGTTTTTAAGCTTTCCAATTACAAGCGGTCTTATTCCATAAGGGTCTCTAACACCTATCAAAGTATTTTGTGCAAGCATTACAAGAGCATATCCACCTTGAATATGAAATATTGCATCAATAATTTTATCAATTGTTTTTTTTCTTTTTGATTTTGCTATAAGTTGAACAATAGTTTCTGTATCAGATGTTGTATAAAAAATAGCTCCTTCTTTAACCAGTTTATTTCTTAAAGTTATAGCGTTTGTTAAATTTCCATTATGAGAGACACCTATACCTCCAGCATTAGTATCAGCAAAAAAAGGCTGAACATTTCTTAATACCTTACCTCCGGTGGTACTATATCTATTATGTCCGATTGCATAATTTCCTGGTAAATTTTTTAATACTTCTTCTTTATTAAAATTATCTCCTACCAATCCAAATCTTTTCTCGGAGTGATATTTGCTCCCATCAAAAGATACAATTCCACATCCTTCCTGACCTCTATGTTGAAGTGCATGCAAACCTAAAGCTGTTAAAGTTGATGCATCAAAGGTATTACTTATTCCAAAAACTCCACACTCCTCTTTAAGTTTAGGATTATAATTCTTGTACTTTATCTTTTGCATCTTCATATTGTTCTTTTTCTGGAAACTCTTTTATAAGATAGTTACTCCCAATTTCAACCAAAGGAAACATAATTGATTGACCTAATTTAATCGGCCATTTTTTGTAATTATAAACTATATTTATAGTTGTAAATATACATACAACAATTACGTACGCTCTCAAGAATCCAAAAAAGAATCCAAAGATTTTGTCAAGAGTCCCAATACCTGAGTAAGAAACAGCTCTTTTTATTCCTTTATTAATTAGTAAAATTAAAAATATAATAATAACAAATAATCCAATACCCAAAGAAATATCTAATATATAATCGTTATCAATTATATCTTTTACATATGGTTTAACTTTAGGAAATAAAAATAAAGTTAACACATAGGCTAAAAGCCACTTAGAAGCCGCCAAGATACTCAAGACAAAACCCTGTCTAGAACATTTAATTAAAGATAATAATGTAAAAAATAAATATATTAAATCAAAGCTAGAAATATTTTGAAAAATCTTTAAAATTTCTTCCATAATTAATTATTATTTATTTCCAAAAGGTTTAAATACTAACAATAATGATGGCAATAAAGTTAATACAGATATCATAGCTAACATCATCGCTATCCCAGTAAATATACCAAAATATATAGTTGGAATAAAATTTGATAAAACTAAAATTGAAAATCCAAATACTATAGTTATTGACGTATTTAAAATTGCTATACCAACACTAGAGTGGCATTTTTCTAGAGTTAGTTTGTAATCATTTATTTTTAAATATTCCTCTCTAAATCGATATATGTAGTGAATACTGTTGTCCACAGCTATTCCAATTGTTATAGCTGCGATAGTTATTGTCATCATGTCTAAAGGAATTCCTACTAAACCAATAATTCCTAGAATAAAAAAAGCTGCAATAAAGTTTGGTACAACTCCTATTAAAGATAATTTGATATTTTTAAATAAAATAAAAAACATAATAAATATTCCAACCATAACAAAACCAAGAGTTAAAATTTGAGATTTAAATAAACTCTGTAGCAAATTATTAAATAAAATAAGTACACCCCCAAGCTTAAATTCTTCCTCACTTAAACCAATTATATTTATCAAATCATATCTAATTTGTTTTATAAGTTCATTTCTTCTTAAACCTTCTTGAGAGTCCTTAATTCTTAAATTAATTCTTGCTTCAGAGTCTTTTATAGATATGTATGGATCTACAATTTCATTTCTAATTGTCTCAGGGATTTTTGAATAAAGCACACCCATTTCAAGTGTTCCAAGTGGCTTATTATCATTTAATTGGGTTGCAACTTGAATTATAGATGAAAAAGATAAAACCTTACCTACAGCTGGTAAATTATCTAGATAATTATGAACCTTATCTATTTTGTTAATTTTATCTTTAGTAAACCAATATTTTGAGTCGTCTTCGTTACCTTCAGCGTTTTCCCAATCATCATCTTCATCAATGTTTTCTTCTTCGTCTTGTTTTGGAAACTTTATAATTACTTCCAAAGGAGTAGTGCCACCCAATTTCTCATCAATCAGTTTCATACCTTTATAAATTTCAGTTTTTTTACTAAAATAATTTATAAAACTATTCTCAACTTCAAGACGCGATATACCTATAATACTTATTACAAAAACTAAAATACTTACTATAAAAATTAAATTAATATTATTGATTGATATTTTTCCTAAAGTATTTGTTACAACTGAATTTTTATTCTCGTTGATATTTACATTTATATCAGAAACAAAACTAATTAATGTTGGCAACAAACTAAAAGTAATTATGAATGAAACGATCAAACCCAAAGTCATCATCCATCCAAAATCTATTATAGGTTTTATTTCACTAAATATTAAGGAGAGAAATGCGCAGATTGTTGTTAGAGCAGTATAAAAGATTGGCCAGAACATTTTTTTAGATGTTTTTAAAATTATTTCTTTTTTATCAAGATTAGGATTTTCTTTTGACAATTGTAAAAATCTTGTGCTCATATGTATATTCATTGCCATTGTTAAGATTAACATTAATGCAATGAAATTTGATGAGATAACTGTTACCTTCCATCCAATCAATCCAAGTAGTCCCATCATAATAATAACAGAAAAGAAACAGCTACTTATTGGAACTATTATCCAAATAATTTTTTTAAATACAAACCAAAGTGTAAATATAATGAATATTAAAACTCCCACTCCAAAAACTAAAATATCACTTTTAATAAAAGTCATCATGTCATCAGCAATCATCGGGATCCCACCTAAATGAATTTTGCTTTGATCACTATAAGATTTTATGATTTTTCTAATCTCAATTATATTTTCATGATTTTTTTTCTTTAATTTATCTTTATAAATTTCAAATTCTTTTTTATTTTTTAGATCTTTTGGAATTTTAGTTTCTTTGATATATACAATTATACCACTAGTTTTTCCGTCTTCACTTATTACAAAGTTTCTAAAAACTGGACTATTCAAAATTTCATTAAAACCTCTTTTTTTATCAATACCATCACTTTTAAGAGTGCTAAAGTTTTGTAATCTTTCAGTAAGAGTTTTATCTGTACTATTTAAAAGAGGAATATCTAAGATAGTTACAACGTTATGAACCCACTGCAAACTTTGTATTTTATACTTTAAACTAAGCAAATTATTTATAGAATTTTCTGATATTATATCTTCTTTAGGAGTATGTGTTAAAACTAGAAATTCTTTTGAGTTATATCTTTCAGAAATTTCTCTTAAGTATTTTAAATCTGGGTCTCCTTCTATTAACAATGTATCTGAAGATGCGTCTAGTCTAAAATCTTTTGAAAAAAAACCAAAAAAGGCTAAACAAAATAAAAGAACTACAAATACAATCCTTGGTTTTTCAATTATATTTTTTTGATAAAAATTAGCTAACATCCGATATTAGCTTATATATTTTAAATTACTTATTTTGAATATCTTTAAATTTAGTAAACATAGCTTCAAATTCAAGCATAACGTTTCCAGTTGGTCCGTGTCTTTGTTTTCCAATAATAATTTCAGCTAAATTTGATACTTCGCTCATTTTAGCTTGCCATTCAGCGTGTTCAACTGTTGCAGCTCTTGGCTCAAGTTTTTCTAAATAGTATGCCTCCCTATAGACAAACATTACAACGTCGGCATCTTGTTCGATAGACCCCGATTCTCTCAAATCAGACAATTGTGGTTTTTTTATATCTCTAGATTCCACAGCTCTTGAAAGTTGTGATAGTGCAATTACAGGCACAGATAATTCTTTAGCTAAGGCTTTTAGTCCTTGGGTAATTTCTGAAATTTCTTGAACCCGTCCCTCTCTAAAATTTGCTGCTTGCATTAATTGTATATAGTCAACCACAACCATATCTAATCCATAAAGTCTTTTAATTCTTCTTGCTCTATTGCTCAAAGCAGCAATACTAATTGCTGGTGTCTCGTCTATATAAAGAGGTAATTCAGAAATATTTTTTGATGTTTCTATAAATTTATCAAAATCTTCTTCAGAAATTTTTCCTCTTCTAATATCATTAGATTTAATTCTGGATTGCTCAGCTAATATTCTAGTTGATAGTTGTTCTGAAGACATTTCCAACGAAAAAAATGCAACTGAAGACTTTTTGTTATTATTCTGAATTTTTTTTGATGCATGAAAAGCTATGTTTGTAGCAAGTGCAGTTTTACCCATAGATGGCCTACCAGCAATAATTATTAAATCAGATTTATGCAAGCCTCCTAGTCTTTCATCTAAATCTGTAAGTCCTGTTGGAACACCCACAATACCTTCTTCATTTTTATAGGCATTAGTAGCCATATCAAGAGTCATTTGCATGGCTTTATCAAATTTAATTATAGAAGAACTAATCGATCCTTTTTCCGCTAAGTCGAATAAAGATTTTTCAAAATTTTCTATAATTTTTTGTCCATCTTGATCTAAATCATTTAATTTTGCTACATCAATTATATTTTCTGATATTTTTATTAATTCTCTTTTTACATATAAATCATAAATTAATTTTGAATATTCAATCGCTTGTCTTGATGAAGTGGAAAATTTAGTTACTTTTACCAAGTAATCTGGAATATTTAAATCATCTTTTTCATTTTCAAAGTGATTTTTTAAAGTTATTGGGCTAGCTAACATTCCTGAATATATTAATTTTTCAATTGCTAAAAATATTTTTTGATGCATAGGATCAAAAAAATTTTTATTGTTAATTAGCATATTTATTTCATCAAAAATTTCATTATTAAATAAAATTGAACCTATTACGGATTGTTCAGCTTCTATATTGTTAGGTAGTGTTTCAATATTGTTTTTAACTAGATTAAGAGTTTTAACCATCTCACAACATAAAAAAAATATAAAAATATCTCAATATAAAATATGTATAATATTACTTGGGGAAAATAATGTATAATTTATTTTGCATTTTCATCTGAAATTACTTTAATTAAAATTTCAGATTGAATTTCTGGATGTAAGTTAATTTTTACTTTAAATGAACCTAAAGTTTTGATTTCTTTGATAGGTTGTATTAGGGAGGGTCCTATTTCTACTTTAAGTTTTTCCAATAAAATTTTAGATATTTCTGTTGGTTTTACAGACCCATAAAGCTCATTATTTTCAGTACTAAGCTTCTTAATTTCTAATTTTTTGTTTTGAATTTGATCATGAATATTTTTTGCATCTTTTTTTTTCTCTTGATCTTTTTTTGAAAGCTCTTGTTTAATTTTTTCAACTTGTTTAATATTTTCTTTTGAGGCGAAAAGTGCTTTTTTTTTTGAAATCAAAAAATTTCTTGCAAATCCTCTCTTAACATCAATTATATCTCCAATTGATCCAACTTTGCTAACATTTTCTAATAATATAATTTTCATTTTAGATTAGAGCGAGGTTTCGAGCTCTTTTAATTGATAATGACAACTCTCTTTGTTTTTTTTGGCTAACAGAAGTTATTCTAGAAGGTAATATTTTACCATTTTCTGATATATATTTTTTTAATAATTTTATGTTTTTATAATCTATTACTGGAGCTCCTTTTCCTGACAAAGGACACTTTTTCTTGAATTTATATTTCTGTGGTTGGAATATGCTTAATTTTGAAAAGCTACTTTGATTTGATTTTCTATTTTTTGTATTTTTCATAATTATTTTTTTAGTTTTCTTTTTGCTCTTCTTTTTTTCCAAAATAAATAGTTTTTAAATCAAATTCTTTAACTTTTACTGTTAGATATCTCAACAAGTGTTTATCTATTTTTTCATTTTTTTCTAGTTCAGAAATTGTTTTGCCATCTGCTTTGATTTTAAAATGAATATAATTTCCCTTTTTATTTTTTTTTATCAAATATGAAAGATTTAACAGACCCCAATTTTCTGTTTTAACTATGCTACCCTCATGTTTTTCTACTAATTTCGTATATTTTTCCTGAATTTGTTTAAGTTGTGATGAGCTAATATCTTGTCTAGCGATAATTGTATGTTCGTATAAGTTCATAATTAATTCTTTTAAAAAAAAAAGGATATACTATTATAAAAATTTAAATACAACACAAAAATACGAAGTTTAATAATATTTCTATGTTTTCAGTTATTTTTCCAGGCCAAGGATCACAGTCAGTTGGAATGATGAGTAAGCTTTATAAGGATTACTCATATATCAAAGAATTGTTTGATAAAGCAGATGAAATATTAGGAAATTCACTAAGTAGCATTATTTTAAATGGACCTAAAGAAAAATTGGATGAAACAGAAAATACACAACCAGCTATATTTTTGGCAAGCTATTCTATTTATGAAGTTATAAAGAAAGAGACAACAATTAATTTAAACAACGCAAAATTTTTTGCTGGCCATTCTTTAGGTGAATATTCTGCCTTAACAGCAAGTGGATCAATAAATTTTGACTCAGCTTTAAAACTTTTGCAGAAAAGAGGTAAAGCCATGCAATCTGCTGTACCCAAAGGTCAAGGAGGAATGTTAGCAATTTTAGGTGAAAAAATTGAAAATATTAATGAATTATTTAATACCAACAAAGGAAAATTTGCATGTTATATAGCAAATGATAACTCTAATGGCCAAATTGTAGTAAGTGGAAAAAATAAAGACTTAGAAATTTTAACTGACGAATTAAAAAAAAAATCAATTAAAAATATTAGATTGCCTGTAAGTGCTCCGTTTCACTCAAAATTAATGAGCCCAGCCACAGAGATAATGAAGACTGAAATAATGAACACCACATTTAATGACTCAAAAATTGCAATCATTTCAAACGTTACAAGTAATGAAGTTAAAAAATCTGAAGATATAAAAGATTTATTAATAAAACAAATCGAAAGTCCTGTAAGATGGAGGGAAAGTATAATTTATATGATTAAAAACGAGGTTAAAAATTTTGTTGAAATTGGCCCTGGAAAAATATTATCTGGAATGATTAAAAGAATTGACAGAAATGTTAATATAGTGTCTGTAAATGAATTAAATGATTTAAAAAATATAAATTTAAATGATTGATTTTAGAAATAAAAAAGTTTTAGTTACAGGTGCAACTGGTGGAATAGGTCAAGCTTTAGTAAAAAAATTTATTTCTTTAAATGCAAATGTTTTAGCAACAGGCACTAAAAATGAAAAATTGGATTTATTAAAAAAAGATTATCCACATATTAATATTTTAAAATTTGACATTTCTGACCATTCAAAAATAGAAGAATTTATAGAAAATGTGTCCTCACAACTTTCTGGTCTGGACGTATTGATAAATAATGCAGGAATAAATATGGACAATCTCTCTCTAAGAATGAAAGATGAAGAATGGAAGAAAGTTATTGATATAAATTTAGGATCAACCTTTTTACTTTGTAAGGCTGCAATAAAAAAAATGTTAAAAAATAAATATGGAAGAATAGTTAATATAACATCAATTGTTGGACATACAGGTAATTTAGGTCAATCTAATTATGCCGCATCTAAAGCAGGAATAATTGGAATGACAAAATCATTAGCAATTGAATATGCAAAAAAAAATATTACTTTGAATTGCGTATCTCCTGGATTTATCCAAACTAGAATGACCGAAAATATTATTGAAAGCATTAAAGCGGTATTAACTTCAAAAATACCAATGTCAAAACTTGGGACTGGAGAAGATGTAGCCAATACAGTTGCTTTTTTGTCATCAGACGCTGCATCATATATTACTGGAGAGACAATACATGTTAATGGAGGCATGTATATGGCTTGACAAAAGCTTTTAATAAATTATTAACGATTCTATAACAAAGGAAGAATTATGTCTGAAGATGTTTCAAGTAAAGTTAAGAAGATAGTTGCAGATCACCTAGGTATTGATGAAGCAAAAGTAACTGACGACGCAAGTTTTATTGATGATTTAGGTGCCGATAGTTTAGATACAGTAGAATTAGTCATGGCTTTTGAAGAAGAGTTTGGCTCTGAAATATCAGATAGTGAAGCTGAAAAAATCTTAACCGTTGGCGACGCAATAAAATTTATAGAAAACAAAGCAAATTAATTTTTTTAAAATGTCTGCTAATAACGACGAGGGAGTAATGATTATTTTATCTTCACCGTCAGGCGCAGGAAAAACAACGCTTGTAAAAAAAATTTCTGAATTAAATAATTACATAGTTTCGATTTCTCATACTACTAGATTGCCACGAACAAATGAAATTGATGGAAAAGATTATTTTTTTGTAAGTGAAAATTTTTTTTTAAATTTAATAAAAAATGATAAATTTCTTGAACATGCAAAAGTTTTTAATAATTATTACGGATCATCTAAAAAATTTGTTACTGAAAACTTAAATATAGGAAAAAATGTAATATTTGATATTGATTGGCAAGGAACTGATCAAATCAAAGAGAAAAATTTAAAATACAAGTTAATAACCTTTTTTATTCTCCCACCAACCAGAAAAGAACTTTTTGATCGATTATCAAGTAGAGATATGAAAGATAAGCTAATTGTAGAAGAAAGGATGAAACAATTTGATCAGGATATATTAAAATGGATCAATTATGATTTTGTAGTTATAAATGATAATTTAGAAGAATGTTATAATAAAATTTTATATCTAATTGAAAGTACAATCAATAATATAAAATTAAATTATGATAAAAGTTTAATTGAAAAACATATAAAGAAACTAATTTAGTGACTTTTCATATTCTTTACATATATTAAAATAATTTAATGGAGAAAGATTTTGTGGTCTTTCACTAAGGTTTAAATTTAATTTTAGTGCAATTTTATCTACATCTTTAAATAATAATTTTAAAGGTTTTTTAATCATTTTTCTTCTTTGGTTAAAAAAAACATTTGTTATAAATTCTAAATTTTTAGGATCTTTGATATCAAAAGTATTATTTTTTGGTTCCATTAGCAAAAGAGTACTTTTCACTTTAGGGGATGGGAAAAATGAATTCGGGCTAATATCTTTAATTTTTTTTATATTCATTTTCCATGAACTAAAGATAGCTAATCTTCCATAATCTTTGTTATTGGTCTTAGCAATTATTCTATCAGCAACTTCTTTTTGAAACATTAATATTAATTTTTTGCAAAAAAAATTTAAATTTTTAAACTTTAACCATTTAATAAGTATTTGAGTTGAAATATTGTAAGGTAAGTTGCCAAATATTGTTATTTGATCCTTGCACAATTTTCTTTCATCAATCTTAAGTATATCATCATTAATCAATAAAACATCGTCATTAAATTTATTTTTAAGTTGTTCAGATAGGTTTTTGTCTTTTTCTATTAAAATTAATTTTTTTGGTTTTTTGGAGATAATTTCTTTTGTTAAGTTCCCTGTACCAGGACCAACTTCTATTATAACATCATTTCTTTTAATATTGGCCAAATCAACAACTAGACTAATAATATTATTATCAATAAGAAAATTTTGACCCAAACTTTTTTTTGGTTTAATTTTCATTTAATTTTTTCTAAAAAATCAATGCATTTTAAAAGAGATCTTGGGTTGGACCTTTTTTTTCCAATCATTTCATTATTTGTTCCATGATCAGGAGAAACTCTTAAAAAAGGTAATTCTAATGTTAAATTAATTGCATCGAACTTAAATATAGTTTTCATTGGGGTGAGTACTTGATCATGATACATTCCAATAGCAACATCATAATTTGTTAAATTTCTTTTAGAAAAAAAAGTATCTGCAGAAAATGGGCCTTTAATATTTATTTTATTTTCTAACAAAAATTCAATTGCAGGTATAATAATTTTATCTTCTTCACTAAATTTTTCTATTGATTCACAGTGAGGATTAAGACCTAGAATGGCAAATTTTGGTTTTCTTTTTAATTTTTCCTTATAAAAATAGTTTATGTTTGTTACATCTCTTACGATTTTCTCTATTGATAAATTTTTTGTTACACGATTAATTGGAACATGTGTAGTTATTGGGCAAACTGAAAAAGAAGAATTATAAATTAGCATTGTTGGGTTTTTTTTACTTTTAGTTTTTTTGGCTAAATATTCAGTAATTCCTAAATATTTTTTTTCTAAAAAATGCGTTTTTGATACTGGTCCATTAATTAAAGCAAACGCGGATTTTTCATTTAATAATTTTAATGCAATTTTAAAACAATCATTAATGTATTTATTTGATTTATTGGAAATTTTATCAAATACTTTTTTAAAATTAAAATTTACATTAATAATATTGATTTTTTTATTATTAATTTTTTTTTTTTTTAAATCATCTAAATTAATTAGGTTAAGATCAAAATTATATTTAAAAAACTTCATTTGTTTTAATAAATGGTCTTTAGATGTAATAAGTATTATTGGAGTTTTTAATTTATTTTTTATTTTATTTATATAAACTTTAAAAAATAATTCAAAAAAAATACTATATGGTTCTCCAGATACAATTAAAATGGGTTTAATTTTCATATATTATTTCTGTATTTTTTTTTACTTTACTGAAATGGATAATTGAAAATTGATTTAATTTTCTTTCTTTTTCTAATCTTATAAGCTTATTTAATTCTTCCTCAAAATTTTTAATTTCAGTTTTTTCTTTTTTTTTATCTTCAATTTTTAAGATTAAATAGCCGCCCGGTATTGAAATAGGTTTTGAATGTTGGTTTATTTTCAAATTTTTAATCTCATTTAAAATTGAACTAGATAAGTTGTTTTTATTAACCCAACCAACTTTTCCACCAGAACTGGCTGTATTAGACAAGCTATAAATTTTTGCAGTATTTTGAAATCCATTGTTATCTATATTTGTTTTTATTTTATTATATGCATCTTTCAGATCTGATTTTTTTTCTACATTAAATAAAATTTCTGATATTTGGTATACGTCTATCATTTCTTTTTTTTGTTTTTTTAATTTATTTTCCATTTCTTTAAAATTTATATCAATTTTATTTGAATATGTTTTAAAAATTAATTCATTCCATCTTGCCTCGATATTAATTTTATAAACTAAATCATTTAAATTAATCTTTATTATTTAAATTTAAATTTGAAAAAATATTTTTTAAAATATTATCAACATATTTATTTTCTTCATTTAAATCAAAATGTTTTGTTAACTCTAGTTCTTTAACCTTTTCTTTGATCAAAGAATCTTTAGCTATAGATAGAATTTCTTTTTTATCTAAATTTTTGATTGAGGTGTTTAGTGCTATTAAATAATTTACTTCGTTAAGAATATCTAAATTAGTTATAGGTTCATTATTTATTACTAAAGAAATAATAATTTTATCACTTGCAAATAAATTATTGCTGATAAGAGATAACAATACAATTATAAATAATTTTTTTATCACTAATTAACTTTTTTGATATTTTGAAAAGACGTAAATGGAACTATAGTTAACTTAAATAATAAAGTCTCTTCAGGTTTCAAGTCTGCATCGCTATAATAATTTTTATCATATTCCACTGAAGCTATTAAACAATCGTTTTTATATTCATATATTAAATTGTAGTATTCAGTCAAATTTGTAGTTTTGTTTCTTCTTGTCTCAAACCTAATCGAATTGTCTTCATCAAGCTTTAAACCTGTTGTATTTTTATAAAAGCTTTGTTTTACAGCAACATCTGATCTTTCAAAATATTCAAATGTATTAAAGAAATTATTTATTTTAAATTCATTTTTAAAATTATGAAAATTAACTGTTTCTAATTTGTTATCTAAACTAAAATTATAATCCAATTTAAAGTTTTCTGATGGCCTAATAAATATATTAGAAAAAATATTAGAGTTTTTCTGACCTAGTGTACTGCTTATTGGAATGTCTAGATCCTCTTCATTTCTAAAGGATGATGCGATGTCAATCCCAAAAAATTCTAAATCTTCTTTATTAATTTTTCTAAACTCAGCTCCAAGTGTTAAAGACTCTCCACCTTCAACAGTATTAGAACTACTCAATCTATTCAATGAATAAATATTGTTAATATTAATTAATCTATCATCATTTTTCATACTTTTAGTTTTATTAGGACTATATTTCAAAACTAGTTTTGGTGTAAAAATTTCTTTACTTTCATCGGCGTTAATATTTATAAGAGGTAATTTATTTTCATATTCAAATATTCCCATTAATCCTGAGTCATAATCTGATTTATATTTAGTAGATTTTTGTGCTTCTGAATTAAAATTTTTTATTAAATATTTAATATTTGATACAAAACCTTTGCTGCTTATTTTATCATTACTTTGATATTTTAAATCATTTACTAATATATTTTCTTTTATATTGGTATTATATAATTTGCTATGTCCGCTAGAAGCAAATTCTAGATTTCCTAAAATATCAAAATTTTTACTTAGGTTTCTTGTAAAAGAAAAATTTGGAAAAATATACTCGTATCTATCGGATTCATTTTGATTCAAGTTTTCATTAACTTCCATAGAAGTAGTGTAGAACAAATCTTCACTTGAGCCAGATAATTCTAATTTTGAATTTAAACTTGAATTATTATTTATGGGAGAAAATATGTTGTATTTTTTAATATAAGTATCATTTGATACTTGTTCCAATTTAATCAAAAATTCTTTTTCATTAATTTCATTTTTGACTAGATCAAATTCAGAATTTAAAAAAAAATGAGATTTAGTTCCTCCATCATTTGAATTAATTAAAAAACTAGTATCAACTAAATGCTCACTATTTTTATTGATTTGTCTATATTCATTTTGAATTATAGTGCTACCATCAAAAAATACTCTTGGTGAAAATGTCAAATCTTTATTTTCAGAAATTACATTATAATATGGAACTGTTATAGATTGACCTAAAGACTTAGAACCTGTGAAATTAGGCATCAAAAATCCAGATTGACGTTTTACAGTTGGATCAGGATGAAAAAATTTTGGAAAATATACTACCGGTATGTCATAAATATTCAGCCATGCATTTTTATAATTCAAAGTTTTCTTTTCTTTGTTATGAAAAACTTCTTCAGATTTCATTATCCAAGGAGGACATTTATCATTATTTTTTTTGCATGTTGTAAATATTGCTTTAGCTAAAGTAGTATTTTTATCTTCTATAATAACAGATTTAGATTTTAATCTTGGCTCATTTAAAGGATCTCCAAATAAAGAGTTATAAAAATCAATTTCAAAATCATTTCCAACTATTGAGTTGTTATCAACATTTATTATTGCATTTTTTATTTTACCTTTGTTTTTATCTTTATCTATAAAATTTACTAATTTCCCTTTTATAAGTTTATTATTAATTTCAAATTTAAATTCATTCATTTGAATGTTATTACCAATTCTATCTATTATTTTTGAAGGAGTTTCTGATGATAATATTAATTTATTCCTGTCATATTTAAAACTTGTCAAATTAAATAAAATTTTTTTTTTAAATGTAATATCAGTTTGTGTATCTGAATATAAAATTTTTTTTTTATTTAAATAATTAATTTTATTTGATTTTATATAAATATCGTTTTCAAAATCTTTAAGTTCTACTTTATTTTCAACTATTAAAAGATGTTTAGCTCTATCATATTTGGATTTTTCAGCTGTAATTTCTGTATTATTGTCTAAAAGAACTTTTACGTTTCCAGATGCTATAATTAAATTTTTTTCATTTAAATATTCAATTTTTGATGCTTCAAATTTTATATTATCAAACTGAATTTCATCACTTAGTACTGAAAAAAAATTAAAGAATATAAAAAATATTAAAATTAAAAATTTTGTATTATTTTTCATTAATTTTTACCATCCCAATGCTTGAAAATAATCCAAAAATAAATATCGGCATCCATATCGATAAAGATACAGGTATCTTTTCATTTTCCCCTAGGATCCCAGAAAAATAATTAACATAGTAAATTGATACTGAGGTTAGTATCCCAATCATTAGATAGAAAATTTTTGATCTATTAAACTTAATATTCAGCATAATTATTCCTGAAAAGAGTGTCATTATAGTAATAAAAAAGGGGTATGAGATTATTTTTTGATTATGAAGCTTAAGTTCTAGAGTGGAATATCCTAAATTTTCATACTCATTTTTTAGTTCAGCTAGCTGTAAAAAAGTTAAACTTGATAAATTGTCAAATAAGGTATTAATTTTGTCCTTATCAAAATTGGATTTAAAATTAATTTCTTTTTCAAAACTATATTCAAAATTATTAACTTTAGATGTTGCATTAATTAATTTCCATGTATTAGAGCTAATATCAACTCTTTCTGCATGAATGATTCTGGAAAAATCAAAATCTTTATTTAATTGTGTAATATTTACTTCTAGTAAATAATTGCCATCAATTTTTTGAGCATTTATCAAATTAATATTCGTATTTATTTCGTCTTTTATCCAAATACCATTCTCGGTAATTACAGCTAAATATTTATTATCTTTCGTAAACTCATTTTTTATTTCAAAATATAAAAATTTTAATTTTGATGAAAAATTGTAAAAAAATAAAATTAAAAAAATACCTACAAAAAAAGATACTATGCTTAATATAAATAAAATTTTAGAATTATTTAATCCATAGGATTTCATCAAATATAATTCATTATTTTCAATTAACTTAATAAATAAAAATTGTGTACTAATAAGAATTATGAAAGGAAATATTTCGTAAATAATGTAAGGAGTATTTAAAAATGTTAATAATAATGGTTTTAAAGGATTACCATCAATATCCTTAAAAAAATTTACCTCTTCAAATATATTTAAAATAAATACTAATGAAAAAAATATTAATGAAACAAATAAAAGAATTTTTAAAAAAGAAGTTATAATTAATTTTTGATAAATTTTTATATTCATTTTAAATTTTTTTAGATTTTATATTAAAAAAAATATTTACTAATAAAAACAAAACTAAAGGAACTAATACAAAACTTAAACTTGACTGTAGGTTTTCACCTGTATATTTTACGGCAATTTCTCCAAAAACTATGACACAAAAACCAACCAAAAAAAGTAAAATTCTTTTTTTATTATAATTATATACATTTTTTGCATCCAACATAACTAGCGCAGCAATAAGAGCTAACAAAGGAATATAAAAAGGATAAACTACTCTTTTAAAAAGCTCCTCATAGTATGTTTTTGTAATTTGGTTATTACATTTCAATTGATGTGCAAATCTATCGATATTTAAATATTCTATATTTTTATTTTCTCTTAAATTTTTAATACAATTAAAAAGAAATAAGGTATTAACCTCTTGAATCTTTTGCTGAGTAATTGTTTTAGTTTGATACTTAGACAAGTTAAAAATTGTAGTATCAAAACTTATAATTTTTTCTTCATCATTGACTCTATCAATTATATTTCCATTATTTAATTCTAAAAAAATATTATTATTTTCCATTTTTATTTTTCCTGATTTGGCAAATATAACTTGGTACTTGGATAAACTATTATACTCTTTTAAAAAAATATTTTCAAAAGAACCATCAGGATTTTTGTTCTCAACAAAAATTGTAAGATCTGAAACTATATCGATAAATTTTTTTTCTTTGATTAGTGACGGAAAAAAATCAATATTTGAGTGTCTCAAATATGATCTTGCAGCATCTTGAGATTTAGGTGTAATAATAATATTAAATAATAATTGAAAAAAAAGGAATATTAATGAAACAAATATAATGAATCTTTTTACAGAGATTTTTCTTACACCATTTATCCAGTATATAATTAGTTCATTTTTTTCCTCCATTTTATATAAAGCATAAAAAAGACTCACAAAAAAAACAAACATCATTAAACGAGACAAAATTTTTGGTAAACTTAAAACTGTGTATGTAAAATATACTTTAAAGCCATGACCATCTTCTGAGACAAAATCAAGATAATTTACAGCCTGCATAATCCATACAATTAAGGTCAAAGCGAAGAGGGACAGGAAAAAGATTTTTAGAAATTCTAGAATAAAACTTTTATAAATCGTTTTTTTCATTGAAATTAACTTAATAGTAATTATATACTTTCAACTACAAGTATATATTTTAAAATCAATGACTGTTCAAGTTCTCTATAAAAATAAGTCTAAATCAAGCAATCTTGGTGTAATTGCTTTATTTTCTGAAGATAAATTTCAAATAAAAAATGCGAAGAGCATTTTATCAAAAAATCAAGCTTCTTATGTAGAAAAAATTTTAAAAACTAAAAAAAAAAGTAAGGAAAATATTATTTCATTAAACCTAAATGAAAAGACTACTCTTATATTAATATCATTAAAAAAAGATCTAAAAAGTTCTGATGTAGAAAACATAGGTGCAGAATTTTTCAATTTTATGAAAAAAAATTTATTTGATGATGTATCTATATTTACTGAAAGTGTAAGGAGTAAACCTGGAAGAGATTTTATAGGACGTTTCATGCATGGATTAAAATTAAAATCATATGAGTTTAATATATACAAATCAAAAAAAACAAAAAACATTATTACAATTAATTTAATTGGAAAACAGAGCTCGTTATTTATAAAAAATAAATTAAAATTTAAAGCTTTAGAAGAAGGTACTTTTTTTACTAGAGATTTAGTTTCTGAACCTGGAAATATTTTACATCCTGACGAATACGCAAAAAGATTACTTAAGCTAAAAAAATATGGATTAAAGATAACAGTTTATGATGAAAAAAAATTAAAAAAATTAGGTTTAAATGCATTAGTGGGAGTAGGCCAAGGAAGTATAAGAGGGTCCTATCTTGTAACAATAGAATGGAAAGGTTCAAAATCAAATTCAAAACCTTTAAGCTTTATTGGCAAAGGAGTTTGTTTTGACACAGGAGGCATATCTTTAAAACCTGCAAAGTTTATGGAAGACATGACATATGATATGGCAGGATCAGCTGTTGTAGTGGGATTAATGAAAAATTTTGCAATAAGAAAAGCAAAAATAAATGCTGTTGGAGTTGTAGGGCTTGTCGAAAATATGCCAGGTGGAAATGCACAAAGACCAGGAGATATAGTTAAATCGTATAGCGGTAAAACAATAGAAGTTTTAAACACTGATGCAGAAGGAAGATTAGTTTTAGCAGACGCATTAACTTTTACGGAAAAAAAATTCAAGCCTCAACTAATGGTAGATCTAGCAACCTTGACAGGAGCTATAATTGTATGTTTGGGATCAGAGTATGCAGGACTATTTTCAAATAATGACAATTTATCAAAACAACTTTTTGATGCTGGAAAAAAAGTTGATGAAAAAGTATGGAGATTACCGCTTCATAAAAATTATGATAAGCTTATGAACTCTAAAAATGCAGATATGCAAAACATTAATTACGTAGGTGGTGCCGGCTCTACAACAGCAGCACAATTTTTACAAAGGTTTATAATTAATAAAACACCTTGGGCTCATCTTGATATAGCTGGTATGGCTTTCTCAAAATATGCAGGAGCTCTAAATTCAGGAGGAGCAACTGGATATGGAGTTAGATTGCTGAACAAATTTGTAGAAGATAATTATGAATAATTTGGAGAAAACACTATCAATCATTAAACCTGATGCAGTTGAAAGAGGTTTAGAAAAAGAAATTAAAGATCAATTTTTAAATAACGATTTTAAAATAGTGGAAGAAAAAAAAATTCAAATATCTAAATCTGAAGCAGAAGAATTTTATAAGGTACATCAAACAAAACCATTTTATAATGATTTATGTTCCTACTTATCATCAGGACCAATAGTTGTAATGATTCTAGAGAAAAATAACGCTATTTTAGCAAATAGAGATCTAATGGGAGCAACAGATCCAAAAAAGGCAAAAGATGGTACCATAAGAAAAAAATATGGGATATCGATAGATAAGAATTCAGTACATGGGTCCGATAGTTTGGAAAACGCAGAAATAGAAATTAAATTTTTCTTTAAAGATTAGCAACTATTTTTTGTACAGCTCTAGGATATATTTGATGCTCCAATCTAAGAACTCTTTTAGCCAAAGTTGAAATAGTATCTTTTTTTAAAATTTTTATTTTTTTTTGCATTATAATTTTTCCTGAGTCTAAATTTTTATTAACAAAATGCACAGTACATCCTGCATATTTTTCTTTGTTATTTATAGCTCTTTTGTGAGTATGTAATCCTTTATATTTAGGCAATAAAGATGGGTGAATATTAATAATTTTTCCTTTAAAATTTTTAATAAAATTAACTGTTAGGATTTTCATAAAGCCAGCTAAACAAATTAATTTAATTTTGTTAACTTCTAGAATTTTTAACAATTTTTTTTCATTAAATGATTTATTTTTACAATTTAAAACAATTATTTTTATTTTATTTTTTTTTGCAAAGATTAATCCTCCAGCATTTTTATTAGAAGAAACTA
>CACDDC010000005.1 GCA_902551455.1 uncultured Pelagibacteraceae bacterium | reverse complement strand
GTGGAATTATTACCATAATAACTTTTATCCAAAATTTGTAATCTAATTGACCTTTGAATGGAACGGGAGGTGCTGCTTTTGGATATATTCTTGCAAATACAAACACATACAACATATATAATCCAACTAATACTAATCCAGGTAGCAATGCTCCAAGAAACATATCTCCAGCACTTGTAGATCCAACTCTTAAATCACCAGGCATGTTAAACTCTCCAGTAATTAACTTATAATCTGACTGTCTAATTGTATTTGCTACATCAGATGCACTAGCTAATTGATCAGCTATAATAATTAAAACAATTGATGGGGGTATTATTTGACCAAGTGTTCCAGATGAACAGACAATTCCGCTTGCAAGACTTCTGTCATATTTATTATTTAACATAGTTGGCAATGAGATTAGGCCCATTGCAATTACTGTTGCTCCAACTATACCCGTTGTTGCTGCAAGCAATGCACCAACAAAAATTACCGAAATACCTAATCCACCTGGAATAGGACCAAATAACTGTCCCATAGTTACTAAAAGGTCTTCTGCAATTTTAGATTTTTGAAGCATTATTCCCATAAAAATGAACAAAGGAATTGCAATTAAAGTATCGGTTTCTACGTCCCAATAGTTACTTCTAAAATTTGTAATTCCTGCCGTTAACCATTCTATTGGTCCATCAGTTGCAAAATAAGCACTGACATCTCCTTCAAATAAATATCCAAAAATAGATGCAAGACCTATTGAAATAATAGCTGAACCGGGTAATGCAAAAGCAACAGGGAATCCTGATGCTAGTGCTGCTATCATAATTAATACAAGTATAGATAAAAATAGATGTTCCATAATTTAACTTTTTAAAAGTTTATGACTGCTACTCATAAAATAACTTGTAAATTGCATTAACATACTGACAGCAAATACAGCTAAATATACAGCCATTAGATAAAGTAAATATAACCCATTTGATCCTTGCTGAGTAATTTCAAATGAAATAACTGGTCCATTTATAATACTTGCTTTGCCGCCCATTCCTAAAAATATAACTATAAGACAAAGTGGAATTCCTAATACAAGTGATCCCATGGAGTTTGTCCAAGCTTTTTTTCTTTCACTAAAACCAGTGTATAAAACATCAACTCGAACATGACCTTCATGCATTAAAGCATATGCGCTAGCAAAAAGATAAAGGGCTGAATACCAAAAACGAACTAGATCTCCTTGAAAAGCTTGCTCATACTCAAATATAAATCTAGATAGAACAATTGCAAATTCACTAGCAACTACTAAAATTGCTAGCCAAATAAAGCCTACTGTTCTTGTAAAATATCCAATCACAAATGAAATTAATATTAAAGGAAAATGAACATAAGTAATTCTAAAGTTTGGAACAACTAATTTTACTCTCAAATATTCACCTAGGACTGGCCCAACTAACTTTTCAACAACCATAAATGAAACTATTGCATCTGCAATTCCAACGATCAAAACTGCCCAAAAGGATGATCGAATAATATAAGCAGTAAATTTAGTAAGAATTTCTGAGTCAGTTTGTAGAGTTTGTTTAATAGATTTGAAAACATAAAAAATTACTAAAAATACTGAAATAAAATAAAAAAATAATTGTATAAAAGAAAAAGTTAATGCTGATCCTTCTAAAGGTTTGCTTAATTTTTTAAATCCAAATAGTTCATATTGTGAAAATAATTGTTTAATGCCTGGCCAGTCAAACCAAACTGTTAAAACATTGTTTACTAAAAAAACAAAAGTAATAGCTAATATCGAATAACTAAATATTCTAATCAATATAGGTAAATTATTTTTTTTAATCATAAATCGAAATACTATATTTAACAAAACCCAATAAAATAAAGGGCCCTTAATAAAGGGCCCTTATATCAAATTTTACTAAAACTTTAAGTCTTATATTAAATTCCTAAAGCTCTATTTCTTTGCTGAATATATGGTGAGTCTGACAAGTTAGTCCAAGCACCAATTTCTTTACGCGCTTTAACAAAAGCTTTGTGCGTTTTAGCAGCAAGTGCACTATGTTGTTGAACTTCGTCGTAAACTTCTTTAGCACCTTTTGCAAAAGCGTCATAAACTTTATCATTAAATTTCTCAAGTTTAACACCATGATCATTTACTAGACGAGCTAATGCTGCACCATTTTTAGCATTGTACTCAGCCATAGTAATTTCATCTGCCCAAGCACAGGCAGTTTTAATAGTCGTTTGATCTGATTTTGTTAAGCTTGTAAACCATGATTTGTTAACACCACATGCCAACATTGAACCAGGTTCATGCATACCAGGATAGTAATAGTATTTAGCAGCTTCATGGAACTTCATAGCCTCATCATTCCAAGGACCTACCCATTCAGTTGCATCAATCGCACCTGACACAAGGTTTTCATAAATTTGTCCACCAGGAAGTGAGATTGGAGAACCTCCAAGTTTTCCTAAAACTTGTCCACCTAATCCAGGCATACGCATTTTTAAACCTTTAAAGTCATTAGCTGATCTAATTTTTTTATTAAACCAACCACCCATTTGAACTCCTGTGTTACCAGCAATAAAACTTTGAGTACCATAATCATCAGTTAGTTCATCCCAAAGCTCTTGTCCTCCACCGTGGTGAATCCAAGCATTTATTTCTGAGTAAGTGAAACCAAATGGACATGCTGTAAAATATCCAAAAGCTGGGTGTTTTTTAACCCAATAGTAATCAGCAGCATGATACATTTGAGAGTTACCTGAAGCAACTTCATCAAATGAGTCAAACGCTTTTACTCTTTCTCCAGAAGCATAATAAGTAACTTGTATACGTCCGTCACTCATATCAGCTAGTCTTTTTGCAAATCTTTGTGCGCCTGTACCTAAACCAGGAAAATCTCTTGGCCAAGTAGCTACCATTGCAGCTTCAACTCTTTCTGCGGCAACAGCAGGAGCAGCTAAAGATGATGCAGCTACAGCAGCAACACCTGTTGCAGCGGCAGCCTTAAAGAATTTACGTCTTGAAGGAGTCTTTGTCTTCAAAACTTTTTTGTCTTTAATCATATTCTCTCCTCTTAGTTAATTAACTTAACAATATTTAATCACAAAAAAATTGATGAGTCTTATTAAAAAACAAATATATTCAACCCAAAGTAGTATTTATTTTAATTAATTTTGTTTTTACATGAACCAGTATCAAAAAATTCCACAATATTATCTATTGCGAGGTTTGCCATTGCAAGTCTTGTATCTTTTGTTGCGCTTCCAAGGTGAGGGAGAATAAATGCCTGTTTAAATTTTAAATAACCTGGATTTAAATTTGGCTCACCTTTATATACATCTAATCCAATTGCATAAATTTTTCTTCTATCTAATGCATCAATTAATGCATCATCATCGACTATATCTCCTCTAGCAACATTAGTTATTACTGCACCTTTTGGAAAATATTCTAAGCTTTTTTTATTTATTAAATTTTGAGTTTCTTTTGTAGCTGGACAACAAATTGATAAAACATCGGAAACTGAAAACAAGCTTTTAATTGAATCATGATAGATTGCTCCTTTTTCTTTATCTTCGCTTAATTTACTTCTGTTATGGTAATGAATTATCATTCCTAATGATTTTGTGATTTCTGCAATTTTTTGCCCAATTCTTCCCATACCAAGAATTCCAAGTCTTGTACCAGTTAACTGTTTGCCTATTAAATAATCTGCAGACCATTTCCAATTTGCGGATCTAGCATTTTCAATTCCTTCTGAAGCTCTTCTACAAGCTCCTAATATTAGTAAAACTCCAATTTCTGCTGTAGCATCTGTTAATACATCTGGAGTATTTGTAACTGCTATACCTTTTTTTTTGGCAGCCTCTAAATCAATATTTCCAAAACCAACAGCAAAATTTGAAATAATTTTAATTGTATTAGGAAGTTTATTGATTGTTTGTGCATCCATTTTATCTGTCAAAGAGGCTAAAATACCATCACATCCATTGCTTAACTCTATTAATTTGCTCTGAGTATAAAGCTCATCATTTAAATTTAATTCGACTTTGAACTTTTTAGAAGCTTTATCTTCATTTTCTCTTAGTAAACGTCTTGTAATTAATATTTTTTTCATTTTTAGATCTATTGATTAATTAAGATCAAAAACTTTACCTGGATTCATTATGTTATTTGGATCAAGGCTTCTCTTTATGGATTTCATAACAGGTAAATTATCTGGGTGTTCTTTTAATAAATAACTTTTTTTTTGAAGGCCAATACCATGTTCCCCAGTAATAGTACCTTCGAGCTCTAATGCTTTTTCTATTAATTTATCGCTATATTCTTTAATAAGTTTTTGTTTTTCTTTATCATTTGGATCATACAAAATAATTGAATGAAAATTACCATCTCCAACATGTCCAACCATTGGAGCTATAAGATCTTTATTTTTAACTTCTTTTTCTGCCCAAGATATACACTCTACAAGTTTTGAAATTGGAACACATATATCAGTAGAATATACTTTCATATTTTTACCAAGTGCTTTTACAGAATAATAAACATCGTGTCTTGCTTTCCACAATAAATTTCTTTCTTCAATTGACTCTGCCCATTTAAACTCACTTCCACCATTATTTTTAGACAGTTCTTCAACAATTTTTATTGACTCTTTATTTGAATTTTCACTACCATGAAACTCAAAAAAAAGAGTTGGTGATGCTTTAATATTTTTTAATTTAGAGTACTTAATGCTTATTTCCATTTGCTCTTTGTTTAACATCTCAATTCTCGCAATAGGAACTCCATATTGTATAATTTCTTGTGAAGTTAAGACTGCAGAGTCTAGATCTGGAAAATAACAAACTGCACTCATTATACTTTCAGGAATTGGAGAAAGTCTTAATTGAACCTCAGTTATAATTCCTAAAGTTCCTTCAGATCCTATAAATAAATTTGTTAAATTATATCCTGCAGAAGATTTTTTTGATCGCGTTCCAGTTTTAATTATATCACCATTTGCTAATACAACTGTCAAACCTGAAACTACAGTACGCATAGTTCCATACTTTACAGCCATAGTCCCAGATGCAGAAGTTGATGCCATGCCACCTAGAGCCGCATCTGCTCCAGGATCAATTGGGAAAAAAACTCCATCCTCTCTGAGATACTCATTTAATTGTTTTCGAGTTACATTTGCTTGAACTCTACAATCAAAATCACTTGCATTAACGTTTAAAACTTTATTCATTTTTTCTAAAGATATTGTTATACCATTTTCATTTCCTACTACATGTCCCTCTAGAGATGTTCCTGTACCAAATGGAACTACTGGAACTTTATATTGATTACATAGTTTTAATATTTTAGACACTTCCTCATTTGTTTCTGGAAACACTACTGCTTGAGATAGAACTGGATCATATGTATCTTCTCCCCGTGCGTAATTTGCTCTAGTAGACTCTGATAAAGAAAATCTTCCATTAAAAATTTTCTTTAGTTCTGACTGTATTTGCTCATTCATTTTATATTTTTATAATATATAAGTTATATTAAAAAATACACTACTATTAGCCTAACATTTTTTTGATATTTTCTAATGCTTGAGAGATATTATCTTGAGAAGCTGCAAAACTAAACCTTACATAGTCTTTACAAGTTTTACCAAAAGCGTTTCCAGGAACAATTGCAACACCAGCTTCATGCATTGCTTTCTTACAAAACTCTGCACCATTCATTCCTGTGCCAATTACTTTAGGAAATGCATAAAAAGCTCCTCCAGGTAAACTACATTCTACACCTGGTAGCTCATTCAATCCTTTGTGAATTAAGTTTCTTCTTTGAGTAAATTTTTCCATCATTTGATGAATTGAGTCGTCAGGACCATCTAGTGCAGCAATTCCAGCAAACTGTGCGGCCGCATTTACACATGAAACACTATTAATTAAAAGTTTATTTACATACTCTACTAAATGTTTTGGCCAAAAACTCCATCCTAATCTCCATCCAGTCATTGCATAAGCTTTACTCCATCCCTCTAAAACAATTAATCTCTCTCTTAAATCTGGGTAATTAAAAAAAGTAGGCATTTCTTTTCCATCAAATATTTGTCTACTATAAATTTCATCACTTAGTATTGTAACATGAGGATGTTTTTTTAAACCATCTGCTAAAATATCTATTTCTGATTTTTCTACAAAACTTCCTGTAGGATTATTTGGATTTATTAAAATTAGAAGTCTTGTTTTATCAGTTATCAAAGATAAAATTTTTTGTGCATTAAATTTCAGATCTTTATCTTCAGTTAAATCGTATGGAACAGCTTTAGCACCAGAATAATTTATCATAGATTCGTATATTGGAAATGCAGGAGTTGGGTGGATTATTTCAACACCTGGTTCACCATAACAAGATATTGCATAATACATTGTTGGTTTACCACCGGGCATAATTATTACTCTATCAGCATCAATATCTGTGTTGTAAAGTTTTTTAACTTTTCTTGTAACTGCCTCTCTACATTCTAGAATTCCATTCGATAAAACATATCCATGATGACCGTCGTCCAACGCTTTTTTTGCAGCCTCTACAACATGTTTTGGAGTTTTAAAATCTGGTTGACCTAATCCTAAATGAATCATTGGTTTTCCTTGCGCCTCTAATTTTTTTGCCTCAGCTAATATTGTAAAAGCACTTTCTGTTCCAAGTCTATCTAATGCTTTTGATAATTTTATTTCCATTTTATTTTCTATATATAATTTTAGATTGATTTAGTTCTTTTAAGTTCTTACATCCCATTAATAACATATTTCTTTTAAGTTCGTCATGTATATTTTGCAAAGCACGTTCCACACCTGCTTGTCCTCCTGCTGCAAGAGAAAACAAAAACATTTTACCAAAACTACATGCTTTTGCACCTGCCGCAATTGCTTTTAAAATATGTGTGCCTCTTCTAACTCCTCCATCTAGTATGATTTCTAATTTATCTCCTACAGCATCTGAAATATTTTTAAGTTGATCAAATGGTGATATTGATCCGTCCAGCTGCCTTCCTCCATGATTTGAAATAATTATTGCAGTGCAACCAATATCAATTGCTTTTTTTGCATCTTCAACAGACATAACTCCCTTTAAAGCAAAAGGACCATTCCATTTTTTAATGCAGTACTCTGCATCATTCCAATTCATTTGGGGATCATATTGTTCATTAACATAATCAATAACAGATTTTGTAATATTGGTACCTTTGTCGGTTATATGTTTAACATTTGCTAATTCAAATTTTCTATTTATGAAGTAGTTTAAAACCCATTTTGGTTTAATTCCAAACTCTATTAAACTTTTTAATGTTAGTTTTGGAGGTGTTGTAAATCCTGTTTTGTAATCTCTTTCTCTATTACCAGCAACTATGGTATCTACTGTTAAACATAATCCATCAAAATTAGCTCTTTTACATCTTTCAATTAGATCATCAGTTAATGATTTGTCTTTATGTATGTATAGCTGAAAGAGTTTTGGCCCACTTGATACATTGGCAATTTCCTCAATTGAAGTTGTTGCCATTGTAGACATACCATACATAGTTCCAAATTTTTCAGCTGCACGTGCTGAGGCCTTATCTCCCTCAGGGTCATATAATCTTTGCATTGCTGTTGGTGATAAAAAAATTGGCATATCAATTTTTCTTCCAAATATTGTTGTTGATAAATCTGGCTTATTTACACCAGCTAGAACATTCGGAATTAAATCACATTTATCAAAAGAGCTGGTGTTTCTTTTTAAAGTAATTTCATCATCTGCACCACCATCTATGTAGTGAAATATTGGAGATGGTAATTTTTTTTTTGCTAACTTTCTAAAATCATTAAAATTATGACAATCTTTTAAATTCATTTGTTTCTAAATTTTAAATTATCTCTATTTAAATCACTTATCTTTGTACACCCCATAAGTTTCATATCTCTCTCAAGTTCTTTACGATATTGATCTAAAGCTCTTTCAACACCCGCTTGTCCAGCAGCTGCCAATGCGTAAAGGTAAAGTCTACCACCAGAACATGCTTTAGCTCCTATTGATAATGCTTTAAGAATATGAGTTCCTCTGTGAATTCCACCCTCACAAATCACATCAAGTTTATCACCGACAGCATCAACAATTTCAGCAAGTTGATCGAATGGGGATCTTGAACCATCAAGTTGTCTACCACCATGATTTGAAACCATTATACCTGTACATCCTATATCGACTGCTCTTTTAGCATCTTCAACACTCATCACTCCTTTAAGTGCAAAATGACCACCCCATTGAGAACAAAGTTTTTCAGCATCATTCCAATTCATAGATTGGTCTAACATTGTAGAAAAGTAATTACCAATAGATGTATTAGTGCTGGTACCTTCTTTTACATAATCTTGAAGATGAGGTAATTCAAACTTACCTCTTGTTAAATAATTTATTCCCCACATAGGTTTTGTTGCAAAACTAAATAAACTTGATAAAGTTAATTTAGGTGGTGATGTAAAGCCAGTCCTTAAATCCCTTTCACGATTCCCTCCAGTTATAGTGTCTACTGTTAAAGCCATAACATCAAATTTAGCTGCTTTTGCTCGTTCTAAACAAGAGTCATTTAAACCTCTATCTTTATGAAAATAAAATTGAAACATCTTTGGAGTATCAATCATAGAAGATATTTCTTCTACACTCACAGTCGCAAGTGCTGAAACACCAAACATGGTATTAAATTTTTGAGCAGCTTTACCAACTGCTCTTTCACCATCATAATGAAAAAGTCTTTGTAGAGCCGTAGGTGCTAAGTAAAAAGGTAAATCTAGTTTTTTACCAAATATTGTAGTTGATAAATCAACATTCTCAACTCCTCTTAAAACATTTGGTACTAAATCAACATCGTCAAAAGCG
This sequence comes from uncultured Pelagibacteraceae bacterium, assembly GCA_902551455.1. Lineage (GTDB taxonomy): Bacteria > Pseudomonadota > Alphaproteobacteria > Pelagibacterales > Pelagibacteraceae > Pelagibacter. Next base: position 56,060 of record CACDDC010000005.1, on the reverse strand, counting down.
CTTGTATTTCTTCTGTAAGTAATTTCATCATCAGCTGCACCATCTATGTAGTGAAAAATTGGAGAAGGTAATTTTTTTTTAGCGAGTTTTCTAAAATCACTAAAATTGTAACAATCTGATAATTTCATTATTAATTAAAATGATTTTATAAAATTAAACATATAACTATTTGCACCCGGATTTTTGTCTCCTAAGCTCGCATTAGAAATATGGTTATATGAAAAACCTAATTCACTATTAGCAAAAATATCAAATGATAATTGAACTTCGCTTTTAAATTCTAAAGCATGTCCCAAATCTTTGCCATCTCCTTGGTCATAAATACCAGGAGTAAAACTTGGTATAACATTTATATTGCCTAATTTATATTGAGTTTGAATTCCTGTATAAAAATAAGTAGCATTATTTTCAGTTAATATAAATCCAGTAATTGGAGATAATGTTCCTAAAAAACTATCTCTTTGTAGCAATTCATTATGATGTTGAAATCCCACTAATGCAGCTCTTTGGCCATCATCACTAAAATCAAACATGCCTGAGTACATGCTGAATTCATGCTCATTGAAATTATTACTTTTTACTTCTTCATTACTTTGAGCTGGCAATGCAAGAATTAAAAAAGTCAAAAATAAAAAAATATTTATTTTTCTCATGATTAAATTTTTTAACCTAATTTATTTAATATAAACTATTTTATAAACACTTTTCTCATTATTAGTAGGCCTCCAAAAACAAATAAAATTACGGGAAATAACCATAAAAAAAGTGTTTTTTTGTTGATTTCAGGATCATAAACAACCCACTGACCATATTTATTTATTAAATATTCATATATTTCTTCTTCTGAATTTCCTTCCTGTATTTTTTTATCAACTAAAATCTTTACACTATTTGCAAAGTCTGATTGGGAATCATAGACTGACTGTCCTTGACAAATAAGACATCTGAGATTTTTTGTAATTTTGTTAATTAATAATGAATTATTATTTGCATATGAAATGTTTTGATAAATTAAAATTAAAAATATAATTAAAAGTTTAATTAATTTCATCTGTTTGCTATATCAACAATTTTATCATAATCATTGGAATTTAATTCCCCAATAAATTTTTTAATTATATTAAGTTCATTATCTATTATATATGTTTCAGGAACTCCATATGCTCCAATATCTATTGCAATTATACCTTTAGGATCGCTTAATATTTCAAAAAAAGGATTACCAAAATCATCTATAAATTCCCTAGCTTTGGATGGATTATCTTTGTAATTCAAACCAATTAAATAAATATTTTTATGCTGTTTCAATTTCATTAAATATTTATGTTCATTTCTACAGGGTAAACACCAAGATGACCAAATATTTATTATTGTAATTTTTTTTTCTTTACTCAAAACTTCAATGTTAATCTCCTTGTTTGAAAATAAACTGTAAGCTGAAAAATTGTTTATTTTTTTATTTATTGCTAGTGATGGTATATAAGAGTTAGATTTAAATATAGCTTTGTATAATAAAGTAAAAACAATTAAAGTAACTAAAATTAATATAAAATAATAAATATTTTTTTTCATTTAATTTTTATTAATCTAATTAAACCACCAAATATTATTAAAAATGTAGAAATCCATATCCATATCATAAAACGCTTAACTTGATATCTAACATTAAAAATTTCTTCTCTATTTAAGATACTAAATACTATGAATTTATCTTCATATAAATTTGATTTTATGTCTGCCTCACTAGTTAAAATATTAGGTTGGTTATAAATTCTAATTTCTGGTTTTAATAATATAATTTTATTTTTTTGATCTTTAATTTCAAAATTTGCGATAATTGACTTATAATTCTCTTTATCTGCTACATCGATTTTTTTAAACTTAATTAAATTACCATCAAAATTAATTTCATCTCCAATTTTAATGTTTGCAGAAATTTCTTTCGATAAAATTCCGTTAAATATAATACTTAAAATTAAAACACTAAAACCAAAATGGGCTATATTTTGAGAAAAATTTTTTCTTTTAAAAATTAGATCAATAAAAGAACTTGTAAATAAATATAATGATGAAATTATAAGAATTATAACAAATAAATTTTTTACATCTAATTTTTTAACTAAAAAAAACATTACAAAACAAATAAAGAATAGTAAAAAAATCTTGTTAAAATTAATTTTCTTATAATCACTTTTAAACCATTTTAAATTTGGTCCTACTGCCATAAAAAATAAAAAAGGTATTAAAAATGGTATCAATAAATTTTGATAAAAAGGTGGTCCTACAGAAATTTTTTCATTTGTTAAAACTTCCAAAAGAATTGGATATGTTGTTCCAATTAGTACTACAGACAGAAAAAAAGTCATAAACCAATTATTAATTAAAATTGAAGTTTCTTTACTCATCCAATAAATTTTATTGGTTGAAGTTCTTTCATCTGTTTGAAAAAAGAAAAATATTATTATTGATATTAATATAAGGAAAAATAAAAATATTAAAATAAATACACCACGCCCAGGATCATTTGCAAATGTATGAACTGAATTTAATATTCCTGATCTTACCAAAAATGTACCGCTCATGCTTAAAGAAAATGTTGCTATAGATAAAATTATTGTCCAAGATTTTAAAATTGATCTTTTTTCAAGAACTGAGATTGAATGAAGCAAAGCCGTAAGAGTGAACCATGGCATTAAGGAAACATTTTCAACGGGATCCCAAAACCAAAATCCACCCCAGCCCAATTCATAGTATGCCCAAATAGAACCAAGCAAAATTCCAAAAGTTAAAAGTATCCAAGTTAAAAATATCCATTTTTTAATATGCTGTGCCCAATAAATGTTAATATTTTTTGAAACCAAAGCTGCCAGTGATGCAGAAAAAATAATTGACGATCCAACATAGCCTAAATATAAAATTGGAGGGTGTATAGCTAACGCAGGATCCTGCAATATGGGATTTAAACCTAAACCTTCGATTGGTATTGGAAATATATGATTAAAAGGATTTGATGTTAATAAAACAAAAAGAAAAAAACCTGTAATAATAATTTCTTGAAATACTAAAGTAGTTAATCTGTAATTTTTTGGTTGTTTTTTTGAATATATAAAAAATAAAAAAATAAATAATGTTAGAACTAACAACCATAATAACATACTACCTTCATGATTGCCCCATGTACCAGAGATCTTATAAAAAAGTGGTTTAGTTGTATGAGAATTATTATAAACTGTTGAATTAGAAAAATCAGATATCACAAAAGAATAAACTAAACCAAAAAAACTTACAAAAACAAAAAATAATTGTAAAAATAAAATGGAATAAATATTATTTAAATTTATTTTTATAAATCCATAAAAGTTTAAAAATAAATAAATTATTAAAAAAAAAGACAAAATTAACCCAAAAATTAAAGAATAATTTCCTATTTGGCTTATAATCACTTACTTATTCTCCAATGCTTCTTTAACTTCAGGAGGAATATAATTTTCATCATGTTTGGCTAATATTTTTTTTGAAATTAAATAATTTCGATCTCTTAGTACTCCTTCAGCAACTACACCTTTTCCTTCAGCAAAAAGATTTGGAATAGCTCCAGTAAAACTAACTGTAATTTCATTTTTAAAATCTGTTATTATAAAATTTATATTTTCTGAATTTGCTTTAATAGATCCCTCCTTAACCATTCCACCAACTCTTATTTTTTTTTTATCTAGTTCGGTTAAATCTTTTATTTCTGTTGGTGTAATAAAATATACAATTTCATCTTCTAGTGACTTTAGTATTAAAAATAAAGATAGAATTAACAAAATTAGAAAAGTAGATAAAAAAATTATTCTTAATTTAACTTTCTTACCAACCATGTGTACCGAATTTAAATTTTTGAAATAGATCTAGTAGTTAATATTTCTCTATATATTTTTTGAGCTTTAGCAGAATTAGCTTCATTATAATTTAATTTTTTAAACTTTAATTTAAATTTTAATTCTTCTTTTACTAATTGTATTTTTATAATTTTGTATAAAACTACAAAACTTGTTAATGTGAAAGAGAAGGCTGACCATACAAAAACTCCATAACCATTCATATATATAATGTTATCTATCATAATCTATTAAGACCTTTATTTTTTATCTTTATCAGTTCTGTATTATATTTCATCAAAAATATTAAAATTGAGAATAGAGCAAATGCCGCAGTCATAATGGCTAAAGGTACAAGCATTGAATGGTGAATTGATGAGCCAGACAGCAAATTTACAGAAGCTGGCTGATGAAGTGTGTTCCACCAAACAACTGAGTATTTAATTATTGGCAAATTAATCATTCCAAAAATTGCAATTATAGAAGTTACATTGCTTGCATAAGATTTGTTTTCAAAAATTCTCCATGAGATTAAATACATTAAGTAAAATAATCCTAAAATTAACATTGAAACAATTCTAGGGTCCCATGCCCACCAACTACCCCAAGTTGGCTTTCCCCAAATTGAACCTGTTACTAAAGCTATAATACTAAATACAAAACCGGAAGGAGCCAAACTTTTTGTTATTAATGATAAATTTTTATTTTTAAATATCAGAATAATAATTGATAATATTCCAATTACAGAAAATATTCCAAGTGATAACCATGCAGATGGTACGTGAACATACATAATTCTTACAGAATGACTTTGGATATAATCTTTTGGTGATAATATTAAAGCTTCTAATAAACCTATGCTTAATATAATTAAAAAAATATAAAAAACATATTTTGGCGCTTTTGATGTTATTGAATAAATTTTACTTGGCTCAATATTTTTTAACATTATTTAATTATATATAAAATTTAAATATTTTTTGGATTTTTTTTTTGATTTCCGATCAAGAATACTTTTGAGGGAGATATATTAGGGAAACATTGGTATCCTTGATCAGAATATTTTAATATTAGAACTAAGATATGTCTAAGTTTTGAGAAAATTGTGTTTAAATCAAGGCTTTTATATCAAAATTAATTTGATGGTTTGAAATAACCAGAGCCTTTTTTGCCTGAAAAAATTTCGTTAATTAATGGGTGTTTGATTGGTTCATCAGAGTCATCCGTTAAAAGATTTTGTTCTGAAACGTAAGCCTCGTAAGTAACATCATCGTTTTCAGCTAACAAATGATAAAAAGGCTGATCTTTTCTAGGTCTAACATTTTTAGGAATTGACTCGTACCATTCTTCAGAATTATTAAACTCAAAATCAACATCATAAATTACACCTCTAAAGTCAAAGTGCTTATGCTTAACTATATCACCTATTGAAAATTTTGCTTTTTGAATACTCACTGGCCTAAATATGGATATTTAAAATAAAAAATCAATAAAAAAATTTCAATGTTTTATAATTCTGTTAATATATTTATGTGAACAAATCATTAATTAAATTTATCACTGATTTTGGGCCACTTTTAGTTTTTTTTAGTTTTTATTACAACGGTGATAAAAATTTAGAAGTAGCTATTCCTCCATTTATAGTTGCAACTTTGATTGCTTTAGCTGTAGTTTGGTTTTTGGAAAAAAAAATTCCTATGGTTCCTTTGCTTGGAGGAATACTAATTACCTTATTCGGAGGTCTAACAATATATTTTGATAACCCAGTTTTTATATATATTAAACCAACTATTATTAATATTTTATTTGGTTTAGCTTTATTTTTTGGAAAATTTTTTACAAATGAACCAATTTTAAAAAAAATGCTTGGTAAATCTTTGCAACTAAATGATCAAGGTTGGGAAATTTTAAATACTAGATGGATGTATTTCTTTTTTAGTTTAGCAATATTAAATGAAATTATCTGGCGAACACAATCTGAGGAATTTTGGGTAAACTTCAAAGTATGGGGTATTTTGCCTTTAACGATAATTTTTACAGCATCCCAAATTACAGTTATAAACAAACATAAATTAAATGAATAAAAACTTAAGATTAGTTATAAATAATGTTTTATCAGAAAATGAGAACAAATTTTTTTTTGAAAAACATGAATTAAAAATTATTTTAGATTTATATGCTAAAATGGTTTCGGAAGGATCTTGGAAAGATTATGGGTTAAATATATCGAGCAAACAAGTGGGTTTTAGTGTTTTTAAAAATGCTACTGAGAATGCAAACTATAAAATATGTAAAAACTTTAAACCAACAAATAAAAACTTAAAGTATTTAATAATAGACTCCAAAGGAAAAATATTAAAAAATTCTGATGATTTAAAAAATTTACTTAAATTTATTAATTGGAAAAAATTTTAGACTTATCTTCTTTGACCAAAAAGTCTAAGTAGCATAATAAACAAATTAATGAAGTCTAGATATAATGTTAAAGCACCCATTACAGCTTTTTTACCCATTAACTCACCAGTGTCTGATGCAACATACATGTTCTTGATTTTTTGAGTATCGTATGCTGTTAACCCTACAAAAATTAAAACTCCCAAAATTGAAATCACAAAATACATCATTGATGATTTCATAAATATATTAACTATTGATGCAATTATAATACCAATTAGGCCCATCATTAAAAAAGACCCCATCTTAGTAAGATCCCTTTTTGTAGTATATCCATAGATGCTCATAGCGCCAAAAGTTGCAGAAGTTATAAAAAATACTCTAGCTACACTTACGCCTGTATAAACTAATAATATCCAAGACAAAGATAATCCCATTAAAGCTGCGAACACCCAAAATACAGTTTGCGCTTTGGCGGCACTCATTTTATTTATGCCAAAACTCATATAAAAAACTATTCCTAAAGGTGCTAACATTACTATCCACTTAAGACCAGAAAAGAACAAAGCATTCCCTAAACTTGTAAATCCAGCTATGGCCCCATTTGCGTCTGTTACAACAGACATTTTAAACGATAGAAGAGCAATAATTCCAGTTAACAGAACTCCTGTTGCCATATAATTATATACTTTAAGCATGTAGGCTCTTAAGCCTTCATCCATTACAACGGAGGTTTGTTGTGCAGTTTTGGATTTGTTTAATATATTTTGTTTATTGAATTCCATAATATTTATATAATAGCCTTTTACTATTTATTCAAGATATCATAAAAACCTTAAAAAAATAATTAATATTCAATGAATTATAGAAAACTTGGCAATACTGACATTGATGTAAGCACTATTTGTTTGGGTACTATGACTTGGGGGGAGCAAAATACCCAAGATCAGGCGTTTGAACAAATGGATTATTCTTTGGCTAATGGTGTTAATTTTTGGGACACAGCTGAACTTTATGCAGTACCTCCCAAAGAAGAAACTTTTGGTTATACAGAAATAATAATAGGTAACTGGTTGCAAAAAAGAAAAAAGAGAGACAAAATAATTTTAGCTACAAAAGTTGCAGGGCCTGCGAGAAATTACTTAAGAAAAGGGCAAAATAGCTTTGTAGGATTGAATTTAGAGACTGCATTAAATGACAGCCTAAAAAGACTAAAAACAGATTATATTGATCTATATCAATTGCATTGGCCTGAGAGAAATGTAAATAATTTTGGTACATTGGGTTATGAGCATAAAGAAAAAAATTGGAATGGATTTGAGGACGTTTTGATAAATTTGAAAAAATTTATAGATCAAGGTAAAATAAGATATGTAGGTTTATCAAATGAAACCCCTTGGGGAGTAATGAACTATATTAAAATAGCGAATGATAAAAAACTTCCTAGGATGATGTCTATACAAAACCCATATAGTTTATTGAATAGAACATACGAAATTGGATTATCCGAGATTTCTATTAGAGAAAATATAGGATGCTTAGCTTATTCTCCATTGGCTAGTGGGTATTTAAGTGGAAAATATAGAAATAATAACTTTCCTAAAGGCTCTAGAATGCAGAGAGATTTTGATTTTTGGAAATATAGATATAATACGCCAAATTTGAAAAATGCTGTGGATGAATATTATAAAATAAGTAATAAATATAATCTTGATATGAGTCAGATGTCTATAAAATTTTGTGAGATGCAAGAATTTATGACTAGCGTAATAATTGGGGCAACAACTATGGAACAGTTGAAAACTGATATAGAAAGTGTAAATGTAAATTTATCAAATGAAGTAATAAAAGAAATAAATAATGTGCAAAAAATATATCCAAACCCATGTCCTTAAAAAATAGATTAATATTAAAATCAATATTATTTTTTTTTCTTAGTACAACCTTAGTTCATTCAGAAGAAATAAAGAAAATAGGTAAATTTAAAGATTGGGAAGTTATAATTTTTACTAATGACAATGAAAAAATTTGTTTTGCTCAATCAACACCGGTTTTACAATCACCAAAAAAGAATTCGAGAGATGCTAGACTATTTATAAGCTTTAGACCTTATACTAAAATTAGTGATGAAATTAGTACTACATCTGGTTATGAGTATAATAAACAAAATACAATTTATGCTAAATCAGGGAAATCAAAATTTAAATTTGATATCCTTCAAGAAAACTTTGCATGGATTGCTAGCAATAAAATTGAAAAAAAGATGATAAAGGCCATGAAAAGGGGTACAAGGATAATGGTTACAGGTTATAATAAATCTGGGTCTCAAACCATAGATCATTATTCACTAATGGGATTTACAAAAGCTTATAATTCAGCAAAAAAAAATTGTATCTAATATTTTATTTTAGATGAAAATAAAAAAAAAAATTGTATTAGCCTATTCTGGTGGGCTAGATACTTCTATAATACTCAAATGGTTACAAGAGAACTATAAAGCTGAAGTAATTGCTTACACTGCAGATATAGGCCAATATATAAATAAAAAAAAAATAATTCAAAATGCTAAAAAAATGGGTGTCAAAAAAATTATTATAAAAGATTTAAAAGATATTTTTGTAAAAGATTATATTTATCCAATGCTAAGAGCGCATGCTGTTTATGAAGGTAACTATTTACTTGGAACATCTATAGCGAGACCTTTAATTGCAAAAGATCAAATAAGGGTTGCAAAAAAATATAAAGCCTACGCAGTATCTCATGGTGCTACTGGAAAAGGTAATGATCAAGTTAGATTTGAACTCGGATATCATTATTTTGGACCTAAAATAAAAATTATTGCACCTTGGAGAATTTGGAAATTAAATTCTAGATCAGATTTAATAAAATATGCAAAAAAAAATAATATAAATATTCCTAAAGATAAAAAAGGAACTACACCATTCTCTATTGACGACAATTTGTTTCATACTTCAACAGAAGGAAAAATATTAGAAAACCCAAAAAATTCTGCTCCAGAATATATTTTTCAAAGAACTAAATCTCCAGAAAAGTCACCAAATAAAGGAATATATTTAACTATAGGTTTTAAAAATAGTAATCCAGTGTCAATAAATGGAAAGAGATTATCTCCATCAAAATTACTAAACAAATTAAATATGCTTGCTGGTAGTCATGGGATAGGAAGAGTAGACTTAGTAGAAAATAGATTTATAGGTATAAAATCTAGAGGAGTTTATGAAACACCTGGTGGAACTTTATTATTAAATGCACATAGAGCAATTGAATCAGTAACTTTAGATAAAGAGACAATGCACAAAAAAGATAACATAATGTCAAGATATGCTGAACTTATTTACAACGGATATTGGTATTCAAAAGAAAGATACAAACTACAAAAAATAGTTGATTTAAAAAGAAACAAAGTCAATGGATTAATCAAAATAAAACTATACAAAGGAAATATTACTATTTTGTCGAGAAAAACAAATAGCTCGGCATACTCAATTAAGAAAGTTTCATTTGAGGAAAATAAAACTTTTAATAGACAAAATGTAGAAAGATTTATTAATTTTCATAAAAAAAAATTAAAATAATAATAAAATTTCACTATGGAAAGTAAATTAGATAAAAGTATTTTTTCTCTAGGCGTAGAAAATTTCAAAAAAGGGGATTTCATAAAAGCTAAAGATCATTTTGAAAAAGCTTTATTAATTCATCCAGAAAATATATCAATTTTGGAAAACTTAGCTTTAACATTTTATAATTTGAAAGATTTGAATAATTGTGAAATACATTTAAAAAAAATAATTGGTTTAGAAAAAAATTCAAAAAAAATTTATAGATTTTTATTAAAAATTTTAAGAGAAGAAGATAAAGTCGACGAATTAAAAGAATATATTAAAGATGGCCTAAAAAATAATTTAATTGATGAAAAATTTTCAATCATCTATAATATTATTTTTCCCTTTATAAATAAAGACACTGAAGAAATAAAAAATTATAGAAATAAAACAAATTTATTTTTAGATGATTTTTTAAATTCTAATAAAAATATTAAATTAGATATTGATAAACAATCTATAGACCCACCTATATTTAATTATTCTTATGATGAATTTGAAAACCTTGAGTTAAACAAAAAATTTGTAAATCTTTTTAAAAAACTTTATCCTGAATTAAATTCAGAAATAGAATTTACAGAAAAAAAAACTGATAAAATTAAAATAGGCTTTATATCTGAATATTTTACTAATCATACAATTGGTAAACTGTTCAGAGGAACTATATTCGAATTAGATAGAAATAAATTTGAAGTATATGTATTTCATACTAACAAAACCACAAAAGGTAAAATTTTTTCAGATTTTTTAGCCAAAGAAATAAGTTCCGATTTAACAAATGTGATTTTACCTAATTCATTCAACGAAAAAATTAATATAATAAAAAATAAAAAATTAGATATAATTTTCTACCCTGATATTGGAATGTCATCAGACTTATATTTTCTTACTTTTTTAAGATTTGCAAAATATCAAATTGTTTCATGGGGTCATCCTATAAGTACTGGCAACAATAATATCGATTTCTTTATTTCTTCAAGCAAGGCAGAGATAAAAAGTGCACAAAAACATTATTCTGAAAAATTAGTATTGTTAGATCATATGCTTTATTATTATAAACCTGAAATATCTTTAAAATTAAATTTAGATGAAATGAATAAACAAAACATTTATTCGTGTCCTCAAACATTATTTAAAATACATCCAAATTATGATTGGATATTAAAAAAAATTCTCATTAAAGATAAAAAAGCAAAAATTTATTTTATAAAAGATGCTAACAAAAGCTTATTTAAAAAATTAATTTCAAGATTTGAAAAAACAATTGGTTCTGACATTGATAGAATAGTATTTAATGAAAAAATGTCAGTAGAAAAATATATAAATCATTGTGGATCTTCTTCGGTACTTTTAGATCCAATTATTTATGGTGGGGGCAATAGTTTTTATGAGTCAATGGTTTATGGTACTCCAACAGTAACACTTCCTTCTTCATATTTAAAAAATCGTTTAACTCTTGGTGCTTATAATCAAACAGAAATTGAAGATGCACCTATAGTTAATTCACCTGAAGAATATGTTGATAAAGCAATAGAAATAGCAAACTTACCTCCAAAAAAATTATTAGAAATAAAAACAAGTTATAAAAATGCAGCATATAATAAACTTTTCGAAAATAGAAAATATATTGACGAACTTGAAAAATTTTTAATTAGTTTATTCAAGAAGTAATTTATATCTAATTTTTAAAATAGTTTCTAACGCTATTCTTAAATAGTAAATATATGCAAGATATTTGTAAAAAAGTATTTAAAATCAAAATAGATCTAACTCCTAAGCTTGTTAAACCTATTTCTGGTATTGGTCCGAAAGGTACTAATAAACTGGTTCTTATAGCGCCAAGTAAATCTATAAGTCCTAAAATATTCCAAGAAAGTAATAATACCCAAATTAAATAAGAGGGTTTTTTTAATATACCATAAACTAAAAAAAATGCTGTTGTGCCGATTATAAAATCTCCAATTAATGCTAAAACCCATTCCGGGGGTGCTCCTCTTTCATTTCCAGTTATGTTCCAAAATAAAAATAAACTAGAACCGATTGCTCTAAATGTCATCCATCCAGTAACAAATATGATCCACCTAATTGAATTTGACATATTAATTTTTTTGAGATTTTTTAAAACATTCAATAGTATTTTTTAATAAACATGCAATAGTCATTGGTCCAACACCTCCAGGTACAGGCGTTAAAGCTTTTGCAACTTTTGAAACATCATCAAAAGCTACATCTCCAACAATGCCTTTATCAGTTTTATTAATTCCAACATCAATTACTATACAATCTTTTTTAACCCAATCTCCCTTAACTAGTTCCGGTATTCCAACTGCAGCCACAAGTATATCTGCTTTTAAACATTCAGATTTTAAATCTTCAGTTTTTGAATGTGTAATTGTAACAGTACAATTTTCTTTTAAAAGGAGTTGTGTCATTGGTTTTCCATTTAAATTTGACCTGCCAACAATAACTGCTTTTTTACCACTTAAATTTTTTTCATATTTTTTAATTAGCAAATAACATCCCAAAGGTGTGCAAGGAACTATACTTTCATACCCAGAAGAAAGGTTGCCTACATTATGTGGATGAAATCCATCTACATCTTTGAATGGAGATATAGTCTCTATTACTTTTTGTTTATCTATATGTTTAGGCAAAGGTAACTGAACCAAAATCCCTGATACAGAATTATCTTTATTAAGTTCATTAATTTTATCTAATATTGTCTTTTCATCTATACTATTAGGATATTTTATAATCTCAGATTTTAAACCTACTTCATCTGCTGCTTTTTCCTTCATTCTTACATAAATTTGACTTGGTGCTAAATCACCTATTAATATTACTGTTAATCCTGGAACTTGATTTTTTTCTTTTTTAATTGAAGAAACTTCTTTTTTTAATTCTTCTCTGATTTCTGCAGCTGTTTGTTTTCCGTCTATTAATATCATGAATTAATTAAAAATTATTGGCGCCAAATAAAGCTTCATACACATTTCTATAAACCATATCAACAAAAGAAGAATGATTGGTGAAATATCAAATGCACCCAGATTGGGTAAAAAAGTTCTAATTTTACTTAAAAAAGGTTCTGTAAGCCTATAAGTAAAATCTAAGATCATATAGACAAACCTGTTTGAAGTATTAATTACATTAAATGCAATCAACCAACTTATAACAACATTTGCAATTACTACATACGAATAAAGTTTTAATAATTGAAGAACTAAATAGAAAATTGCAATCATTTCTTCTCAACATAAATTGACTGACTAGGAAAAGCGAATGAGGCTGCATTTTTTTCTACAATTTGTTTTATTTCAATTGCAAGTCTTTCTTTTACAGCTAACCATTCATCCCAATCATCTGTTTTTGTAAAACATCTAATATACATATCAATAGAACTTTCAGCAAAACTATCCACTCTTACTGCATATCCAAGTTCAGGTTTATAGTCTGCGTGTTTTTTTATGTAATTTTCTATTTCATTTCTAATTGTTTTAAGTTGATCAATCGTCGAATCATACTGTAGATTAATTGTCCAACTAATAATCCAATTAGTTGTCTGACTTATATTAATGACTGCATTTTCTGCAAATTGAAAATTTGGAATTATAGCTATTGATTTGTCAAATTTTCTTATAACAGTTGATCTAAATCCAATTTTTTCAACTATTCCTTCAATAATTCCTTCAACAAGTATCCAATCACCAATTTTAAATCTTTTTTCGACTAAAACTAATATTCCAGAAATTAAATTTTTAAATAAATCCTGAGCACCTAATGCTACTGCTACACCAAATAAACCTAATCCTGCGATTATTGGTCCTATCTTTATGCCCCAAAGTTCAAGCACTGCTGCTAATCCTAAAATAAAAATTAAAATTTTTAGAGATTTAATTATCCAGCCTATAAGCTCTCTAGTTAAAATTTTATTAAGACCACTAAGTATATATGAAATTGGCTCTATAACTTGATGAATAACCCAAAATATAAAAATTGTAATTAAAGTTCTATTGATAGTATCTACTATCTCTCTACTATCTTCTGAAAATGATATGTAATAACTTGCAATAAAAAATCCAATTACTATAGGTAAGAACCTTGCAGGTCCTTCCATCGCATAGACAAAAGTATCATCAAGTTTGTTTGTTGTTTTTTTTGCTATACCTTCTAATCTTTTAATAATTACTTTGCTTATAATTCCTCGAAAAATCAAAAATATAAAAAAAATTCCAATACCAATTAATATCTCAAATATATTTACTCCTAGAATTCCTTTTTCCCATACTGATATAAATAAGTTTTTAAAATTATTTAAAAGTTCCATAATTAAATTTTATATAACAAATATTCTTCTTCTCCAGGATTAAAAAGAAAGATTTTTTTCCATTTAATTACATTTAATACTGAAGACGATTTTTCACTTATACACATTAAGTTTGTATTCATCCAGTAGTCAACTAACTGATATTTTTTGATTAAATTCAAGAAATTTTTTGCACTATATTGTGAATATATAAATACTATCTCAGGCATTGAAGATTTAAGAGTATTAATAAACTTAAGATCTAGATCTTCAATAGGCAAAACTGAATAATTAATTAATCTTTTGATTGTATATCCTTCTCTATTTAATTCTTTGTCTAAATTATAAGATATTGTCTCACCACTTACATATAAAAGTTTTCCTTTCTTAGGAGTAAATGTTTGCAAAATAATTTCTTTTAAATTATCCACATTACCTTCGGCAGAATAAATATTTTGAAAACCATTATATTTTGCTGTTTGCTCGGTTGCTAATCCAACGCAATAACATAATATTTTTTTATTTAATTTTTGCATATTTAAATTTTTTATTGCATTGGAACTCGTAAAAATTATTCCTTGGTATTCATTTAAATTATGTTTTTCATATTTTTTACTTTCAATTTTAATTACAGGTAAATGAGAAATATTATGACCTAAAGATTTGAATTTAATAATCAGATCTTTGCAATCTTCAAAAGGTCTTGTAAGTAATATATGCATATCTATCTTTTATAATTTCCTTCAGATTTTTTTTTTAAAAAATTACCAACTTTTTGTCCTAATTCCTTAGCAAGATGTAGTTTATTTTCAGCTTTAAAATTATATTTATTTTTACCATCAACTGAAAATAATTCTGCAATTAAATTAATTTTATTTCCTTTAATAAAAGAAAAAGCTCCAATTGCTGTATCACAGTCACCTTCTAATATTTTAAGAACTTCTCTCTCAGTTGTGGCACAAATATTAGTTTGTTCATGATTAATTTTATTTAAATAATTAATCATTTCTTCATCATCATACCTGCATTGAATTGCGATTATGCCTTGGCCGACGCTTGGAATAATTTCATCTACTGAAAACTCTTGTGATATGTATTTTGATAAATTTAAATTATCAATTCCTGCCTTAGATAAAATAATTGCATCATATAAACCTTCTTTCATTTTATTTATTCTTGTATCTACATTTCCCCTAATTAATTTGTATATTAAATCATTTCTTCTATGTTTGAGTTGATATTCTCTTCTAAAGGATGAAGTACCAATTATTGAATTAGATTTCAGTTTATCTAAAGTTAGATTATTTTTACTAATCAATACCTCATTAGGAAAATTCCTTTTTAAGTAACAGTTTGTAATTAATCCATCAGTTTCAATTGAGGGCATATCTTTTAATGCATGAACAGCCAAATCAATTCTTTTTTCGAGAAGTTCGATCTCAATTTTTTTCGAAAATAAGCCTTTTCCACCAATTTCAGAAAGTCGATCTTTCTGATTTTCATCCCCAGATGTTTTAATTGCTTTAATATCTATAATATTTTGAAATATTTTATTTAATTGATTTTTAACCTTATTTGCGTAAATCAAAGCTAATTTGCTACCTCTAGAGCCAATAATTATTTTTTTTTTTCTCATAAAATTTATTTATATTCCATACTTATAATTTAATTGTATAAATTAAAAAAATTTTTTTATGAACAAAAAACCAATAATACTAGGTATAGAAACCAGTTGTGATGAGACTGCAGCAGCAATTATTCAGGATGACAATAGTGGAATTCCAAAAATACTATCAAATATAGTATCTAGTCAATTTGATGTTCATAAAGAGTTTGGGGGAGTAGTTCCTGAGTTGGCTGCAAGATCTCATATTGAAAAAATTGATCTTATTACAAATAAAGCAATTAAAGAAAGTAAAATAAAAATTACAGACATAGACGCAGTAGCTGTAACTGGTGGTCCAGGTTTAGTTGTATGTTTAAGTGTTGGGTTAAATTTTGCAAAGGCATTGTCTCTTTCAATAAATAAACCATTTATAGCAGTTAATCATTTGGAGGGGCACGCACTAAGTCCTAAGCTTAATTTTAAAATTGACTATCCTTATTTGCTTTTATTAATTTCAGGAGGACATACTCAATATTTAAGTGTAAATGGACTAAGTAATTATGAGAGAATAGGAACTACAATAGATGATGCATTAGGAGAAGCATTTGACAAGACCGCTAAACTTCTTGGTATAGAATTTCCTGGAGGTCCAAAAATAGAAGAATTTGCGAAAAAAGGCGATTGTAATAAATTTCAACTTCCAAAACCTATTCTAAATAAAGGTGGGTGTAATCTATCATTTGCAGGCCTTAAAACTGCAGTATTAAAAATTGCAAAAAATATTAATAATGAAAAGGACAAATATAATTTAGCAGCATCCTTCCAAAAAACCATCGAGGATATACTTTGTAAAAAAACCAAAATTGCTTTTAAAGAATTTGTTAAAAAAACTAAAATTAAAGATAATACTTTTGTAATAGCTGGAGGAGTTGCGGCAAATAAAGGTATACGAGGTAAATTGGAAGTTATTAGTAAAAAAAATAATTTCAAAACAATTTTTCCTGAACTTAAATTATGTAGTGATAATGCTGCCATGATAGCTATGGCTGGATTGGAAAAATTTAAATTAAATAAATTCGATAACTTAAATTTTCAAGTTAATCCTAGATGGGCATTGGATGAAAATGCCAAATTTTTAAAAGGTTCTGGTGTAAAACTTTAGTATTATCTAAATTTTGGTCCTGTCATCCAAACAGCTAAAGTTGATCTTGAACCAGAAATTAACTTATCAACTCTATGATTTGTAAAGGATGGAAACACAATTGCACTACCAGGATCTCTAAACTCTGAGCATTTTACTTCTTCGCCTTTAAATAAATATAAATCACCACCTTCAAATTTTTCCTCTGATAAATTTAATAAACAAGTTAATTTTATATCTCTTATTGGAGATTTAGACTCAGCATCAACATGCCAACTGTATTCTGTACCAATACTGTATAAATTATAATTTATTATAGTTCGTGAACTTAACTGAAATAAATCAAAACCAAATTTTGAATTATTTATAGTAAAACAATAATCCAAAAATGGTAAAATTAATCTTTGAATTGATCCGAGATATAAAAATTTAACATTTGAACTTTTTTTGGCACCAGTTGCTAAAAAATCACTACCTGTAATAAAACTTTTTTGTACTTGTGTATTAATTTCTTTAATTTGATTTGGATTAAAAAGATTTTTAGCATATGAATAGGTTGTTTCTCTCATATATTTATTTTGATAATTTTTATAATAAATTATATTAAACTAAATGCAATATTGGCTATTAAAATCAGAACCAAATGTTTGGTCAATTGAACAACAGAAAAATGAAGGGCTAAAAGGCGTAGTATGGGATGGAGTAAGAAATTATCAAGCTAAAAATAATTTAGGTAAAATGAAAAAAGGCGATCTTTGTTTTTTCTACCATTCAAATATAGGAAAAGAGATTGTCGGAATAGTGCAGGTAATCAAAGAAGCTTTTGTTGACCCTACTGATAGAAAAAAAAAATTTTTAGCTGTCAGAGTTAAATTTAAAAAACTATTCAAAAAACCAGTTTCTTTAGCCGATATTAAGAAAAATAATAATCTTAAAAAGCTGCAATTAATAAAACAGTCAAGATTATCAGTTATGCCAGTCGACACTAAAAGCTGGAAAATTATTTTGAAGATGGGTAGTATTACAATATAAATTTATGTCAAAAAGAACTAAAAAAAATAAATCTAAAGTTAAATTTAAAAAAACTAAAAGAAAAAAAGGTAAATTTAAAACTAAATCTAAATCAAGAGTCGTAAAAAAAAAATCCAAGGTTGGAGAAAATGAATTAATTTATAGAACTAAGAACGATTGGATTAACAGAGCTCAAGTAAATAAGTCACAATATGAAAAAAAATATAATTTATCTATAAAAGATAATGAAAGTTTTTGGAAAAAAGAAGGAAAAAGAATTACTTGGATAAAACCTTACACTAAAGTCAAAGATTATAAATACAGTAAAGATGATGTTCATATTAAATGGTATTATGATGGTACACTAAATGCTTCAGCTAATTGTATCGACAGACATTTAAAAAAATATAAAGATAAAACTGCAATAATATGGGTTGGAAATGATCCAAAAACTCAAAAAAAAATATCTTTTAAAGAACTTCATAAAGAAGTTTCAAAAGCAGCAAATGGATTAAAAGAAATTGGAGTTAAAAAAGGAGATAGAGTAACTATCTATTTAACTATGATACCTGAGTTAGCTTACACAATGTTAGCTTGTGCAAGAATTGGAGCGATTCATTCAATTATTTTTGGAGGATTCTCGCCTGACAGTATTTCTGGAAGAATAAATGATTGCAAGTCAGATTTTGTAATTACTCAGGATGAGGGTTTAAGAGGAGATAAAATACTACCATTAAAATCTCTTGTAGATGAAGCATTGGTACATTGTCCTAATGTTAAAAAATGTATAGTTGTGAAAAGAACCGGAAATAGAATTAATTGGGATGAAAGCAGAGATATTTGGTACCATAAAATGATAAAAAATATTTCAGTTAATTGCGAACCAGAAGAAATGGGAGCAGAAGATCCTCTATTCATTTTGTATACATCTGGATCTACAGGAAAACCCAAAGGGGTTTTACATACTACGGGTGGTTATATGGTATATGCTTCAATGACACATCAATATATTTTTAATTACAAACCAAAAGATATTTACTTCTGTACAGCTGACATTGGTTGGATTACGGGTCACAGTTATATTATTTATGGTCCTCTATCCAACGCAGCTACCACAATTATGTTTGAAGGTGTTCCAAATTATCCTGATAGTTCAAGATGGTGGCAGATTGTTGATAAATATAAAGTAAATATATTTTATACAGCACCTACCGCTATAAGATCTTTAATGAGAGAAGGAGACGGTCCTGTTAAGAAAACATCAAGAAAAACATTGAAGTTACTTGGTACAGTTGGAGAGCCTATTAATCCTGAAGCTTGGCAATGGTATTATAAGACTGTAGGGGATAGTAGATGTCCCATAGTTGATACTTGGTGGCAAACGGAAACTGGTGGAATATTAATAAGTCCTCAAACAGGGGCGATAGACCTTAAACCAGGATCAGCAACAAAACCATTTTATGGAATAAAACCAGTTATAGTAGATAAAGAAGGTAAAGTATTAAAGGGGGAGTCTCAAGGAAATTTGTGTATATCACAATCTTGGCCTGGACAAATGAGGACTGTTTATGGTGATCATAAAAGGTTTATAGAAACTTATTTTTCTCAATTCGATGGAAAGTATTTTACTGGGGATGGATGTAGAAGAGATAAAGATGGGTACTATTGGATCACCGGAAGAGTTGATGATGTAATAATAGTATCTGGCCATAACTTGGGAACTGCAGAAATCGAAAGTGCTTTTGTTGCTCATCCAAAAGTAGCAGAGGCAGCGGTTGTAGGTTACCCTCACGACATAAAAGGAAATGGTTTATATTGTTATGTTACACTTGTTGCTGGAGAGGAACCAAATGGAGAACTTGAAAGAGATTTAAAACATTGGGTGAGAAGGCAAATAGGTCCAATTGCAACACCCGATTATATTCAATTTGCTCCTGGACTTCCAAAAACTAGATCAGGAAAAATTATGAGAAGAATTTTGAGAAAGATAGCAGCAAATCAACATGATCAATTGGGTGATACAACTACTCTAGCAGATCCAAGTGTAGTTAGCAGTTTAGTTGAAAATAGAAAAAACTTAAAAGTTAATTAATTCTTTAAAATCTTTTTTAACATTATCCCATTTTAATATCATAGAATTTAAAACAATCTCTCTATCTAAAGTTTTTAATTCTTCAGCGATAGGAGACCATTCGTAAAGGGCAAGAGCACTAGAATTAAATGGTAAATCTTTATAATAATTTATCCAATCAATATCTTGAAATCTTTGGTCAAATTCTTTTGACGCTTTATCAAATACCTCATTAGGTATTTGATTTTTTTTTTCTTCATTTAAAATTTCGTAAAAAATTTCTTTAGCTTTTGCTATATCATGCATATTATTATTTTCTTTTAGATATGAGATTGAATAAAATATTAAATCTTGAATTGAAACAACATAGATATTCCATTTTGCTTTATTTATTGATCCTAAAAAAATTTCGTCCTCAAACATAAGCACATACTTTGCTCCCATCCTTGTTTTTAAATATCCATACAAAGTCACTTGACTAACCCAAGCCGATTTTTCCTTAACAAAATTTTTTAAATCCTGAAAATTACTTATTTTTTTTTTTGGTCTAAAATATTTAAGAACTGGCGAGAAATAATCGATTAAATACTCTAGTTTTAAATCCTTCAATTTTAGCTTGTATTTTATACCCATATTCAAATAAATTTAATATTTCCTAAATAAATAGGCGTTTTTTAACTCTTCCAATATATTTTCAAACATGTATGGTTTCCTCTTTTAACCTATAGGGAGGGAAAAAAATGTCAAACAAAGAAAAACACTGGGAAAAGACTAGAGGACTAATGGTGTTAACCTTAGTTATTTGGTTTGTTTTCGGTTATCTAATCTTCATGTTTGGTTCAAGCTTAAACGAAGGTAGTTTTTTAGGATACCCTTTAGCGTATTACATGTGTGCGCAAGGATCTATTATAGCCTTTGTTGTATTGATTTTCTGGTTTGCTAATAAGCAAGAGAAAATTGATGAAGAGTTTGGCTTCCAAGAACGAGGGGAGGATGACTAATGTTTAAAGGAAACTTTGTACAAAACTTACCTAAAATTTACGGAACATATACTGGCGGGTTCATAGTATTTATCATTTTGATGGCTATTGCTGAACAAGCAGGAATGACCGCAAAAACAATAGGTATTTTATTTGTAGCTTTTACAGTTTGTATATATGCATTCATTGGATATTTATCTAGAACTGTACAAGTAGATGCGTATTACGTCGCCGGAAGACAAGTACCAACAGTATTTAACGGAATGGCTACTGCAGCTGACTGGATGTCAGGTGCATCATTCGTTGCAATGGCAGGTGGTATTTATTTTGGTGGCTATACTTATATGGCTTTCTTAGTTGGTTGGACTGGTGGATATGTATTAGTATCATCATTGCTAGCACCATATTTAAGAAAGTTTGGTTGTTACACTGTGCCAGATTTCATTGGAACTAGATACGGCGGAAACCTTGCAAGATTCTGTGCTGTAGTAGTATTATCTTTGGCTTCTTTCACATACGTGACAGCTCAAATTAACGCAACAGGAACAATTGCTTCTAGAGCACTTGCTATACCATTTGAATTAGGAGTTTGGGTAGGTTTAATAAGTATTTTATTATGTTCAATGTTAGGTGGAATGAGAGCGGTTACTTGGACTCAAGTTGCTCAGTACATCGTATTGATTATAGCTTACTTAATTCCAATTTTCTGGATTAGTAATAAAGGTGGCTTCGGAGTTTTTCCACATTTAATGTTGGGAGAAGAAGTTGCAAGACTAAGTGAACTTGAGGCGCAATTTGGTTTAATTAAAAACTCAGCTGCTGATATTAAAGCTGCTGGAGTACCAGGTGGTTTAAAATCTATAGCTGTAGCACACTCAGAAGTGCCTAGTGGTGGAATGGCTGCTTGGAAATTTATTTCATTGGCTCTATGTATGATGGTAGGAACTGCTTCTTTACCTCACATTTTAATGAGATACTTTACTACTCCTAGCGTAAAAGCTGCTAGAAAATCAGTTGCTTGGTCACTGTTCTTTATTGCAATACTTTATACTTCAGCACCTATGTTAGCTACATTGTCTAAACTATCATTGATGGATCCGACTTTATCGACAGGTATTATTGGAAAACCAATTGCTGATGTAATGCAGATTGAGTGGGTTAGCCAATGGGTAAATGTTAAGCAAGCCTTTATAGCAGACTTTAATGGAGACGGCGTTCTTCAATTAAATGAATGGTTCATGAGAGGTGATGTGGTTGTTTTATCAACTCCTGAAGTTGCAGGACTACCTTACGTTATTTCTGGACTAGTTGCTGCTGGAGGTATGGCTGCTGCTATGAGTACAGCTGATGGCCTTATTCTTGCAATCGCTAATGCTTTATCACATGATGTTTACTACAAAATCATTGATCCAAAAGCAGATGTAAGAAAAAGACTTTTAGTTGCAAGAGCACTTTTAATAGTAATCGGTGCTGCTGGAGCATATATTGCATCAATGAGGATCACTAGTATCCTAGGTGCGGTTGCTTGGGCTTTCGATTTTGCTATGTCTGGATTGTTCTTCCCATTAATACTTGGAGTATGGTGGAAGAGAGCTACTAGAGAAGGTGCAATAGCAGGTATGATCGCAGGTCTTGGGTCAGGAACAGCATATCTAATTTATGTCTATCCTAAATTTATGGGTAATCCGGCATGGTTAGGTATTGACCACTTAAGATTTGGTATTATCGGAGCTTCTGTATGTTTGGTTGTTATGGTTGTAGTAAGTTTAATGACTAAAGAGCCAGATAGTGCTACTCAAAAAATGGTAGACGAAGTTCGTATACCTAGTGGTAAAACTATTCTTGGTAAACAACACTAAATAATAATTTATATGGGGGCGATAATTCGCCCCCATTCTTCAAAAATAAGATGTCTTTATACGTTTTAATAATTGATTATATCTTGGGTGTTATCATGTGGACATTAATAGGTCGATCAGCTATGAATATTTTTCAAAGGGAAGACTCTCAGTTTTTTTTTATGAGAGTTTTTGTAAAATATACAAACCCAATCATTAAATTGTTTAAGTTTATTACCCCAAGTTTCATAATTGGTCCATTAATCCCTCTATATGTTGCCTGGTTTTTTTACATGATCAGATTTTATTTAATGCCCTATTTACTAGGCTATTCAGTGATGGGAATGCTATCTTTTCCATTGGAAAGTGAAATTGCAGCTGAAATATACAGAATTTTTGGTAAAAATTAATTCAAATAAAAAACAAAAATTGATACTAGTAATTATTTATCAATGAAAAAAATAAAAATTTCTCCTTCTATACTTTCAGCTGATTTTAGTCAGTTGGGGAATGAGATACAAAGGCTTGAAAAAGGAGGAGCAGATCTCATTCATATAGATGTTATGGATGGCCACTTTGTTCCTAATTTAACTATCGGCCCTCCCATAATTAAAAAACTCAGAAATCATACTAAATTACCTTTCGATGTTCATCTTATGATTTCACCTGTTCACAAATATATAAAAGATTTTGCTGAAGCTGGAGCTGATATTATTACAATACATCCGGAAGCTACGAAAGATTTAAATAATTCAATAAAGCATATTAGAGAATTTAATAAAAAAGTAGGAGTATCTCTAAATCCAGATACAAACATAAATATAATAAACGATCATTTAAAGCAAATTGACCTTGTATTAATTATGAGTGTATATCCAGGTTTCGGTGGTCAAAAATTTATACCCGATGTCTTAAATAAAATTAAAGAATTAACAAGTATAAAAAAAGATAATAATTACAAATTTGATATTGAAGTTGATGGTGGAATTAATTTTTCAAATTACAAATCAGTTATTGAAGCTGGAGCAAATATTCTTGTTTCAGGTACTACGATTTTTAAAGAAAATCAGGGAGACGTAAAAAAAAATATAAAAATTTTAAAGACAATTTAAAATGGTATTAAAAAATTCTTTTAATTTTATTAATGAATTTTTAAACTATGTTTTTAGTCAAATTAGGAAAATTTATTTAAATTCATCTTTTTATAATAAAAAAATTTCTAAAACAGATACTAATATTCTTGAGTATAAACCAAGTCAAAGTTTGTTAGCCTGTATATTGAATTATAATAAAAGAAAAGAGAAGATTGAGAATTATTATTTAAATTCGATTTGGAAAAATGAAAATTTAAAAAAAAAGGATTATATAAAATTACATAGTTTTTTCTGGTTGTTCACTGTTGATTTAAAGTCCTCAAATAAAATTATTCAATCAATAATTTTAAATTGGATAGAAAATAATGAAAATTATAATCTTAAAAATTGGGAAATAGATATTCTATCAAAAAGAGTGATTTCTTGGATTTCAAATTCAAGGTTAACTTATGAAGGAGGTAATAAAGAATATAGATTAAAATTTAACTTTGTTATTAAAAAACAAATAAATCATTTAATCAATGAGATAAATAGATCAGATTCTATAGATGATAAAATGATTGGATGTACAGCAATAATTTTAACTGGCCTTTCATATAATGATACTAAATTTTTAAACTATGGATTAACTCTTTTAAAAAAAATTATCAAATACTCTTTTGATGGTGAATATTTTCCAAAATCTAGAAGCATTAGACAGCTCATATTTTATTTAAAGTATTTTATATTGATAAGAGAATTTTTAATAGAAGCTCAAAGTGAATTACCTGATTACCTTGATGAAGTAATATTTCATTTTGGACAAGCATACAATTTTTTTTGGCAATCAACAGGGACTAGCTTTTTATTTAATGGCAATAATGAAGAAAAATATTATGAGTTGGATAATTATTTGAAATCTCGTGGATATAAATTTAAAAATTCCAGTAACGAAATTGGAGGCTATACAATTCTAAAGAACAAAAATTTATCTCTTGCAATGGATATTGGTATTCCTCCTGAAAGAAAGTTTTCAAAAAATTATCAGTCTGGTATTTTGTCTTTTGAAATATTTTATTCAGGAAAAAAATTAATTTCTAATTGTGGCTATTTTCAAGACTTAAGTCATCAATTAAATAAAATTTCAAAATCTTCAGTTACTCATTCTACATTGATTTTAGATAATACTTCGGTTTGTAGTTTTAAAAAAGATACAAACGGAAATAATGTAATTTATAGAGGATTTAAAATTTTAAATAAAAAAATATTAAATGAGAAAAATCATTGGATTTTAAGAGCTGCTCATGATGGCTACCAAAAAAGATTTGGTGTTGTTCATGAACGCCAAGTCGAATTTTTTGCAGATAATTATAAATTAATTGGTAAAGATAAATTAATAAAAAAAACAAATTTCAAACCTAGTAATTTTGAAATAAGATTTCATTTAGACCCAGAGGCTAAGGTAACAAAAACACAGGATGGAGACTCTGTATTAATTGAATTGGAAAACTCAGGTTGGAGATTTTTTTGTAAAGACAGTATTATTGATATTGAGACAGGTTTATTCTTTGGTAAAAAAAATTCGTATATCGAAAATCAGAATATTTATATCTCAGGAATCACAAGAAATGAAAATCAAACTATTAATTGGGAAATATCAAAAATATAGATATGAAAATTAATACAGCTCTTATTTCGGTTTATGATAAAAAAAATTTAAAACAACTTTTAAAATTACTTAATGGACTAAAAGTAAATTTAATCAGCTCAGGAGGTACCTATAAAAAAATAAGGAAATTAGGATTTAAATGCCAGGAAATTTCTAATTTTACTGGTTCATCAGAAATTTTAGAGGGAAGAGTTAAAACACTTCATCCAAAAATTCATGCGGGTATTTTAAGTAAAAGAAATAACAAATTACACAGCAAACAACTCAAAAAAAATAAGTATAAAGAAATTGATTTAGTCGTAGTAAATTTTTATCCATTCGAAGAAACTTTAAAGAAAACAAAAAATCATACAAAAATTATAGAAAATATTGATATAGGTGGTCCTGCTATGGCGCGCGCAGCTGCAAAAAATTATAAATTTGTGACAGTTATTTCAAATCCGAATCAATATAATAAATTAATTCATGAATTAAAAAAGAATAATGGTAAAACATCTGAAAATTTTAGAAAACAATTATCTTTAGAAGCCTTCCTAGAAACAGGGTGTTATGACTCTTCAGTTTCAAATTATTTTTGTAGAAATTCAAATAATTATTTTACCAAAAAAAAAATATTTCATGGAAATTTAATTGAAAATTTGAGATATGGAGAAAATCCACATCAAAAAGGAGCAATATATTCTTCAAAAAATGAAGAAAATATTAATCAAATTGGAGGTAAAAAATTAAGTTATAATAACTTAAATGATATTTATTCAGCTATTTTAATTTCTAAATCTTTACCAAATAATTTAGGTACAGTTATTATAAAACATTCAAACCCATGTGGTGTATCTATTGATAAAAATAAGCTTTTAAGTTTAAAAAATGCAATTTCATGTGATCCAGTTAGTGCTTATGGGGGGATAATTTCTTTTAACTTTAAAATTAACAAAAAAATTGCTTTAGAATTAAATAAAATATTTATTGAAGTTATAATTTCAAAAGGTTTTGAAAAAGATGCAATTAGAATATTAAAAAAAAAAAAAAATCTTAGAATTATAGATTCAAAACATATGAACTTTAATAATGAAATAAATACTAGTCAAATTTTTAACTCAATATTGCTACAAGAAGCAGATATAAAAAAATTTACAAAAAGTAATTTTAAAGTAGTTTCTAAAAAGCAGCCAACAAAAAAATTGTTTAATAATTTAATATTTGCATTTAATGTTTGTCGATTTGCAAAATCAAATGCGATTGTTTTAGCAAAAGATAATTCAATTATTGGGATAGGATCTGGACAGCCAAGTAGATTGGATAGTTGTAAAATTGCTATAGATAAGATGAGAAAATTTCAAAAAATAAATTATGAAGATGAAATTGTTGCAGCTTCTGATGCTTTTTTTCCATTTGTAGATGGTGTTGAGACTCTAGTACAATCAGGAGTAAAAGCAATTATTCAACCTTCGGGATCAATTAGAGATAAAGAAATTATTAAGTTTGCAAATGATACTGGTACAATTTTAATATTTTCCAAAACAAGACACTTTAAACATTAAGTTATTGCATCAACTTTTGCTGCCAACACAAAGTCACTTTCATGTAGGCCTTTGATTGCATGAGTAAAAATTTTTATCTTTGCATAACCCCATCCAAACCAGATATCTGGATGATGACCTTCTTTCTCGGCAATTTCACCAACTTTATTAATAAAATTTTGACTTTCTATAAAATTTTTAAATTTAAAATCTTTAATTAAATAATATACATTATCACTATCAGCTTTAACTTCCCAACCATCAACCATTTTTAAATATTTATGTATTTCAGAAATATTAAATCCTGGTATTCCACCTTCACATGGTATGCATTTTTTATCTTTAAGTTCAGTCATAGATTTTAATTAAAATAAAACTTAGAATCTTTATTTAATAAATCAAGTAATTCTTTTGGGAAAATATCTTTGTCTACTTTCTGTATTTTAGAATTTCTTTTAAATATATCTTCACCTGAATTGATACAATTTTTAATGTGATTCTTGTCTTTAAATTGTTCCGTATTAAATTCAGTATGAGCAAAAGCGTCAAATTTTTTAATAACTCTATCTACCCCACCAAATGATGAAAAATGCCATCCAGAGTTTGCAATCATAGAAAATCCTTTTATATTTGTTCTAAAAAATTGAGGAGAATATTTTTTAAATACTTTATTTAAAACTGCAACTGTTCCTAGCCATTTTTCCTTTATTAAATAATTACAATTTAACCTAAATAATTTCTGATCAAAAACTAAAGGTTGAATAAATTGAAAATCACACCCTTTAATAAATTTTATCGATTCTCTTGAAGGTATTTCATCTAAGTCACTTATTAATATTATAGAATTTTCATCAAATTCATTTGTTTTATCAGTTATAGAATTTCTTTGAAAATTTTCAATTTTCCAAGACAACATACCGTTTCTTTCTCCTCCCCAACCTATTTCTTTATCTACCTCGGCTAAATTAATTTCTTTTTTATAATAAATTATTTTTTCATTAAATTTTGAAAATTTATCCTTAAGTAATTTTTCCAAATTCCAACCCTTTTTTTTTCCTTGATGCGTGATGTTTGCTTCAACTATTAAAAATTTATCAACTAAACCACCCAAATAATTTAGTCTTAATTCAAGTAATTCTTCCTCATTAAAATACGAAAAAGCATCTATAATCATTTTATTTTCCAGGGTAATTTTTCTGAATATTTTAATTTCATTAATTCATTTCCCTTTTCAAAAAAATCTATTTTCACAGAATGCTCACCACTGCCAACTCTATAATTAACACTATATTTAAATGTAGTTTCAAATTTTTTATATTTTTCCATAAGAAATTTACATATTGTTCTATCAGCATCTGGATGTCCTTTCCCAAATTTTCTATACCAAATTGGTGCTATATGGATAGCCAATTTTTTTTTTAACATATAACAATTTACATCTATTAAGTAATCTTCTGGATGAACATAAGAACACCATCTACCTAAACTTTCACAATCATCATTGCAAAGTAAATTACCATTTTTATCAACAATTTTTCTAAGTGAATAAGACCAATCTAGATCTTTATTTATAATATTTTTAATATTAGATTCTATGTGATCTGCATCGAAAAAATCATTATCATTAAGGTAACAAATAAATTCTCCTTTTGCTACGAAAGCACCTAAACCGTAAATTCTATGACAGAAGTAACCTTCAAGTCCTGTGGGATAAGGTAATACTAAAATTGAAATTTTTTCTTTATTAAATTCATTAATTATTTTATAAGAGTTTTCTTCTCTTTCACCTTCACCGTCTACTACTATTAAATGTTGAATATTTTGATATGTTTGATTTTGAACACTCTCAATAGTTTTTTTTAAGGTTTTGGCGCCAGTTGTCGCTGTTATTATTGTTATCAAAGGATCTTTAATATCCTGTTTTTCAATTATGTGAGGTTCAAGATAATCCATAAATTATATTGGAGCGGGCAATGGGACTTGAACCCACGACCTTCTCGTTGGCAACGAGACGCTCTACCACTGAGCTATGCCCGCTTGTTCTATTATTATTGAAAGTATTAGCTTTTTGAAAATTAAGCAATAGGCAAAGAGCATTAGGAATGAGAAGATTCGAAAAAATATTTAAAGAAGATTTAGAATATTTTAATTATAATAATAAATAAAAAAAATATGAATTTACCAAATAAAATTCCAGTTTTTCCTCTTAATAATTTCATAATTTTTCCTAATACAAGTGTACCTTTAAATATTTTTGAACCAAGATACATAGAAATGGTAAATGATGTAATGAAAGGAAATAGAATAATTGGGATGATACAGCCAAAAAATAAAGATGAAATTCATTCTTTATATAACATTGGCTGTGCCGGTAAGATTTCAAGTTTTCAAGAAACTGAAGATGGAAGATATTTAATTGTTATAAAAGGAATTAGTAGGTTTAAAATTGAAAAAGAACTAGTAACAGCAAAACTATATAGAGAATTTAATATAAATTTTAATGATTATTCAAAAGACTTAACTGAGGAAAAAAAATCAATTAATTTCTCAGATCTTAAAATTATTTTTAAAAATTTTAAGTATTTATTAGATAAAATGGGCTACTTAATTGATTGGAAAGAACTTGAGAAAGAAAGTTTGGAACGAACAATAAATGAACTATCAATGGCAGCACCTTTTTCTTCTGAGGAAAAACAAATATTATTAGAATCAAAAAATATTACTGATAGAAAAGAAAAATTACAGAATATTTTGAAAACATATGTTTTAGATAATTTTAGCAATACTACAATTCAGTAAAAATAAAAACCTTTATCAGCAAACTTAGTAGCATAATTCTTAAAAAAATTATTATTTAAAAAGTTGTTTAAAATTTTTGTGGATAAATTTTTTTCAGTGTCATATTTAAAAAATTCATGAATAAAGTCAATTCCATTTGAAAAAATGTAATTGAGATGTTTGGTTTTTTTTTCAAAATCTTGAAGTAATGAATGATCTAAAGGTAAACCTAATTTTATTTTATTATCAACTATTTCTAAAAGTATTTTAATATCTCTCAATGTCATATTAAATCCTTGTCCTGCTAATGGATGTATTGAATGAAGATTGTCTCCAAAATTTAATATATTTTTATAAAAATAATTTCTATTTAAAGTTAACTTTAATTTAAATTCCTCAAATTTAGAAAAAGATTTAATTTTATATTTTTTATTATATTTTAAAATTAAGGATTTAATTTTTTTTTCACTAATATTTTTATAATCATATATTGAATAAACAATTGATGTTTCTTTATTTGAGATTGGAAGAAAAGCCAAAGGTCCACAATTAGTAAAGATTTGTATAGCTTCATGATTTATACATTTTTGATGATTAATAATTCCTGTTTTTGCTACGCTCTTATAATCTTTAGATATTTTGTTATAAAAAAAATTTTCTTCAATTATATTATTTTTTTCAGAATAAAATTGTAATTATAACTAGAAATTCCTAATGTTCTGTGATTTTTTTAAAATTTTTTTTATATTTAAGACTTGTTTCAAGTTTTCGATATAATTTATAATTTTGTATAATATAAAACAATTGTTTATTATCTTGGCCAAAATCTAACAGTTCTTTTCTATGATTTTTTTCGTTATAAATTTTAATCTTGTTAATTGGCCAGATTAATTTATCAATTTTAAGTATTTTTTTCTGAATAAAATTGTAATTATAACTAGAAATTCCTAATGTTCTGTGACTCTTTAAATTACTTTTATTTGAATAGTATAGAATTACATTAATATTTTTTTCGGTTAGGCTTTTAGCCAAAGCCAAATTAGTTAAACCATCACCAATTAAACATATTTTCATAATTAAATTTTAATTTTAACAATAAATATTAAATGATACAAAGTTACAAATTAGATTCATAATAAAATGAATATAAACGAAATATTTAATAAAACATTTGATTTTCTTATAAAAAGAATAGCAGAATTAATTGGTATTTTATTGGTTTTAGTATCAATTTTTTTAATTGTATCATTGCTTAGCTATTCACCGGATGATCCAAATTTTATATTCTCTAAAGATGCAGAAATAAAAAATATTTTTGGTTTTCAGGGTAGTTTTATTTCAGATATTTTTTATCAAGCAATTGGGATTACATCTTTATTTGTAACTGTAACTATTTTTTTTACTGGTTTAAATCTTTTTAGATCAAAAAAATTTATAATTATTGTAGAAAATATATTCTATGCAGTTATATATACTATTCTAATTTCACTTTTTTTTTCCACATATCATTCTAATTCTTTTACACTTACAATTAATGGAAATGGGGGTTTTGTTGGAAAATTTTTACAGGATAGTATTATCTCTAATTTAATAGAATTAAATAAAGAAATTTTTTACTACATATTAATTTTAATTTCTTTTATAATTTTTTTAATCAGTATAAATTTTAAAATAAGTAATTTCATAGATTTTTTAAAAAAAATATTTACAATTTTAAGTAAACAAAAAAATAATAACAGCATTTCAAATAATGATAGTTTGGATAATCAAGAAATTGATTATGATGATAATAAAGCTTTAATTCAAGAAGACTTACCATTTTCTAGTGGTCTTTCGACTTCAACAAAAATTGAAAAAAAATTTAGTTTACCATCAATTAATTTTTTAAAGTTTCCAACAAAAAAAGAAAGGGTAAGTATATCTGAGGAAAAAATTGATGAAGGTGTTTTAGAAAAAATTTTATTAGATTTTGGTGTAGAAGGTAAAATTAAAAAAATTAATAGAGGTCCTGTTGTTACACTTAATGAATTTGAGCCAGCTGCAGGTGTAAAAGTTTCTAAAATAATTAATTTATCAGATGATATTGCTAGAAACACAAGTTCTGAATCAGCTAGAATTTCTACAATACCTGGGAGTAACACCATTGGTATTGAGATACCAAATTTATCAAGAGAAAATGTTTATTTAAGTGAAATTATTTCTAGTAAAAATTTCTTAAATAAAGATATTAAACTCCCTATAGCTCTAGGTAAAAATATTTCTGGCGTTCCTATAATTAGTGACTTAACATCAATGCCACATTTATTAATTGCCGGAACAACAGGGTCAGGAAAATCAGTTTGTATAAATACGATTATACTTTCATTATTATACAAACACTCGCCAGATAAGTGTAAATTTATTTTGATCGATCCAAAAATGTTAGAACTATCCACTTATGAGGGCATACCTCATTTATTGTGTCCAGTTATAACTGAAGCAAAAAGAGCTGCTTCAGTATTAGGTTGGGTAGTTAAAGAGATGGAAAATAGATATAGACTAATGACAAAAGTGGGTGTTAGAAATATTGATGGATATAACTCAAAACATAAACACTCAATGCCATACATAGTTGTTATTGTAGACGAAATGTCAGATTTAATGCTTGTCGCTGGTAAAGAGATAGAGGGCTATATTCAAAAACTTTCACAAATGGCTAGAGCTGCTGGAATTCATATTATAATGGCAACTCAAAGACCAAGTGTAGATGTAATTACAGGTACAATTAAAGCAAACTTTCCTACAAGAATTTCATTTCAGGTAACATCAAAAATAGATAGTAGAACAATTTTAGGAGAGCAAGGTGCAGAGCAGTTACTTGGTAAAGGTGATATGTTATTTATGTCTTCGGCAAACAAGATGATTAGAATTCATGCACCGTACGTTTCTGAGTCAGAAATAGAAAAAATAAATAATTATTTAAGATCACAAGGTGAACCAGAATATGTAGATGAAATTTTAAGTTTTGCAGATGAAATAGAAACAAAATCAAATTCAGGCGAAGAAACAAATAAAGATGAATTATACCATAAAGCGCTTGAAATTGTAAAGATTGAAGGAAAAGCATCAACATCATTTTTACAAAGAAAACTTCAAATAGGCTATAACAGAGCGGCAAGAATTATTGATATGATGGAAGCTAATGGAGAAGTAAGTAAAGCAAATCATGTAGGAAAAAGAGAAGTTCTGAAGTGAAATTTTTTTTTTTATTTTTTATTTTAATATTTAACATTTCATTTGCTGCTCAAGCTTCAATAAAAAAAGAAATTATAAATAATTTTAAAAAAATTAAAAACATAAGTTTCAACTTTAAACAAACAATCGGTGAAAAAACCGAAATAGGAAATTGTATAATTGAATATCCAAAAAAAATTTATTGTAAATATGATAATTTTAAAAAAAAAATTATTGTTTCAAATGGCAAATCTTTAGTAATAAAAAATAGAGCAATTAATCAATATTTTAGATATCCTCTAAATAAAACTCCTCTAAATATTTTATTGAATAAAGATTATATAATTAAAGAAATGGAAAAAATTGATGGAAAGGTAGTAAATGAAAAATATTACAATTTTTTACTAAAACAATCTGAAAATGAAATTAACATATTTTTTGATATAAACTCTTATGATCTAATAGGATGGCAGACGGAAGATATTTATCAAAATTTAGTTGTAACATATATTTATAATATTGAAAAAAATAATGTTATTAAAAAAAAATATTTTCAACTTCCTCCTCTAAATTAACTTATGTTAATTTTTATATTTTCAGATTTGAAAATTTTCATTCCTCTTGACAAATAATTTTTAAGTGCATGTTTATGGTCTAAAGAGCACGTATGAACCCAAATTCTATTAGCATTTAAATTAAAAGCATTTTTAATTGCCTCACTTAGCAAATAACCTCCAAATTTTTTACCTATATATTCTTCAAATATTCCAAAATAAGCTATTTCATAATCTAATTTTACTTCATCAATTATCTGTTCATAATATCCTATAAGATTATTTTGTTCTTTAAGAACATAAGTACTTACGTTTTTATCATTAAGGTAATCTATCCATTTATCATCGCTCCAAGTTAGTCTATCTATCCAGTTAAATTTTTTACCAATTTGTTTATAAAAAAATTTATTTAATTGAAGATCTGGTTTGTTAATTAATTCCAAGTTGAGATTTTTTGAAGGTTTGGGTAATTCAGAAAGATCTTTTATTGATTTGATTTCTAAATAATGTCTCTTTATCGTTTTCACTCAACCATCTTACCAACTTTTTCTCCACCAAATAAGTGAAAATGTAAATGTGGAACTTCTTGACCTCCATCATCACTTATATTTGCTAAAGCTCTATAACCTTTTCCACTGATGGAAGAGATTCCTAATTTTTTAGCTACTGTTGTAATGCCTTTTAAAAAGCCAACAATTTCTTCTGATGTTGCTTTAGAATTAAAATCATCTAGGTCAACATATTTACCTTTTGGTATAACTAAAGCATGAATTTTTTTTTTTGGATCTATATCATAAAAAGACAGAACAAATTCGTCTTCATATATTTTTTCACATGGAATTTCACCTCTTAATATTTTCGCAAATACATTATTATTATCGTAACTCATTTTTTCCTTTTTTCTAATTCCATCATTACTTCCTCTATTTTAACTCCATTTGACTCTAAATATACTAATAAATGATAAAATACATCAGCTGCTTCATGAATTTTATTAGTATTACTTTCAACAGACTCGATCAGTTCTTGAATTTCTTCCTTAACTTTTTCAGTACTTAAATTTTTATCATTTAATAATTTATTAGTATATGAGTCATTAATTGGACTTTTTTTTCTTTCGCGTACTAATGTAACTAATTCTTCTAAAACCTTTAACATCTTTAAATCCTAACAGGAATTCCTTTTGATTCCAAATACTGCTTGGCTTCTAATATAGAATAATTTCCATAGTGAAAAATTGATGCTGCTAATACGGCACTTGCATTACCAAGCTTTATTCCTTCAACCAAGTGATCAAGATTTCCAACTCCACCGGAAGCGATTAAAGGTATATTAACGTTAGATGATATTTTTT
This sequence comes from uncultured Pelagibacteraceae bacterium, assembly GCA_902551455.1. Classification (GTDB taxonomy): domain Bacteria; phylum Pseudomonadota; class Alphaproteobacteria; order Pelagibacterales; family Pelagibacteraceae; genus Pelagibacter. The sequence goes on along the minus strand of CACDDC010000005.1, from coordinate 21,066 downwards.
TAATTAAATCAATATCATAACCTATTTGGGTACCATCTCTATCCATTGAAGTTACTAACAACTCACCTGCCCCGCAATCTTGCATTTTTTTTGCAAATTCTATTACTTCGATTTCTGTATTGTTTCTTCCACCGTGGGTAAAGACTTCCCATTTGTCTCCATTTTTTTTTGCATCTATTGCAACAACAATACATTGAGATCCAAACTTTTTTGAACTTTCGATGACTACTTTTGGATCTTTTACAGCTGCTGTATTAATTGAAACTTTATCAGCCCCACAATTAAGTAACTTGGTAATATCATCAACACTTCTAACTCCACCTCCAACAGTTAAAGGTACAAAACATTTTTTTGATGTTTTTTCAACAACTTCGTAAATAGTGTTTCTATTTTCATTAGAAGCTGTTATATCTAAAAAGCAAATTTCATCTGCTCCACCATCACTATAAATTTGAGCTTGCTCTACGGGATCTCCAGCATCTTTTAAATCTACAAAGTTAATACCTTTTACCACTCTACCATTTTTAACATCTAAACAAGGTATTATTCTATTTTTAAGCATCTTCTTTTATCAATTCTCTTAGATCAACATCACCATCATATATGGCTTTACCAACAATTATACCCTCGACATTTTTTATATCCTTGGCTTTTTTAATATCTTCAATTGATGAAACACCTCCGGAAATTATTACTGGACAATTTGAAGTATTAGCAACCTTTAAAGTTTCTTTAAAGTTTGGACTCTCTTTTGTGCCATCTCGATTAATATCGGTAAAAATTAACCTACTAACACCATAATCATTAACTTCTTTTAAAAATTCTAATGTTGGTTTATTTGAACTTTCTTTCCATGCTGATACTGATAAATATCCGTCTTTAGAGTCTAGCCCTAAAGCAATTTTATCTGGAAATTTCTGACATGCTTCTTTTAAAAAAATTTTATTTTTTATTGCTGCACTTCCTAAAATTATTTTTTCAACACCAATATCAGTATATTTTTTAATACTTTCAAAATTTCTTATTCCACCACCAATCTCGATTTTAAAATCAAATTTACTAACTATTTCTTGAATGATACTCAAATTAACTGTTTCTCCTGTTAAAGCTCCATCTAAATCAACTATGTGTAAATTTTTAAAGCCATGATCTTTATATTTACCAGCTTGTTCGACTGGGGATATTTCATATTCAGTTTTGTTATCAAAGTCTCCTTTAACTAACCTCACGCACTTTTTGTCTTTAATATCTATAGCAGGAAATATTTTCATTTTTTTTCATTTTTTTTGATAAAGTTTTATAAATACCATCTTACAATTTAATAAAATTATCAATTATTTTAAGACCAATTTTATCACTTTTTTCTGGGTGAAATTGAGTCCCAAAAATATTTTCTTTTTCAACAGAGCATACAATATTTGATGAATAATCTGTTATAGCTGAAATTACATTTTTATCATTTGGAATAAATTCGTAACTATGGACAAAATACATATGTGAATTATTTCCTATATCTTTAAAAATCTTACTATCCTTAATAATCTTTATTTGGTTCCAGCCAACATGAGGAAGTTTGTATTTTCCGTTTTGATTATCTATTTTTGATACTTTGCCTGATATCCAGCTTAAACCTTTTGTTTCAGTTTCTTCATAACCTATATCTGCAAACATTTGTAATCCAACACAAATTCCAAGCAGAGGCTTTTTTTTGTTTATTGTAAATTCATTTAATGTATCAACTAAACCATTGATTTTATTTAGTGCATCAACACAACTTTTAAAAGATCCCTGACCAGGTAAAACAATTTTGTCCGAAGATCTAATAGAATTTAAATTTGAAGTAACTTCAATATTTACTTTGTCTTTTGCAACTTCCTTGAAGGAGGTTATGACAGAGCTTATATTGCCTGAATTATAATCAACGATTGTGAGTTTCATCAATTCTTTTTTTATAAAGAACCTTTTGTAGAGGGCACAGTATTCTTATTTTTTGGATCCAATTCAAGTGCTGCTCTGAGTGATCTGGCTAATCCTTTATAACAAGATTCAATTATATGATGACTATTGTCACCATAAATATTTTCTACGTGAAGAGTTATTCCTGCTGATTGTGCAAAAGCTTGGAACCACTCCTTAAATAATTCAGTATCCATTTCACCCAGTCTTTCTACTTTTAAGTTTACATTCCAAATAAGATAAGGTCTATTAGATACATCAATCGCAACTCTAGTTAACGTTTCATCCATTGGTAATAAAGCATGAGCATATCTTTTAATACCTACAAAATTTTTTGATGCTTTTTTTAAACATTCTCCAATAGCAATTCCAGTATCTTCTGTAGTGTGATGTAAATCAATATGAGTATCACCTTTGGCTTTTAATTTTATATCTATGGAAGAATGTTTGGAAAGTTGTTCTAACATATGATCTAAAAATCCAATTCCTGATTCTATTTTATATTTACCTTTTCCATCAATATTTATTTCAACATCAATTTTGGTTTCTTTTGTTTTTCTTGTAATTTTAGCTTTTCGCTTCATAAATTTTTCATAGGTATATATTCATTATTTCATTATATCAATAAAAGTAATAAGGGGCTTGAACTATTAAAAATAATATCCATCTATACTGTATGACAACAATAGTTCTGGTAAGAAAAAATAAAAACGTTGTAGTTGCTAGCGATGGACAGGTTAGTATGGGAAATACCATAATCAAAAGCACTGCAAATAAAGTAAGAAAGATTGAGAAAAAAAATGTGATCGCTGGGTTTGCGGGATCAACTGCTGATGCTTTAACCTTATTTGAAAGATTAGAGGGCAAACTTGAAAAACATGCTGGAAATTTAGCAAGAGCTGCAGTTGAATTAGCTAAAGACTGGAGAACTGATAAGTACTTAAGAAGATTAGAAGCATTAATGGCTGTGGCTGATAAAGAAAAAAGTTTTATCATTTCTGGTACTGGTGACGTATTAGAACCTGAAGGAAATGTTATAGGTATTGGCTCTGGTGGAAATTATGCGCTAGCTTCTGCAAAAGTTTTAATGGATACGGATTTAAGTGCTGAAGAAGTGGCTAAAAAAGCAATCACAGTTGCATCTGAAATATGTGTATTTACTAATAACAATATTGTGACAGAAAAAATATAATGGAAAAATCAAACGTAACAACCCTTAAACCAAAAGAAAAAAGCGAGCGAGATTCAATAATAAATTCACTATCTCCAAGAGAAATAGTTTCTGAATTAGATAGATATGTTGTAGGACAAAATAAAGCAAAGCGTGCTGTTGCGATAGCTCTAAGAAATAGATGGAGAAGACAAGCTTTAAAAGGTGAAATGAAAGATGAAGTTTTACCAAAAAATATCTTAATGATGGGTCCAACAGGTGTTGGAAAAACTGAAATATCTCGAAGACTATCAAAATTAGCTGAAGCACCATTTGTTAAAGTTGAAGCAACAAGATTTACTGAGGTTGGTTATGTTGGAAGAGACGTTGAACAAATAGTTAGAGATCTTCTTGAAATTGCAATAGCAATGGAGAAAGTAAAAAAAAGAAAAGAAGTTTTTACAAGGGCACAAAAACTTGCTGAGGATAGAGTCTTAAACGCTATAGTTGGAGAAAAAGCAAGTGTCGCTACAAGAGAAAGTTTTAGAAAAAGACTTAGAAATGGTGATTTAGATGATAATGAAATTGAAATAGCAATAAGTGAAACAGGCCAAATGCCATCTTTTGAAATACCTGGGATGCCTGGTGCAAATATTGGTATGATAAATATTTCTGATATGCTTGGAAAATCGATGGGCAGCAAACCAAAAAAGAAAAAAATGTCTGTTAAAGAATCTCATGAAATTTTAATTAATGAAGAATCAGATAAACTAATTGAACAAGATAAAATTATAAAAGCAGCAAAAAATTCTACAGAAAACAATGGAATTGTTTTTTTAGATGAGATCGATAAAATTTCAGCCAGAACAGACAGGGTGGGTGGCGATGTTTCTAGAGAAGGTGTACAAAGAGATCTTTTACCTTTGATTGAAGGAACAACTGTGAGCACAAAATATGGTCCAATTAAAACAGACCATATATTATTTATAGCATCAGGAGCTTTTCAACTTGCAAAACCCTCCGATTTATTGCCAGAGCTTCAAGGAAGATTACCAATTAGAGTAGAATTAGACGCTTTAAATAGTTCTGATTTTAAAAGAATTTTAAAAGAGCCTGATAATAGTTTAATCAAACAATATAAAGCTTTATTAAAAACTGAGAGTGTAGATTTAGAATTCAGTGAAGATGGAATAGACATGATTGCTAATTTAGCTTCAGATGTTAATTCTAAAGTTGAGAATATTGGTGCCAGAAGATTACACACTATTATTGAAAGAGTACTTGATGATATAAGTTTTACTGCCACAGATAGAAGTGGTGAAAAAATCGTGATCGATGCAGATTATGTTAATAAAAATTTAGGTGAACTCGTAAAAGATATGGATTTATCTAAGTTTATTCTTTAATTTTTTTTAAGTAAATATCAAAGCTTCCACTAGAACTATTATCAATACTACTATAATTAATTTTTTTAATAATTTTTAATAGTTCTGAATTTGATTTAATAAATTCTGGTATCGAATATTTAAGAATACTTAATTTTTCTGATTTGTAAGGATCATTTTTATTTTGAGATCTGTTGCCTTTTCCGGTAATAACAGTAATTTTACTTATGTTTTCTTTAAAACATTTGTGTATAAAATTTTCAATCGTATTATTTGCCAAATTTAAAGAATATCCATGAAGATCTATTGTTTTTTCTAAATTGTAATTTTTATTATTCTCTTTAATTTCTTTGTCTAACAATTTTTCTTTTTTTTTAATAAACGTTAGCCAGTCTTTTTTATCTTTGTCTGTGAGTTTCTTAATCAATTATCAATTGGTTTCTACTAATAACCAGTTTGGGTTGGAAGATCTAATGTCTTTAGAAAATTTCCAAGTATCATAAACTTTTTTTATTTTATCTGGACTTCCAGAAATTATTTTTTTATTTTTATCTTTAGCACATGATATTATTTCACTAACAAAATCTACAGTGACTTCAAACATGTTGTTTAATTTTTCATATTTTTTTATATTAGCTGAATTTATTCCAATAAATGTCGTTTCTGAAATTATACCTTTTTCTTTTCTATTTTGTAGTGCTTCTTCAAATTGGCCTAATACTTTTTTATCTAGCAAAGATTTGACTTCCTTTAAATTGCCTGATGAAAAACTAGTAATTATGTTTTCATAGGCAATTTTCGCACCTTTTAAAAAATCATTTTTAGCTTTTTCGTCAAAATTATTTTCATCTAATTTTTTTTTTATTTCCTCAGGAGGAAAATCGTGGGGGAAACTGGTAGATATATCTTCTTCATGGCCGGTTCTTTTTCCTAAAATTCCTCTTAATCTAAGGAAAATAAACCCTGCAATCATTGCCAAAAGTATTATATCAATATATTCAAAGCTATAATTCATATCTTTATATTATTTACTATGTTGCCTAATTTCAACTGACAAATTAGAGTAAGGACAAATGAACACATTATTATTACTATTTATATCCATTCCAATTGTAGAAATATATTTGTTTATTAAAATTGGAAACTATATAGGTGCTTTTAATACAATTTCACTTATTTTTATTACTGCAATTATTGGCGTTTGGTATGCAAGATATGAGGGCTTCAATACTTTAAGATCTGGAATAACGCAGTTAATGAAAAATGAAATGCCAATTTATGAAATAATTTCTGGTGCGGCTTTAGCTTTTGCTGCTTTACTATTAATTTTACCTGGATTTGCAACTGATGTTTTAGGTTTATTAATAATTTTTCCTATTACAAGAAAAATAATATTTAAAAAATATACTAAAAAACAATCAAAAAACTTTATAGAAGGAGAATACGAAGATATAGATAAAGACAAATAAATTAAATGTCAGAAAAATTTACAATATTAGCAGAGTATATAAAAGATATTTCGAGTGAAACTCCAAGTGTTGATACTTATCTGTATGTTAAAGATATAATCACTCAATATAATTTAAATATTTTTATCAGTTCCCAAGCTGTTAAAAATAATTTAATAGAAGTAGATACAAAATTAACTTACAAAGATCCTGATCAAAATTCAGAAAAAAAAGCTTATTTTGAAATTAATTATGCCACAGTAATAAAGATTGATAAGGAACTTAGAGATAAAAAGGTAATAGAAAATATAATTTTAGTAGAATTGCAAAAAAAAATTTTTAAAAATATCGAAAAGGCATTTTTAGATTTAATACACAATTCTGGATATACAACAGTAAAATGGGATAAAAAACCTGATTTTGAAAAATTGTATAAAGAAAGACAGGATTAAAAATAATTTTTTTTTAGATTATGTTTTAGAAAAATTTTGTGTAAATTTAATTCATCTGACGAAGGGTATACAACCTTTTTAAAATATCCTTTAATATTCTTATTTATTTTATCAGAATCTTCATTTTTAATATTAAAATTAAGTGTAGGTTCTTTTTGATCAATTAAATTAATATAAACTTTGTAAAGTAATTCACAGTCAATTAATGCTGAATGTTTTGTTCTTCTAGAATTATCAATTCTATATCTCTTGCAAAGAGCATCTAAACTAATACTTGATCCAGGAAATTTATCTCGAGCTAAATCTAATGTATCTATGACATTTTCTTTATTTATTTTATTTTTTCCTATTAAAATAAGTTCATTGTTTAAATGTGACAAATCAAAATCTGCATTATGAATAATTAATTTCTTATCTTTGATAAAATCTAAAAATTCATCAACAATTTCTTTAAATTTTTTTTTATTTGCCAAAAAATTATCTGAATATCCATGAACCTCTAAAGCTTCCTTTGAAACTTTTCTTTCAGGATTTAAATAGCAATGAAATTTTTGTGTGGTAGGTATATAATTTTCAAGTTCAATGCATCCGATTTCAACAATTCTATGTCCATCTTTAACCGAAAGTCCTGTTGTTTCTGTATCAAGAATTACTTCTTTCATAATTTAAAATTCTATTTTTTAATACTTTAACATTATTTTTTATAGTTAAACTTTTAAAATCATTTTTAATTATTAAATTCGATTTTTTCCTCTTAAATTCTAAAGGAAGTTGAAATTTTTTTAATAGTTGAAATTTTTTTTTATTATATCCAGGTCTTTTTTTAATTCTTTTATTAATTTCTTTCTTTTTTGCTTCAACAAATATTAAGATATCATTCTTTTTATTAATTTTTCCTTCCAACAAAAGAGGAATATCTAAAACAATTGCTTTTTTTTTTTTATTTTTATGAATAAATTTATTCATTTTTGAGCGTACTTCTGGATGAATAATCTTATTAATTTTTTTAATATTATTTTTATTTTCTAATAATATTTTAAAAATTTCTTTTTTATTAATAGGAAAAGTATAAATATGATTTGGAAATTTTTTTTTTAATTTTTTAAAAATTTTTTTATTTTTTTTATAAATTTTATTAACCTCAAAATCTGCATTAAAAATAGGAAAACCTAATTTTTTAGCTATATAACTCTTTCCAGAACCAATATCCCCCACAAAACCTATTCTAATCATTTTCTAACAGCTTTATTGTTTCATCGTCTATTTTTGGCATTAGCTTATTCCATATGGTAAAAGATTGATGGGCTTGATAAATAAACATCATTTTTCCATTTTCAGTTTTATTTCCAAATTTTTTTGCTTTTAATAAAAAATTCGTTTCTATAGGGTTGTAAATTACATCATAAAAAATTTTATTTGAGCCTATTTTTTCATAATTTAAATCTATTACATCATTCTTATTAAGCCCTAAACTAGTAGCATTAATAATCATATCAAAATCTGGAGTGGTACCCCATTCAACTATTTCCAAGTTAGTAAAAAACTTTTTAAGATTTTCTGCTTTTGTTTTAGTCCTATTAGTTATAATTATTTTTCTTACATCCAATTTTTTTAGAGATAAAATTATAGATGGAACAACACCACCGGCTCCTAAAATAAATATTTTTTTATTTTTAATATTAAAACCTCTACTTCTAAGTGCTAATTCAAATCCATTGATATCGGTATTATGACCTACAATTTTATTTTTTTCTTTACAAATCGTATTTACTGACTGAGATTCTTTTGCTTCAAAACTTAAATCATCAACTAATGGTATAACTAATTGTTTAAATGGAATTGTAACGTTTACCCCATGAATTTTATCATTTCTTATTTCATCAATTATTCCTTTTAAATCATTTTCATTTATTTGTTTTTTTTGATAAATTGCTTCAATATTATTTTTTTTAAACCAGTGATTATGAAGTCTGGGTGATAATGAGTGTTCTATTGGATTGCCTATAACTAAATATTTTTTCATTATATATTGCTAAGATATTCCTTAATTTGCTTAATTGGTAAACCCATAATTGTGTCTACATTTCCATCTATGCTGGAAAATAATTTTTTTCCTTCTCCTTCTATCTGGTAAACATTGTAAGCATATAAATCTTCATCTTTTATTTTTTTTAAATACTCATTTAGACTTTCAATTGACATTTTTTTCATTATTAAACACGCCTTATCAGTGTGATTCCAAACCATTGAGCCATTTTTTGAAATACACACCGAACTGATTAAATAATGTTTTTTTCCATTTAAATCTTTTAGAATTTGCAATGCTTCTTTTCTATTGATTGGTTTTGAAATTATTTTATTATTCAAATCTATAACACTATCTGCTCCTAGAACTAGTTCATCTTTTATTTTCTGACTAATCTTATTTGCTTTTAATTCAGCTAAATTTTTAGATACTATTTCTGGACTAACACCTTCGGCTTCAAGATTTTCCTTTATTGGCTGTTCATCTATATTTGATGGTTCAACTTTACAATTAATACCATTTTTTAATAAAATTTTTTTTCTTACTTTGCTTTTAGAAGCAAGGATAATTTTAACCATTTTTCTTAGTTATTTCATGAATTTTAATTATTGATGCGGCAGTTTCTTCAACTGATTTTCTTGTTACATCAATTACTGGCCAGTTATATTTTCTAAATGTTTTTTTAGCAGTTTCTACTTCTTCAATTATTTTCTCAATATTTGTATAACTTATGCTTTCTTGCTCTTTTATAGAATTCATTCTATTTTTTCTCAGATCAATTAATCTTTGAGGCTCTGTTGTCAAACCAACTACGCATGTTGATGAAGAATTTTTTTTTAAATATTCTGGTATAGAATTTTCATTTACTAAAGGTATGTTTGAAATTTTATATCCTCTATTTGCTAAATAAATAGAAGTTGGAGTTTTGCTTGTTCTACTTACTCCTAGTAAAATAACATCTGATTTATTTATATCTTCAATCATATTTCCATCATCATGATTCATTGTAAATTGTATTGCTTCTACTCTTTCATAATACTCTTCATCTAATACATGTTGACCACTAGGTACATTCGTTGCTTTTTGATTTAACAATTTAGAAAATTTTAATATAAGATCACCTAATACACTAAAACAAGGTATTTTTTTTTTTAAAGTTTCTTCTGTTAAGTAATTAGATAATCTACTATCAACTATAGTATATAATATTATTGACTCTTTGTTTTTTGCTGCTTCTTCTAAAATCTGGGAAATTTGGTTTTCTGTTCTTGTAAAAGAAAATTGATGAACCTCATATTTAAAACCTTCAAACTGAGCTTTTAAAGCCATGAAAATCCTATCGATTGTTTCCCCTGTGGAGTCAGAAATTAGGTAGATATGATGTTTAATACTCATGTATATGTCGTTTATAACTTATTAATAAATTAACTAAATAGAATTTAAAGATCCTTAATTTATATACCTATATAAAAACCCCAATTTAATTAACAAAAATAAACATGTCTAAAAAAGTTATACAATTATTTAATAAAACTATAAAATTAGAGAAAAAGTAATAATTTGCTGTAAAATCATATCTTTATAGTGTTGATAAAGAGTTAACAAATTGTGACAATAATTTAATATACATAATTCACAAAACAATAAACAACTAAATTATTATATATTTATTATTTAATTATGAGTCCTTTAAGAGAATGTATTCTAAATAACAATACTAAAATTAAGCCAATCTGGTTAATGAGGCAAGCTGGGAGATATTTACCTGAGTTCAGAGAAATAAGAAAAGAAAACCCAAATTTTATAAATTTATGTTTAAATGAAAAATTATCTTATGAGATTACTTTACAACCTTTAAAACGATTTAACCTTGATGCAGCAATAATATTTTCAGATATATTAATGTTACCATATGGTATTGGACAAAAGGTAGAATTTAAGAAAAATTTCGGACCCATTCTGCAAGAATTAGATATTAATAAAATTAATGAAGATAATTTTGTAAAAAAACTTCAACCTATTTATAATTCTATAAAAAAAGTATCAGAATATTCAAATAAAAATACTAAGGATCTAATTGGTTTTGTAGGAGCTCCATGGACACTCCTTGTTTATATGCTTAATAAACAATCACCTAAAAAAAATATTAATAAAGAATTATTTAATAATCATTTAACTTTTAATATTTTAAAACTCATAGATAAATATTTAAAAATACATATAAACAATCAAATTAAACACGGAGCAAATATAATTCAAATATTTGATAGTTGGGCCGGACTTGTAGATGAAAAAGATTTAGAAAAGTTTATTTACAAACCAACTTTTAGTTTAGTTGAATATATAAAATCTTTAGGTGTTCCAGTAATATGTTTTCCAAGAAACATCAAAAACTACAAAAAATATGTAGAAGTAATAAAACCAGATGCAATCAATATTGATTATAATGTAGATCCTAAAATAATTAAGCAAGATATTAATATTGCTATACAAGGGGGATTAAATCCTAAGGTTTTATTAGGAAATAGAGAAGATTTAAAAAAAGAAGCAACAAAATATTTAAATTTATTTAAAGACAAACCATACATTTTCAATTTGGGACACGGAGTATTGCCAGAAACAAATCCAGATAACGTAGATTACTTGGTTAGATTAGTTAAGGAATTTAAATGTTAGATAAACACCCGGAGGTAAAATTTGATAAGACAGGTGTGCTGTTAATTAATCTTGGTACACCTAATTCTACAGGTTGGTGGGATATAAGAAAGTATTTACATGAGTTTTTATCTGACAATAGAGTTATTGAGATAAATCCTATTATATGGAAAATCATATTAAACATTTTCATATTAAACTTTAGACCATCAAAAACTGCAAAAGCTTATAAAAAAATATGGATGAAAGATAAAAATATGTCCCCTCTCAGATATTATACTTTAATGCAATCACAAAAACTTTCAAAAGAAATTGGATCTGAAAAATTAATAGTAGATTATGCAATGAGGTATGGGGAACCTAGTATAAAAAAAAAAATTGAAGAATTAAGTATTAAAGGATGTAAAAATATTATTATTCTTCCTCTATATCCACAATATGCTTCAGCAACAACAGCAACAGTATGTGATGAAGTTTATAGAACAATTATGAAGATGAGATGGCAACCAAATGTAAAAATTATTCCTCATTATGAGTCTGAGCCATTCTATATTGATGCTTTAGTTAATAGTTTAAATAAAAAATTAAATGAAATAACCTGGAAACCTGATCTAATAATAGCTTCTTATCATGGGATACCACAAAAGTATTTTGATAAAGGTGATCCGTACCATTGTTATTGTCATAAAACTTCAAGATTAGTTTCTGAGAAATTCAAAAAAATCCCAATCAAAACAACATTTCAATCTAGATTTGGCCCTGAAGAATGGTTACGGCCTTATACCGACAAAACCCTAGAAACTTTGCCAAAGGAAGGTAAAAAAAACATTTTAGTTATATGTCCTGGTTTTTCGGCTGATTGTGTAGAAACATTGGAAGAAATTTTAATCCAAGGAAAAGAAACTTTTATAAAATTTGGAGGACAAAATTTTGATATGGTTCCTTGTCTTAATGATAGTTATGATCATATTAATTTACTTAAACATTTAGTAACAAAATATTATTAATCTATGAATACATATTTAATATTTAAATCGCTGCATATAATAGCAGTAGTTTCTTGGATGGCTGGATTATTATATTTACCAAGAATTTTTGTATATCATGTAGAAAATGAAAAAAATAAAGATATTTCCGATGTTTTTAAAATAATGGAAAGAAAACTTTATTTATATATTATGACCCCGGCAATGCTTATTGCGTGGTTATTTGGGCTTTTACTCATTCACAATATAGGCTTTGATCAACTTTCAACAAAATGGCTAAAAATTAAAATATTTTTAGTGGTAGTTTTAACTTTATATCATTTTTTTCTAGGAAGATGTCTTAATAAATTTTACCTTAATAGTAATACGCTTTCTTCAAGATTTTACAGATTTTTTAATGAAGTTCCAACAATACTGTTAATTTTAATAGTATTTATTGTAATTATTAAGCCCAACTAGGCTTGAAAAATTTAATTTAAGATATATATTAACCTCATCTAATTTAAAATCCCTTCATGAATATACAAGAATTAAAAGAAAAAAGTTCAGAACATCTTATTACCGAGGCAGAAAAATTAGGAATAGAAAATGCTAGCACATTACGAAGGCAAGAAATTTATTTTGCCATTTTAAAAAAATTAGCAGAGAAAGGCGAGGAAATTACTGGAGGAGGAGTTCTACAGTTGTTACAAGATGGTTTTGGTTTTCTTAGAGCAATTGAATCAAATTACTTACCTGGAGCTGATGATATATATATTAGCCCAAGTCAAATCAGACGATTTGGTTTAAGAACTGGAGATACAGTCGAGGGACCTGTTAGAGCTCCAAAAGATGGAGAAAGATATTTTGCTTTGTTACAAGTTAGTAAAATTAATTTTGAAGATCCAAATAAATTTAAACATAAAATAGCATTCGATAATTTAACTCCACTTTATCCTAACAAGCAGTTGGCAATGGAGGTGGAAACTGTAAAAATTGAAAAAAAACCTGATTTAACACCAAGATTAATTGATCTAGTTAGTCCAATAGGTAAAGGACAAAGATCATTAATTATATCACCACCCAAAGCTGGAAAAACAATGATATTACAAAGTATAGCTAATTCAATATCAGCAAATCATCCCGAATGTTATCTGATGGTTCTTTTGATTGATGAAAGGCCAGAAGAAGTAACAGATATGCAAAGAACTGTAAAAGGAGAAGTTATAAGCTCTACGTTTGATGAACCTGCCCAACGTCATGTAGCAGTTGCTGAAATGGTAATTGAAAAGGCAAAAAGATTAACTGAGCATAAAAAAGATGTAGTAATATTGCTAGACTCAATAACTAGACTTGGAAGAGCTTATAATGCTGTTGTTCCTAGTTCTGGAAAAGTATTGACTGGTGGTGTTGATGCAAATGCTCTTCAAAGACCAAAAAGATTTTTTGGTGCTGCTAGAAATATTGAAGAAGGAGGTTCTCTTACAATAATTTCAACAGCATTAATTGATACTGGAAGTAGAATGGATGAAGTAATTTTTGAAGAATTTAAAGGAACAGGTAACAGCGAACTTATATTAGATAGAAAAATATCAGAAAAAAGAATTTTCCCAGCAATAGATATAACAAAATCAGGCACAAGAAGAGAGGAGTTATTATTTGATAAAAATGATCTTCAAAAAATGAATGTGTTAAGAAGAATTATAGGTCCAATGGGAACAATGGATGCAATTGAGTTCATAAATTCAAAACTAAAAAATACAAAAAGTAATTCTGAATTTTTTAATTCAATGAATAAACCCTCTTAATTTCTTTAAATTCTAAAAAAACTACATTTAATTATTGTAAATACCCCAATTTTTTCATTTCATCATAGAAGCTAGATTCTATTTGTATAATTAAATCATTAGGCAGAACCTTTTTCCATTCATCGATTTGGCCTTTTCTAAAAAACTTTATATTTATGTTTTTTTTTTCTTTAAAACCTTTTGTCTTTTCAAGTCTACTTAATTTATCAAAACTACAATTTTCTATAGATTTTTTAATTTTACTTTCCTCAATCTCAACTTTTTTGAATTTACTTATAAAGGTTAATATTTGTGTAAAATATTTAAATGGATCTTTATGAAGATCCTCATATTTAATTAAAATTCTAGGCCAACTATTATTTAGCCAAGACCTAACATGCGTTTTCCAATCTAAACGTGCTTCCGGAATTTCATTACTCATGCTTATTAAATTTTGGTTTAACATAGATTTTAGTGTTTTTTGAAAAGGTAATTGACTATAGTGTGAGTAAGAAACCAATACAGATCTAGGATCTCTTACTATATAAATAAATCCACAAGTGTTACTTAAGTTAGAAAATGGAAAGCCATTTATTGATCCAGCAAAATTATGTGTTTTAACAATATTTAATTTATTATTTAGGTTTAATTTCTCTTGGGCAGAAATATAATGTTTAAAAATTTCAAGTTTGTTGTTTTTTATCAATTCTAAATTAACTATACCATCAAATAATTTTTTATTTGGAAAATTTTCAATTTCTTTTAAGTCATTAAAAATATTTTCTGATTTATTAGAAAAATAGTTAGTTAAAAAAGCCCGGACCCAAGTATTTCCACTTTTAGGATATGATGCTAGCCATAGTATCATTTTTTAATAGTATTGACAAAATAACTGAATGATTTTTAATAACTATGTATATCATATAAAAATTAATTAAAGAGAATATAATATAATATGACAATTTATGCACTTTCATCAGGTTCTGGCTTGGCTGGTGTGGCTGTAATAAGAGTTTCAGGCCCTCAATCAAAAAATATAATAAAAAAATTAATAAAAGGTAGTTTTCCAAGACCTAGAATAGCAACACTCAAAAAAATCAACAATATCAATACTAATGAGCTTATTGATGAAGGGATAATATTGTGGTTTCCTGGGCCAGAGAGCTACACAGGTGAGGATATGGTAGAATTTCATGTCCATGGAAGCAGAGCAGTAGTATTAGAAATCCAAAAATCAATTTCCAAGATTGAAAATTGCAGATTAGCCGAGCCAGGTGAGTTTACTAAGCTAGCATTTCAAAATAATAAAATAAATTTACTTAAAGCTGAAAGTATAGGTGATCTAATTGCATCTGAAACTGAAATTCAAAGAAAACAAGCTATAAAAATAATGTCTGGTGAAAGTAACAAGAAATTTGAAAAATGGAGAAGTGGATTAATAAAAATTTTATCCAATGTAGAAGCTAAAATTGATTTTCCAGAAGATAATTTACCAAAAGATATTTTAAAAAATATAAAGAATGATTGCCTTAAAATTAAATCAGAAATTAAAAAAACTTTAGAAGATCAAAAAGTAGGTGAAAGAGTTAGAGAAGGTTTTAAAATTGCAATAGTAGGACCAACTAATGCAGGTAAATCTAGCCTGCTAAATTATTTATCAAGAAGAGAAGTTGCAATAGTTTCAGAAATCGCTGGGACCACTCGAGATGTTATAGAAACTCATTTGAATATTGATGGCTTTCCTGTAGTTGTTTCTGATACTGCCGGTATTAGAAAATCGAAAGATGAAATAGAAAAAAAGGGTATAAGATTAGCCCTTAAAAAAGCAGCAGATGCAGACTTAAATATAGTGATTGTAGATGTAAAAAGTACTGATTTTACTAGGTTTTTAGACAATATAATATCAGAAAAATCAATAATAGTAGTAAATAAATGTGATTTAAGAATTAATATAAATAAAAAAGATTTTAAAAAGTACAATCCAATTTTTATTTCAATTAAAGAAGAAAAAAATATTAACCAATTAATTATTGAGATTAAAAATAAATTAAAAAATAAATTTATTAATTCAGAACAAATTTTAATTACTAGAGAAAGACACAGACAACATTTAGAACAATGTGTTTATCATCTAGAAAATTTTGAAACCAAAAGAAATTCAGATGATTTTGATAAAGCTGCAGAAGACATTAGGTTAGCAACAAGACATTTAGGCATGATAGTAGGTAATGTAGATGTTGAGGAGATATTAGGTAGTATTTTCAACGATTTTTGCATTGGTAAATAATTAAAGATTTACCTGCATTTTTCGACTTTTTTATGTACTTTTTGTTGGTAAATGTAGCTTATTTGAACTCAATATAGATTACTTGTAAATATTTATATGAAATATAAGTTTATATCATGCAAAATGATAAAACATTTGATGTAGTAGTAATAGGCGGAGGTCATGCTGGTTGTGAAGCAGCTGCAGCTTCCGCACGTCTAGGAGTTAGAACAGCGCTATTTACTCACAGTGTTGAAACTATCGGAGAAATGTCATGTAATCCTGCAATAGGAGGATTAGGGAAAGGACATCTGGTAAGAGAAATAGATGCATTAGATGGCGTTATGGCTGATGTTGCTGATAAATCTGGTATACAATTTAGGCTGTTGAATAGAAGCAGAGGCCCTGCCGTAAGAGGACCAAGAACACAAAGTGATAGGTCGTTATATAAGAAATATATGCAGGAAAAACTGCTAAACTACTGTAATTTAACGATTTTTTCAGAGTCTGTAATTCAATTCATATTTGCTAAGAACAAGATATATGGATTTATTACTAAGTCTGGAAAAAAATTTACATCTACAAAGATAATATTGACAACTGGCACTTTTTTGAATGGTTTGATACATATAGGTGATAAAAAAATTCCTGCAGGTAGATATAATGAAAAACCTACGACTGGTTTGAGCGATCAACTTAATAAAAATAATTTTAAGATTGGAAGATTAAAAACTGGTACGCCGCCAAGATTAGATTCTAAAACTATTAATTTTGATAATCTAGAAGAACAGTATGCTGATGATGATCCTTATTTTTTTTCTTTTCTAACTAATATAAATTTAAATAAACAAGTGTCATGTCGAATGACATACACCAACAACGAAGTACACAAGATCATTTGTAAAAACATAAAGCGTAGTGCTATGTACTCTGGAAGTATTAAAGGAGTAGGACCAAGATATTGTCCATCAATCGAAGATAAAGTAGTAAAATTCTCTGAAAAACAAAGGCATCAAATATTTCTAGAACCAGAAGGCTTAAATGATAATACTGTCTACCCAAATGGAATATCTACATCTCTACCAGCTGATGTGCAACAAGAAATATGTAGTAAAATCAAAGGTTTAGAGAATGTTACTATTATAAGGCCTGGATATGCAATAGAATACGATTATGTAGATCCTAGAGAATTGTTTTTAACATTGGAAACCAAAAAAATACAGAATTTGTACCTAGCAGGTCAAATTAACGGTACCACAGGGTATGAGGAAGCTGCCGCACAAGGACTGGTAGCAGGTATCAATGCGGCCTTATCATTTAAAGGTCAAGAGCCATTTATATTAGACCGATCAGAAGCATATATTGGCGTTATGATTGACGATCTTGTTACAAAAGGTGTGGCTGAACCATATAGGATGTTTACCTCTAGAGCCGAATATAGACTTACTCTAAGAGCTGATAATGCTGACCTTAGGCTAACTCAAAAAGGTATTGATATTGGGGTTGTTTCTCAAAAAAGGGCACAAATATTCTTTGAAAAATCAAAAAATCTATCTTTTATATCAAATAAAATGGAAAAACTTTCTATAACCCCATCTAAAGTTGCAAAATATGGAATTAATATTGCAAAAGATGGAATATCAAGAAATGCTTATCAAATACTGGGTCAAAAAGATGTAAATATGCCTAAAATACGCGTAATATGGCCTCAAATACCTAATATTTCAAAAGAAATTGATGATCAGATAGAAATTAACGCTCACTATAGAGGTTATTTGACCAAGCAAAATGCAGATATTTTAGCATTTAAAAGAGATGAAAATCTTAAAATTCCTGATAACGTTAATTATGACGATTTAAGTGGTCTTTCAAATGAGGTAAAATCAAAATTTAAGCAAATTAAACCAAGAACTATGGGTCAAGCTTTAAGAATAGACGGTATAACCCCTGCAGCTGCATATATTTTGTTGTCACATGTCAAAAGAAAGTCTATTAAGCATATAGCTTGATTGATTCGAACATAATAGAATATTCAAAATTGGAACCTCTAAACGTTTCACGTGAAACATTTCCAGAGTTAGAGGAGTTCAGATCGTTAATTCTAGAAAGAAATAAAGATATTAACTTGATTAGTAGTAAATCAGAACTAATTTCTAGAGAAAGGCACATT
The DNA here is from genome assembly GCA_902551455.1 of uncultured Pelagibacteraceae bacterium. Classification (GTDB taxonomy): domain Bacteria; phylum Pseudomonadota; class Alphaproteobacteria; order Pelagibacterales; family Pelagibacteraceae; genus Pelagibacter. Next base: position 2,806 of record CACDDC010000005.1, on the reverse strand, counting down.
ATAGATAGTGCACAAATAATTGATTTTATTGATATAAATGATAAACTATGCATTGATATAGGCTCAGGGTCAGGACTTCCTGGAATTGTGCTTGCAATTATAATGAAGCATAGAAAATCAGATATGGAGTTTCATTTATACGAAAAAAGTTATCACAAAAGTAATTTTTTAAAAGAAGTATCAAAAAAATTCAGTCTTAAAACTAAAATTTTTCAAAAAGACATTTTTGAAGAAAAAAATTTAAAAACAGATTTAATTGTAGCGAGGGCTTTTAAACCACTTCCAATAATATTGCAACTGGCTGATAAAAATTTTAAAAAATTTAAAAATATAATTTTATACTTGGGGAGAAATAGAAAAGAAATTCTAAAAGAGTCTATTATGAAATGGCAATTTAAGTATGAAGAAAAGAAGAGTTTAACTAGTGAGGATTCTATTTTAATAAAAATAAGTAATTTAAAAAAAATATGAATGAAAAAATTTTATCAATAATAAATCAAAAAGGGGGTGTTGGTAAAACTACTACCGTGATAAATCTTGCAGCTGGTCTAGCAATAAAAGGAAAAAAAATTTTAGTAATTGATTTAGACCCACAAGGAAATGCTACAACAGGGCTTGGGCTATCAAATACCGAAAGCTCAGATAAAACAATTTATAGTGTTCTTAATGGCACAAGAAATATTTACGATGTAATATGTAAAACTAAAATTGAAAATTTAGATTTGGTTACATCAAATGTAGATTTATCTGGACTAGAGGTAGAAACGGCAGGTGATAACCGAAGAGCCTTTATTTTGAAAGATCAAATAATGGCATATTTAAAGGATTCTAACGCATCATATGATTATGTATTAATTGACTGTCCTCCATCGCTCAGTTTATTAACAATCATGGCATTAGTATCTTCTAATTCTCTCGTTGTGCCTCTGCAAACTGAATTTTTTGCTTTAGAAGGTATAACCCAGCTCATGAAAACTATAGATAGAATTAAAAATAACCTTAATCCAGAGCTTATGATAAAAGGTATTCTTCTTACTATGTATGATAAGCGTAATAAGCTTTCCAGCCAGGTTGAAAAAGAGGCAAGAGAATTTTTTAAGGATAAAGTATATCAAACTGTAGTACCCAGAAATGTAAGACTTTCCGAAGCTCCATCTCATGGTGTACCAGTATTATTATATGATAAAAATTGCCCAGGTAGCAAATCATACTTTAACTTTACAGATGAATTTTTAAATCAAGAAAAAATTATGGAGAGTGCAGCATAATGAATAATCCTTTAAAAAGAGGTTTGGGTAGAGGACTGTCGTCGCTTATTGGAGATTCTGGTCCAAGTTTAAAAAATAATAAGTTACCTATAGGCTCTATAATTAGAAATAAATACCAACCAAGAAAAAAATTTGATAAAATAAGTTTAGAGGAATTAACAAATTCTATTAAAGAAAGAGGAATAATCCAGCCTATTGTTGTAAGAAGGTCTAAAATCCACGATAGCAAGTACGAAATAATTGCTGGAGAAAGAAGGTGGCTCGCAGCTCAAAATGCTGGACTTCACGAAGTGCCAGCTGTTGTCATCGAAGCTGATGATTTAAAATCTTTGGAATTTGCAATAGTTGAAAATGTTCAAAGGAGTGATTTAAATCCTATTGAAGAAGCTAATGGCTATAAAAGATTAATTGATGAATTTGCTTATGATCATGAAAAAGTTGCAAAATTTATTGGCAAAAGTAGAGCACATATTACTAATTGCTTAAGACTTTTGACTTTACCGATCGAAGTTACTTCATTTATTGAACAAGAAAAATTATCTCAGGGACATGCAAAAATTTTAGTAGGACTGGACAATTGCACTATCCTTGCAAAAAAAATAATAGATAAAAATTTATCAGTTAGGCAAACAGAAACTTTAGTGAGATCCTTAAAAGGGAAAAGTAAATATAGCTTTAGAAACAAAGATCCTAATTTAAAGGATTTAGAAGAAAACCTCCAAAATAAAATTGGTATAAAAACTTTTATTAAAAATAAAAAAAATAATTCAGGTTATCTAACATTTGAATACAAAGATTTAGATCAACTTAATAGATTAATAATGGTTATTAAGGCGAATTACTAAAATTATTTGAAGTATTTAAAATAAAATCGGAAATTATATTTACAGAATTGAATGAATTTTTTTTTACTAATAATTCTATATTACTAATATCTATTATAAGTTTTTCAGCCTCATTTTTTTTCCAAGCTAAAATTTGGTTTTTTACCATTTGTTTATCTTTCCAAAATATTGTAGGTCTATATTCAGATATTGCTTCATCTAAATTTTTCCCTTTATCACAAATATTTTTAATTTTTAATACTCTTTTCGATTTGTAAAGTATCGTTCTAATTATTTGTATACAATCTTGATCAGAAAAATTATTTTCATTAAGAATTTTTATTGTTCTCTTTACATTTTTTGACAAACATGTATCTGCAAGATCAGAAATACTATAGTTTTCTGCTAGATTAGTTATTGTTTTTATTTCATCCAACGAAATATTTGATTTATCATTTAAGAAAGCTCTTATTTTTTCTAACTCATTATTTAAATTGTTTCTATCACCATTACATCTTTCAGTAATAATATTTATTGTTTCTCTTGAGATAGGAATTTTTAATTTTTTAAAAAAACTAGTTGCAATCGTGTTTAAAGTATTAATTTCATCTGCATAGAATGGAATGCATATTGTTCTTTTATCTTTTTCAAAGAAATTTCTAAGTTTTGATTTTTTTTCTAAACTTTTTGAATTAATTATCAAAGTTGTATCTT